>CAVCPY010000262.1:0-3344 GCA_963604245.1 Eggerthellaceae bacterium
CTTCCAAAAGAAAACTAGCCTCAAAAATCCTGCATAAATCTCTACCAACTTATTCTTTATCGCTTACTTAGTGATGATGAAATAATAGATTTAAGCCAAAAAGACGAGCAAAAGCACCAAACTATTTTTTTCTATCATCACTTATGTTGTGCTGCAAGGTACAACAAGACGGAATCTTTTCTAAATTTGCGCCCGGTTAGTTAGAAGCTGTTAAAAAATGGTTCCCGCATTTTATTATGCGGAATTGTCGAGACAGTTTCGGAATTATTTTTAAACAGCTTCTTAGTATTTAAATTAAAATATGTTAACGGCAGATCAGGTCAAGGGCTCCGGAATGTCCTTGAGAACGTGGATGGCTCTGGTGGGGCTGACACTGTCAGCGTTCATATTCAACACCTCGGAATTCATTCCGATCGCGCTGCTGACGGACATCGGAGGGGATTTCGCTCTTACGGAGGCGAAGGCCGGAATGCTGATTTCCGTCTATGCGTGGGTAGTGATGGCGCTTTCCCTGCCGCTTATGCTGATGACCTCCCGGATGGAGATGCGCAGACTGCTGCTCGGAGTCATCGCCGTGTTCACTTCGTTTCAGGTGATGTCCTATCTCTCCACATCCTTCGGGATGCTTATGCTTTCCAGAATCGGAGTGGCGTGCGCCCATTCAATCTTCTGGTCGATCGTGTCGATCATAGCGGTAAGGATTGTCCCCGAAAGTCATAAGCCGACGGCACTGAGTATGATAGTCACCGGATCGTCAATCGCCATAATCCTCGGACTGCCGCTCGGCCGCATCATCGGATTGAGCGTCGGCTGGAGGATGACATTCCTGAGCATAGGAGCGGTCGCGCTGGCAGTCTTCCTCTACCTGTTCACATTGCTCCCTAAGGTTCCCAGCAGTGGCGGAATGACCGCCCGTGACCTGCCGGCGATGCTGAGGAACAAGGTTCTTGTCGGAATATTCATAACCACCGCCGCCTTCGCTACAGGATATTACACGGCATACAGTTACATCGAGCCGTTCCTCCAGCAGGTCGGAAATATGACCGAGAACCAGATCACTCTGACCTTGATGCTCTTCGGTGGGGCCGGAATCATCGGGAGCCTGCTGTTTTCGAAATATTTCCCGAAATACCGGTTCAGGTTCATCAATGCCGCACTGTGGGGTTTGATAGGAGGTGCGGTACTTCTGCTTCCATCCGCATTCAACGTTTATGTCACCATCGCTGTCTGTGCAATAATGGGAATGTCGGCCACTGCGTTCAATGTGGCGATGCAGTCGGAAATCATCTCGGACACTCCGCCGGGGCAAACCACGGTGGCGATGTCGATCTTTTCGGGAATATTCAATTTCGGCATCGGGACGGGGGCGCTGGTCGGCGGTCTGGTCTGCACTCACCTGTCGATTCCGTTCATCGGGATTGCCGGCGGAGCGATTGTGCTGCTGGCGCTCGGGTACTGGAAACACATTGTTGTTGACAAGTCACCTCGGCAGGCCCGGTAACCGGAAATCGGCTGGCTCGGTGGCTGCTGAAGCACACGGTCGCCGAGCCTGACGAAGCGTCGAAGCACTGAAGTGGCAATAGTCATTGCTCCGTTTCTCACGGTCATATTACATAAATCTAACGTTTTTATTGTAATTTTGCGCTATGGCACAGACGGACAACACAACCGAGGTTCTGGAAGTCGCTTCGATCGCAGGACACATCCTGCTGGAGAACGGAGCCGAGATTTCCCGCGTGGAGGACACGATGGAACGTATCGCATCCCACTACGGGGTCGATTCCGGTCATTTCTTTGTCCTGAGCAACGGCATATTCACAACCGGCTCACTCGGGAAGTACGCCAACGTGGAGTTCATTCCCATCCGCGGCATACAACTCTCGAAAGTGGTCGCCGTCAACAAATTGAGTTACGAGATAGCCGCCGGGAAGCACTCCCTGTACGAGGCGAGGCAAAGACTTGAGGCGATAAAGGCCGTCCCCGCCAAACCCGCCTGGGAGCAGATTGCCGGCTCGGCCTTCGGTGCCGCAGGATTCTGCGCCGTGTTCGGAGGCGGATTCCTGGACTGCGCCGCAGACTTTGTAATCGGTGCTCTTCTCTATGTTTTTTGCCTGTACGTAAGCGGCTCGCTCTCAAAGATTGTAGGAGGCATCTGCAACGCTCTTGTGGCCACGATCCTCTGTCTCGCATCCTACAGGTTAGGTTTCGGAGAGAGCCTTAGCAACATCATCATCGGAGCTGTAATGCCCCTGATTCCGGGAGTTCCGTTCGTCAACGGGGTCAGGGATCTTGCGAATTCCGACTACATCGCCGGGATTACCAGACTCACGGACGCGATGCTCGGATTCATCTGCATCGCCCTCGGCGTGAGCATCAGCTTCATAGCCGACGGATGGGTTTTCGGAGGAATGATTCAACTGGGCGGAATGACCGTCAACCCCCAGACGGCCGGGATCCTGTGGCAATGCCTCGCCGCATTCATCGGCACATTCGCTTTCGCGATTCTCTTCGGCGCACCGCGCCACCAGTATGTCACTGCCGGTACAATCGGGGCGGTCGGATGGGTCATCTACTTGGCTCTCACCAATTTGTGCAATTCAGGCCCGACGATGGCCATCGTCGCGGCGACAGCTTTGGTCTGCATTCTCTCCCGCTTCGCCGCCGTCAAGGACAAATGTCCCAGCACGGTCTATCTCCTTTGCGGAATATTTCCTCTCGTCCCGGGGGCAGGAATATTCTGGTTCACTTACTACCTTGTCTCCAGCCAGTTCTACCTGTCCGCCACGGCCGGCTTCACAGCCGTCAAGGCGGCGATCGCCATAGTCCTTGGAATAATCGTGGCAATGGAACTGCCGCAGCGGCTCTTTTCAGGGAAGAAGCGATAGCCAATGAATATGCCATCAATGCCTTCGTCCGCATTTCCGGACACAAAGCCACATTACGAACTTCTGGACGGCCCTCGCGGAGTGGCCGCTATCCTTGTGCTATGGTATCATATTCACGAAGGATTCGCATTCGCCTGTTCTGTGAACGGTGTCGGCGACGGTCTGGTCAAGACTTTCAACCACGGCTATCTGGCGGTCGATTTCTTCTTCATACTGTCCGGTATGTGGAAGCGTTAGTCTTCCTCCCCGTATGGCGGCAGCGCTTACGCTCTTCCGTCATAAACATATGGGCGGTTTCTATTTTCATAACTCAACTTTCACAAGTATCAAAGTACCTGTGGCAAAATGTCTTATCTCACGTCCGGAGTGCATCGACCGAGAAGAATCAGTTCACGTTACCCCCTCCCTAAATCCCTCCCCTCGGGGGAGGGAGTGTGCTCCGTCACTGACGTGACGGGA
>CAVCPY010000263.1:0-8828 GCA_963604245.1 Eggerthellaceae bacterium
GTCTCGAAAATCCCACATAATAAAATGCGGAAACCATTTTTAAACAGTTTCTTAATCTCCTTTTTCAAGTTCCGCGCGGATTTTCTCGGCGGCGAAATGATAGGACGCTTTCAAAGCCCCGACCGATGTCCCCAGAATCTCGGAGATGTCTTCGTAGGGAAGATTGTCGAAATAGCGCATACAGAACACCGACTTCTGTTTTTGCGGGAGTCTGGCGATGGCCTTGAAGAGAATCCTTTGGGCTTTGTCGCCGTTGAAGTACGGATCGTCGTCGATTCTGTCGGCCAGTTCCGTGTCGATGCTCTCGAACTTGAGGACGGCTCGGACTTTCTGCCTGTGAAGCCAGTTAAGCGTCTCGTTGGTGGCGATTCTGTAGATCCAGGTGAACAGCCGGGAGTCGCCTCTGAACGCAGGGAGGGCCGACCAGATCTTTATGAAAATCTCCTGGAGGAGGTCATCGGTGTCCTCGTGCGAGCAGACGAACCTCCGGACGTGCCAATACAGCCGCTCGCCGTAAGCTGCGACTATCTCTCTGAACGCTCGTTCGCCCTGACCGTTCCGGTAAAGTCCGATGATTTCCTCGTCAGTCATCTTCGCCTGATTCAATTGAATGTTTCAAATGTACGACAAATTGCTTATTTTTGCAATTCTACGGACACTTTGCCGGAGACGGCCCGCAACAGAACGGAACTATATGAAGCACATACGAAATTTCTGCATAATCGCCCACATCGACCACGGGAAGAGCACTCTTGCCGACAGGCTTATAGAGCTGACAAAGACACTGTCTTCCAGGGATATGGAAGCGCAGGTGCTGGATGATATGGATCTGGAGAGGGAGAAGGGGATCACCATCAAGAGCCACGCCATCCAGATGGAATATATTTATAAAGGAGAGAAATATGTCCTGAACCTGATAGACACTCCGGGACACGTGGATTTCTCCTACGAAGTCTCCCGCTCGATCGCTTCCTGCGAGGGCGCCTTGCTGGTGGTCGATGCGTCCCAAGGAATTCAGGCGCAGACGATATCCAATCTTTATCTGGCTGTGGACCATGGGCTTGAGATTATCCCGGTGATGAACAAGATTGATATGGATTCCGCCCAGCCGGAGATTGTGGCCGACCAGATCGTCGATCTTCTGGGCTGTGACCACGAGGACATATTCAAAGTCTCCGCACGCACAGGAGAGGGGATTCCGCCGCTTCTTGACGCGATAGTGGAGAAGATTCCGGCACCGAGCGGGGATCCGGACGCTCCGCTTCAGGCTTTGATCTTCGATTCCGTCTTCAATCCGTTCCGGGGAATCATCGCCTATTTCAAGGTGCTGAACGGCTCGATCTCGACCGGCGACAAGGTCAAGTTCGTGGCTACCGGGATGGAATATGACGCCGAGGAGGTCGGCGTGCTCAAGATGAAGCTTCAGCCTACGGGCAATGTCTCGACCGGAGACGTGGGCTACATCATTTCCGGAATCAAGAGGGCAGTGGAGGTCAAGGTCGGTGACACCATCACGCATTCGGCCAGACCGTGCGCCTCCGCCATCGCGGGATTCGAGGAGGTGAAACCGATGGTGTTCGCGGGAATGTATCCCGTACAGGCAGACAAGTTCGAGGAACTGAGGGCGACTCTGGAAAAGTTCCAGCTCAACGACGCCTCCTTTGTCTATGAGCCGGAGTCTTCGCTGGCTCTCGGATTCGGTTTCCGCTGCGGCTTCCTCGGGCTTCTGCATCTAGAGATTGTCCAGGAGCGCCTGTTCAGGGAGTTCAATATGGATGTCATCACGACGGTTCCTAACGTTTCCTATAAGGTATATACAACTCAAGGTGAGGTTTTGGACGTACACAACCCGTCCGGACTTCCTGCCCCGACGCTTATCGACCATATCGAGGAACCTTTCATCCGCGCCCAGATCATCTCCAAGACTGATTTCTACGGGGCTATTATGAAACTGTGTATGGACAAGAGGGGAACGCTGGTCGGAGAGCACTACATCACTTCCGACAGGGTCGAACTCACCTATGATATGCCGCTTTCCGAAATCGTGTTCGATTTCTATGACAAGCTGAAGTCCGTGTCCAAAGGCTACGCCTCCTTCGACTATCATCTGACGGATTTCCGTACCGCGAGGCTTGTCAAGCTGGACATCCTTCTGAACGGTGACCCGGCGGACGCGCTCTCGACACTTATACACGAGGATCACGCCTATGAGTTCGGGCGGAAGATCTGCCTGAAGCTGAAGGAGTTGATCCCCCGCCAGCAGTTCGACATCGCCGTGCAGGCCGCCATCGGGGCGAAGATCATCGCCCGCGAGACAGTGCGTCAGGTGCGCAAGGATGTGACGGCGAAGTGCTACGGCGGCGACGTGACCCGAAAGAGGAAGCTGCTGGAGAAGCAGAAGGAAGGGAAGAAGAGGATGCGCCAGATCGGGACGGTACAGGTGCCTCAGAGCGCCTTTATGGCAGTACTCAAACTGGATTCTTAAGAATATGAACGTGGCTCTTATCATAACATTGACCGATGACGATAAGGATGGAGCGACCGCTTGCCTTGAGGAGTGTCAAAGGCAGACGGAGGCGTTGACAGCCACGGGAGGATATTCATTCACCACCTTTCTGAACGACGGAGGGGCTGCCGGCTATCAGAAGGTTTGGGAGAAGGCTTCGGGGACAGGTTTCGACTTTTACCTTTGGGTTGATTCTGACCTCCGGCTGGAGGAGGGAGCGTTCGCCTCATTTTTCGAGAACTCCTTTTTCCTGCGCCATAAGGCTGTGATTGCCGGCACTGTCTCCGACTTGTCGGGCAATCTGCTTTCGGGAGGCAGGTCCCGCCACGGAAGACTCCTGGAGCCGGATCCGGTCATTCCTGTTCCTTGCCACTTTTATGATATGACTTTCACTCTGGTTCCTGAATATGCCGTGAGACATCTTGAGAATCCGTCCGACATATTCCGTCCCAGCCTTTTTGACTATGGCTTTGGTGCGAAGGTGGCGAAAGCGGGGGTCGCCAGGGTCATCGCTCCCGGCATTCAGGCCCGCACGGGCAGGAAACCGGAGCTTCCGGCCTGGAAGAATCCTGACAGACCGGCATCGGAAAGATTATTGTCATTGCTGAGGGCGTGCAACCGCGAGTTTGTTCGGGTTATGCATTCAGTTTTCAGATAATATTCGTAAATTTACGCTTGCACTTCCGGCCACCGGTGGTGCTGACGAAGACTATAACATTAAAACATCCAATATTATGAAGCATCCAAAAATAGGAATCCGTCCGACCATCGATGGCCGTCAGGGCGGAGTGCGTGAAAGTCTTGAGGAAAAGACAATGACACTTGCGGCCAATGTCGCGGCTCTCATTTCATCCAATCTGAGGTACACGGACGGCACTCCGGTGGAGTGCGTCATCGCCGACGGCACGATCGGCCGCGTGGCGGAGAGCGCCGCCTGCGCCGAGAAGTTCGAGCGTGAGGGAGTCGGCGGAACAATCACAGTGACATCGTGCTGGTGCTATGGCTCCGAGACGATGGATATGAACCCTTACTGGCCGAAGGCTGTCTGGGGATTCAACGGCACCGAGCGTCCGGGAGCTGTTTATCTTGCCGCCGTGCTTGCCGCGCACGCCCAGAAGGGGCTGCCGGCTTTCGGAATCTACGGTCACGACGTGCAGGACCTGGAGGACAACTCGATTCCGGAGGATGTGGCCGAGAAGATTCTGAGGTTTGCCCGCGGGGCTGTGGCCGTGGCCGAGATGAGAGGAGAGTCCTACCTTTCGATCGGTAGCGTGACGATGGGCATCGCCGGCTCCATCGTGGACACCAACTTCTTCCAGAAATATTTGGGAATGAGGAACGAAAGTGTCGATGAGGTCGAGATTCTCAGGCGTATGGATCTTGGAATATACGATCCTGAGGAGTTCGAGAAGGCTATGGCCTGGGTCAAGAAATACTGTATGCCAAACGAGGGTTGGGACAAGAACCCTGAAGGCAAGCAGAAGACCCGTGAGCAGAAGGACAAGGATTGGGAGTTCGTGGTGAAGATGACCATCATCGTGATGGATCTGATGCACGGCAACCCGAAGCTCCGCGGGATGGGATTCAAGGAGGAGGCTCTCGGGCACAACGCCATCGCAGGTGGTTTCCAGGGGCAGCGCCAGTGGACCGACTGGATGCCTAACGGGGACTTCACCGAGACTCTTCTCAACACCAACTTCGACTGGAACGGACGCAGGGAGCCTTCGATTCTCGCCACCGAGAACGACTCGCTCAACGGAACCGCGATGCTGTTGGCCCATCTGCTGACCAACCGCCCTCAGATCTTCTCCGACGTGAGAACTTACTGGAGTCCTGAAGCGGTCAAGAGAGTGACGGGCAAGGAACTCACGGGCAAGGCCGCTCCCGGCATCATCCATCTCATCAATTCCGGAGCCACCACTATGGACGGCTGCGGACAGAGTTCCGACGCCGAGGGCAACCCGGTCATCAAGCCGTTCTGGGAGATGACCGAGGAGGACGAGAAGCGTTGTCTTGAGCACTCGCAGTGGATGCCGGCCGACAGAGACTACTTCCGCGGTGGCGGATTCAGCATCCATTTCGTGTCCAGAGGGGATTTCCCTGCCACGATGGCCAGAATCAACATCGTGGACGGTCTCGGGCCAGTGCTTCAGATAGCCGAGGGCTGGGTTGTGGACATCGACCCTGAGATTCACGCTGTACTCGACAAGCGTACAGACCCTACCTGGCCTACAACCTGGTTCACCCCGCGCCTTGATCCGAAGAAGGACGCCTTCAAGGATGTCTATAGCGTGATGAACAATTGGGGAGCCAACCACGGAGCCATCTCCTATGGACACATCGGAGCCGACCTCATCACCTTGGCCTCGATGCTTCGCATCCCGGTCTGCATGCATAATGTGGACGACTCCAAGATCTTCCGTCCGGCGGCGTGGAACGCCTTCGGAATGGATAAGGAAGGCGCTGACTTCCGTGCCTGCGCGAACTTCGGCCCGATCTACAAGTAATCCTTGGCTATGAAGGAGAAGGATTCAATCCTGAAGGCAGGCGGAGTAAGCTACGTCCTGCCTTTCATTCTCATAACGACCTGCTTCGCCCTGTGGGGATTCGCCAACGACATCACGAACCCGATGGTGAAGGCATTCTCCAAGATATTCAGAATGAGCGTGACGCAGGGATCCTTGGTTCAGGTGGCGTTTTATGGAGGCTATTTCTGTATGGCGCTTCCGGCGGCGATGTTCATCCGCAGGTTCTCCTACAAGGCCGGCGTTCTTGTAGGGCTCGGACTTTATGCGCTCGGGGCGCTGCTGTTTCTTCCGGCGAAGTCGGTCGGGGTCTATGGCTTCTTCCTGATAGCTTATTTCATTATGACCTGCGGTCTGTCTTTCCTTGAGACCAGCTGCAACCCGTACATCCTGAGTATGGGTTCGGAGGAGACTTCGACCCGCCGCCTGAATTTTGCCCAGTGCTTCAATCCTATCGGCTCGCTGATGGGGATGTACGTGGCGATGAACTTCATCCAGGCGAGGATGCACCCGGCCAGCACGGCTGAACGCGCGCTTCTTGACGAAGCGAGTTTCGAGGCGATGAAGCAGTCTGACCTCAATGTGCTCACCGGCCCTTATTGGATGGTCGGTCTCGTGATTCTCGTGATGTTTGTCCTGATTCTTGTCGCAAGGATGCCGAAGAATGCCGACAAAGACCACGAGATGAATCTCGGACCGGTTCTGAAGCGTCTGCTTCACAGGCCTCGCTATTGGGAAGGCGTCATCGCCCAGTTCTTCTATGTCGGAGTGCAGATAATGTGCTGGACTTTCATCATCCAGTACGGCACAAGGGTCTTCATGGCCGAAGGGATGGACGAGCAGTCGGCCGAGGTTCTGTCGCAGAAGTACAACATCGCGGCGATGATCCTGTTCGTGACCTGCCGCTTCCTGTGTACTTGGCTGATGAAGTACTTGAAACCGTCCAAATTGCTGACAATCTTTGCTATAGGAGGAATGGTCGCCACCGCCGGCGTGATATTCCTTCAGAACAGGCTCGGTCTTTACTGCCTGGTGGCCGTCAGCGGATTTATGTCGCTGATGTTCCCTACGATTTACGGAATAGCTCTAGGAGGGCTTGGGGATGACGCCAAGTTCGGTGCGGCCGGCCTCATTATGGCCATTCTGGGAGGCTCTGTGCTTCCTCCGCTCCAGGCTTGGATCATCGACAAGGGTACTGTCGCTTTCCTGCCGGCGGTGAATGCGTCGTTCATCCTTCCGTTCATCTGCTTCGTCTTTGTATGCGCCTATGGAATCAGGGCCACTAAGGTTCATCTAGCCCGGAAATGACCTTCAGGCAGAAAATAAGGGTCTGTACCGCGCGGTCATTGAAATAGACCAGCTGCTCGGGACATATTCCAAAGAAAGACAGCGCGATTGTGGCCACAGAAAGGGTCATGATCGCGCTTGTCAGCGGGAGGGCGATCAGGTTGGTAAGGATGAAATACTTCGGAAACGTGCGGAAATAGTACCAGGCGACCGGCCCGGTGAAGACCTGGCAGGAAATCGACAGCATTGCCGCACTCCAGATTTTGCGGAAAGGGTCGAGTCTCGACAGCCCCGATCCGCCAGGGGCGGGGTAGATCCGCTCAAGGGCGGGGAAGAGAAGGAATATCCCGGCCATCGCCATATAGGAGAGCTGGAAGCCGACTGAACTGATGACATCCGGCTTCAGAGCCAGTTGGATGGTCAGGGAGGCCAGCAGAACCCTCACCGGCGACCTTCTCCTCCCAAGCAGCTTTGCAGTCTCGTTGATGGTGATGAACAGGAAGGCCCTGATGATTGAAGGGGCGGCTCCCGTCATTATGGAATAGAAAAGCGCCGCTCCTATGATCAATGAATATCTCGCCTTCCTTGCCGGCGGACTGTTTCCCAGCGGTCTTGTCAGCCTTGTCAGGATGAGGTAAAGCACGCCGAGGTGCAGTCCCGAGAGGGCGAGGATGTGGGCGGCTCCGCTGTCGCGGAACACTCTGGTCACCTCTTTGTCCAAGTCGCTTTTGTCTCCGGTCAGCAGGGCTTTCACAAGTGGAGCTGTGGTCTGCGAGGGGTAGGGGATGCCGTCAATGACACTTCGCAGCCGGGTCACTGCCTTGGTGGCCGCTGAACCGACCAACCCGCTTCCATATTCAGGAATCCCGCTTGCGATGGAGTGGTTCAGGGAACAGAATATCCCAGCGGCAAAGAATATCCCGGCGATGGCAATCCGTCGGCCACAGACGGTCACGGAACGTGTGGTTCGTCGCCGCTCACCAACCATCGGAGACCCCAGGCGCACCGTTATGGCTGTCAATACAATGAGAACAAAAAGAAAGAAATCGGCGATGAATGTGCCTGAACCGGGAAAGGTAGGGCGCAAAACCGCCCCCGCCGCGACCCCTGCCGCGAATGGCACGCTTATCCCCACAAGATCTCTCGCCCCTGACATCGCACGTCCATCATTATTTGCCAAAAATAGTGATAAATTTCGTATCTTTGCCAACAAATCAACATAAATTTCAAACGGAATGATTATTCTTGTTATCAATTGCGGAAGCTCTTCGATCAAGTACCAGCTGCTTGATATGAAGAACGATGACGTTTACTCCCTTCTGGCCAAAGGTATAGTTGAGAAAATCGGCCTTGAATGCGGACGGCTCCAGCACACTCCGGCGGGCAAGGAAAAGGTGGTGAAGGATCTCCCTGTGCCAGACCACACTGTCGGAATGCAGATTGTGCTTGAGGCTCTCATCGATAAGAATCACGGTGTCCTCAAGTCGTTTGAAGACATCGAGGCTGTCGGGCACAGAATCGTGCAGGGCGCCGATTTCTTCTCGGGAAGTGCCATCGTGGACGAGGATGTCATCAAGAAGATTGACTTCTGCTGCGACTTCGCCCCTCTCCACAACCCCGCACACCTGCTCGGAATCAGGGCTTGCCAGGAGGTTCTGCCTTCAGTGCCACAGGTTGTCACTTTCGACACTGCGTTCCACCAGACGATGCCGCCCTACGCCTATATGTATGGCCTGCCTTATGAATATTATGACAAGTATCACATCCGTCGCTACGGCGCCCACGGAACCAGCCATCAGTTTGTGGCCAGGAAGGGTGCGGAGATGGTCGGCCTTGACCTGAACAACTCCAGGATCATCACCTGCCACATCGGCAACGGAAGCTCCATCACTGCCATCGTGAACGGCAAGTCAATCGACACCTCGATGGGTCTCACCCCGTTGGAGGGTCTTGTAATGGGAACCCGTTGCGGTGACGTGGACGCCAACGCTGTCCTCTACCTGATGAAGAAGGAGAACCTTACTCCGGACCGGATGTACGACATCGTGAACAAGAAGAGCGGTTTCCTCGGTGTTTCCCAGAAGACTTCCGACGCCCGCGAGCTTGACGAACTTGCCACCGGCGGCGACCGTAAGGCCAAACTTGTCCTTAAGATGCTGACGTTCCAGATGATAAAGTACATCGGAGCCTACACGGCCGAGATGAATGGAGTGGACGCCATCTTCTTCACCGGCGGCATCGGAGAGCATAACAGCCGTCTGCGCCGCAGGGTGTGCGAGAACTTCACCTATCTCGGACTCTCTTTCGACTATGAGGCCAACACGGCCTGGGGAGTGGACACAGTCATCTCCCTGCCGGATTCCAAGGTCAAGGTCGCTCTCGTGACAACCGACGAGGAACTTGTCATCGCGCGCGACACTATGCACCTCGTGCAGAGTATGGATGAATAATTGTTTTAAGAAACTGTTTAAAAATGGTTTCCGCATTTTATTATGTGGGATTTTCGAGAC
>CAVCPY010000264.1:0-4182 GCA_963604245.1 Eggerthellaceae bacterium
TTTATTTGTTCATCAGTCGTGTGCCACCGGCACACTCCTTCTTCACAAACAAATTTATCCGCAAAAATCCTTCACAAAAACTTACCAACTTATTTTTTCATCATCACTTATCACATAAGTTCCGAATCCCGAAGACACAAATGTAGGTAAAATCATTCATTATTCCTAAATATTTTAGGATATTTATAAACAGCTTCTTAAGGAAGCCGTGCAGCTATATATCCCGGAATAATTGGCAATATCGACTTTAATTCCTACATTTGCCGACTACATTTAATAACGCTATTAAGAAAGCTTATGTTCAAGATTCTTGAAAGAGTGATGCTGACCCCGAACATCTGCAAGATGGTGGTGTCGGCTCCAAGGATTGCCCAGGCCGCGAAGCCAGGACAGTTTCTGATTGTTCGCTCTGACGAAAAGGGCGAACGCATACCTCTCACCATCAGTGACTACAACAGGCAGGACGGCACGGTGACAATCGTCACCCAGCTGATCGGAGCGTCATCGGCCGCAATCATCTCCAAGGCCGAGGGAGAGTTCTTCAGCGATGTCGTCGGGCCTTTGGGGAACCCTTCTGCCTTCGTTGACAGGACGGAAGAGGAACTGAAAGGGCAAAGGTACATCTTCATCGCCGGCGGAGTCGGCACCGCTCCAGTCTATCCGCAGGCCAAATGGCTGCACGAAAGAGGCATCGCTGTCGATGTCATCATCGGAGCGAAGACCAAGGACCTGCTTATCTACAAGGAGGAACTGGCTTCCGCCTGCGACAACCTCTATCTCTGCACGGACGACGGCTCCGAAGGTTTCCACGGAATGGTGACAGGATTGCTTGAGAAACTGGCCGGCGAGGGCAAGGAATATACCCAGGCCGTGGCCATCGGCCCGATGATAATGATGAAGTTCTGCACTCTCACCTGCAAGAAGCTCGGCATCCCGGAGGACGTTAGCCTCAACATGCTGATGGTGGACGGCACGGGGATGTGCGGAGCCTGCCGCGTGACGGTGGCGGGAAAAGTGAAGTTCGCCTGCGTGGACGGGCCGGAATTCAACGGCTATGACGTTGATTTCGACGAGGCTATGAGGCGGCTTGGACAGTACAGGACTGAAGAGGCCGAGGTTAAATCTAAATTGGGAATATGATGGCACAGAGAATACCAAGAGTACCGGTCCGCGAGCAGGATCCGAAGGTACGCGCGCATAATTTTGAAGAAGTCTGCTACGGCTACAACCTTGAAGAGGCCACGACAGAGGCTTCACGATGCCTTCACTGCAAGAATCCACGTTGTGTGCAGGCCTGTCCTGTAAGCGTGAAGATTCCCGATTTCATCGCGAAGGTCGCTGTAGGTGACATCAAGGGCGCCGCGGCCGTCATCGCCGAAGACTCCTCTCTGCCGGCCGTCTGCGGACGTGTCTGCCCCCAGGAAAGCCAATGCGAAGGCAGCTGCATCCTCGGGGTCAAGAGCGAGCCTGTGGCCATCGGCAAGCTGGAAAGGTTCGTGGCGGACCACACTGCTTCGGAGTGCATCGACAAGCCAGGCGACCAGACTTCTCCGGTCACTTCGGCAAACTCCGTGACCGACGGCGTCAAGGTCGCGATAATCGGCTCTGGTCCCGCCGGCCTAGCCTGTGCCTCCGACCTCGCAAAGAAAGGCTACGACGTCACGATCTTCGAGGCGCTTCACAAAGCCGGAGGTGTCCTTGAATATGGCATCCCTGAGTTCAGACTTCCGAAAGACACGGTTCTCAAGCGCGAGATTGATTCAGTGAAAGCCCTCGGAGTCAAGATAGAAACTGATGTGATAGTCGGAAGGACTGTCACGATCGACCAGCTGATGGACAAGGAAGGCTTCAAGGCCGTGTTCGTCGGCACAGGAGCCGGACTTCCGAAGTTTATGGGCATCCCGGGCGAGAACCTGAACGGAGTGTTCTCCGCCAATGAGTTCCTGACAAGAAACAACCTGATGAAGGCTTTCCGTGAGGACTACCTGACCCCGATCCACGCTGGCAGGAAGTGCTGTGTTGTCGGTGGAGGTAACGTTGCTATGGACGCCGCGAGGACAGCCCTGAGGCTTGGTGCGGACACAACGATTGTCTATCGCCGCACCGAGAACGAGCTTCCGGCCAGAAAGGAGGAGGTTCATCACGCCAAGGAGGAAGGGATTGATTTCCAGATGCTGACCAACCCGGTTGAGATTCTCGGTGACGAGAAGGGCTGGGTAAGAGCCATCAAGTGCATCAGGATGGAACTCGGTGAACCTGACGCAAGCGGCCGCCGCTCCCCTGTCCCGATTCCGGGATCAGAGTTCGAGATTCCTACAGAAACCGTTATAATGGCCTTAGGAACTGCGCCGAATCCTTTGATCGTCAACACAACTAAAGGTCTTCAAGCTACCCGCCGTGGCGGACTTGAGGCCGATGCCGAAGGCCGCACCACAAGGGAAGGCATCTTCGCCGGCGGAGATGCGGTCACAGGAGCCGCCACAGTCATCCTTGCGATGGGCGCCGGCAGAAAAGCCGCAGCAGCCATAGATGAATATCTGGGCGAGAAGGCAACTGTGTAGGATTCCCGACAACCGACAAAAGAAGGAGAGTGAGAGAACGGCTTTTCACTCTCCTTCTTTTATTCTCCGCAATGACACACCAAGTGTGGAGGCGAATCCTGGCCTTTTCGGTACACGTCAATAATCAACCCTGACTACACGGAATCCGACATCAGGATAGCCTTTCTCCGGCCTACGGGAAGTACCTGAATACTCGCTGCGGCAATCATTTCTCTTGCTGTCCCAGGCTCCGCCCTTGACGATGCATTTACCTGACCCGTCAAGTGTCGTCGTCCATTCCCAGCAGTTGCCCCAGAAATCTATTCCTCCGCAGATACCCACAGACATAGAATAAGCATCGACTGAAGTCAGCTCATCATTCTCGTGGTTGCTGTTCATCAAGACATCCTTTGGCATATGTCCGGCGGCCAGAATCCACTCGTAGTCTGTCGGAATGCGGTAAATGTGACGAGTATCCCTCGAACTCAGCCAATCACAATAGGCCTGCGCATCCCGGAGCGAGACATTGACCACAGGAAACCTTTCCTGCCCTTCAGGGAAGACGAAATCCTTGGCGAAATCAGCATATTCGGCATTTGTGACAGGCGCATAGCCTACATAGGCGTTATTGTCCGGAGACCCTTTCAGAACCAGCCACGCATCATTCCTATCATCATCCCTGCGGGAATCTATGATGCTCAGGAAACGCTGCCTGATACGTTCATCACGGTTCGATACCATCTCATCGACTATGTCCTGCATCTCGTCGACCAGAGACTGATGCTTGGCTTCCCGTTCCAGTTCACGCAGTTTTGCCTTCTTTCTGGCAACCACCTTGTCATAGCGGAAAACCATCTGTTCGTACAGGGCGTCATAGTTCTCCTGCGAACCGTCATCCTTGTATTTCTTCAGAAGGTTCCTTGTGACTCCATCCAGCTCAGGGCGTTCCTCTTCAACGAGCGGAGCATCGAGTTCATCGAACACAAGCTCGTTTTCAGCAAGTTGGAGAGGCGAGACAAATTTTCCGGCCTCAACGTTCTGATGGACACAATAGAAATGAGCCACCTTTCCATCCTTGAATATCGACAACCGATATCCCCAGTAAAGGTCGCAAGGAAACGTCACAATGTAATAATCCGTGTCAGGCTGCAGTGTCGAACCCTCCTCCGCCAGAAACGTGATTATGCTGACAGCTTCGGTGACCTCCCCAAGGCCGAGGCCGGAGTCGGTTTCAGTCAAGACGGACTGCCCTGCGATAGTGTTGCCGTCAACACTTTCCAATTCCAGCTTCGTTATTCCTGACATCTTGAAACGGACCTTCAGGCCACCGGTCAGTGAATTGAATATTTTCTGATCCTCATCGTTGAGGGCGAAAGAATCCCCGGCTTGCTGCCGGGACGGGACGGTGACCACACTCCCTGACCTTAAACGCGACGGATCGGTAGGCACTGTGGCGACAGTGTCCGGAATCTCGACCGGCTCATCAGTGGACAGATCATACGTCCCATCGCATCCTGTCCAAACCACAAGCAGGGACGAAATCAGAAAGATAGATTGTACTGTTCTCATAACATCTTGATAATAAATATTAAGTGATTCCTAAAAAATAACTTGGTGCTTTTGCTCGTCTTTTTGGTCTGAA
>CAVCPY010000265.1:0-5921 GCA_963604245.1 Eggerthellaceae bacterium
TCTGCAAAAAGTCGCCGTCGTTGAGGCCGGACGTGTCAACCTTATTCTTGACACTATTCCAATCGCTGCCTTCAACCATAGCCACAGGGTAATACCCATTGTACCCCCACAGATAGACAGTCTTTCTGCCATTCACATCCTCTATCTCAAGAGGATTACCCCTGCGGTCATATTCATTGAACAGGATCTTACGCTCGGTGGAGGCCGCGCCGTTGATCGTCCGGGACAGCGACGGGCCCGTCGTGAGGCTCCAGCCGTCCCCCACCCAGTGGCCGGAGCGCAAGTTCGGCTTCAGGCCGGAGGCGTGGTAGCTCAGCGTTATCGGGATCCGGATGTCTCCGTCCACGATCTCGTGGAGGTGGATGATTGTTTGCACCAGGCCGTTGCCCAGGCTCACCGGGTAGCTGACGTACGCGGCCAGCTTCGCCTCCTCCGGCGACGGCGGGGTCACGTCCGGGCGCGCCAGCTCCGGCAGCTGCGCGCGGAGGGGGACGCAGACTGATGTCAGGAGAGAGAGGATGAGGGTATGAACGGTCTTTTTCATATTTGGCTATCACTATGTCTTACAAGCGGTTGGATACTTACCTCCCAAATATACGAATAATTTCGGCAACGCAAAGAGAGGCCGGCAAAAAATGCGCATTTCCGATGCTATTCGCAGGAAATCCAGACAGGATATGCTATTTTAGGTTCGAGGGCGGAGATGTCGCCGGCACGTTTGCGGATGTAGGCGGAAGGTTGTCCAGGATTACGTTTTATGGGATTCGGGAGACAGGCGGCGATCAGGCAGGCCTGACGACGGGTAAGTTTCGTGGCGGATGTGCCGAAATAAGTCTCGGCGGCGGCCTCGACACCATATATCCCCTTACCCATCTCGGCCACATTCAAGTAAACCTCCATAATCCGCCGTTTATCCCACACGAGTTCTATAAGAACAGTGAAATAGGCCTCGAAACCTTTGCGGATAATGGACTTATGAGGAAGCAGAAACACATTCTTGGCGGTCTGCTGCGAGATTGTGCTGCCTCCCCGGCGGCGCTTGCCGCTTTCATATTCCTTTTGAGCCTGACGGATCGCCTTCCAGTCGAAGCCGTTGTGCTTGTCAAAAAGATTATCCTCGCTGGCGATGACAGCCTTGGCCATTTCCGGGGATATTCTATCATAAGAAACCCAAGTCTTTCGTGTCTGGAAGGTCTTGTCGTGACGGTACTCAATCGATCTTTTCACCATCAGAGGTGTGACATAGACCGGACACCATTTCAGAATCAGAACCCACAGGAAGGTGACGGCAAAGAAAGCCAAAGGCAGCTTGACAAGCATCAGCCGCCAGAGTTTTCCAAGCGCGGTCTGTTTCACCTTATCACTCATATTCAGTAAGTTTCAGTCTGAATTTAAGGCTTCGGCACCCGTCCGGGAAGATTTTGTCCTCCTCCTGCGTGAAACCAAGTTTGCGATAGACGTCACCATCCGACCAAGACGCGTCGGCATAGCTCATCACGTCGTCAGGCCGCACGTCTTCTATAAACGATTTCAGAAGTTTGCCCATACCACCGTCAACACCAATTCCTTCCAGAGAAGCGTAGCGAATCCATTCACTGGAACGGATGTCCCTGCCGCCTTTTCTCCAGACTCTCGGAGCCGAGAAGCCGGCGACGGCCACCAACGTGCCTGAAGGAATATCCCCACCCCGGGTGACGTACAGACCGTAAAGATGACGGCAGCGGGTGTAGCCCAAACGATGAAAGGATTGAAGGAACGGTTCTGCGACCGTCCTGTCAATCCTTCGCACCTCGCAATTGCGGGCGTATATCCGTTTCAGCCCGTCCAAGATTATTTCAGTCCCTCTAGGCAGGTCTTGACGTGGGCCTCGATGTCCGAGGCGGAATAGTCAGTCTTCTCAAACCTGTCACCGGTGATGTGCTCGAAAAGTTCGATGTAGCGGTCGGAGATTCCGGCAACGACTTCCGGAGTCATCTCCGGGACCTTCTGCCCCTCCAGACCCTGGAACCCGTTGGCCATCAGCCACTCACGGACAAACTCCTTGGAAAGCTGCTTCTGACGCTCGCCCCGGGCAAGCCTCTCCTCATAGCCTTCGGCGTAGAAATATCTGGAAGAGTCCGGAGTATGAATCTCGTCCATAAGGTAAATCTGACCGTCTTTCTTTCCGAACTCGTACTTCGTGTCCACCAGAATCAATCCGTGCTTTGCCGCAATCTCACAACCCCTCTGATAAAGGGATCTCGTGTAAGCCTCAATTTTCTCATAGTCCTCACGCCCGACGAGTCCTTGAGCGATGATCTCCTCCTTGGAGATGTCCTCGTCGTGTCCCTCGGCAGCCTTTGACGTCGGGGTCACGAGAGGCTCCGGGAATTTCTGGTTCTCGACCATCCCGTCCGGCATCGGAACTCCGCAGATTGTCCTTTTCCCGGCCTTGTACTCTCTCCAGGCGTGTCCGGCGAGGTAGCCGCGGATGACCATCTCCACCTTGAACGGCTCGCACCTGTGGCCGATTGTGACAGAAGCGTCAGGCACGGCTATCTTCCAATTAGGTAGGATGTCGGCGGTAGCGTCCAGAAACTTGGCGGCGATGCGGTTCAGCACCTGTCCCTTGTAAGGAACGCCTTCCGGCAGAACCACGTCAAAAGCCGAGATTCTGTCAGTCACAACCATCACGAGATACTTTCCGTCGATGTCATAGACATCACGTACCTTACCGACATACTTTCCAACCTGTACCGGCAAGTTGAAATCGGTTTTTACAATCGCATTCATATTCTTTGAATTAAGTTCGACTATCATCAGAGTTCAGGAATCAGTCAAGGTTTCCGCCCTCTCTTTCCCAGACTGCAAATTTAACTATTCTTCCTCAAAATCTCATCCACAACAGGGGCTATCTTTTCATATTCGTAACCTCGGGTCAAACCGAACTTGAGCAGCTTGAACTTTTCCTGCGGGTCGCCCTTCAACGCCCGGTACTTCGTCTCAAGCACAGAAAACATCCGCCGGTCGGCCTCCTCCGTATCCACTTCTTTCAGAGCTTCGGAAACCACGGCCTTGGATATTCCTTTGGAAGCGAGCGCAAAGGAAATCTTCACCGGCCCCCAGCCTGACAGGCGGGCCTTCTCACGAGCGAATGCGGCGGCATACCTGGCGTCATCCACGAACCTGTCCTCAACGAGCGACGCGACCAGCCTCTCCGCCTCGCCGCGGTCCCCGTCAAAGGCGTCAAGAGCCTTGCTGAATATGTCCGAGCGGCAACATTCCTTCTTCACACATTGGGACTGGAGCCTGTCCAGCACCTTGGCAAACTCCTCCATATTCCTAAAAATCAAAACCTAGACTCAGGTAAAGCCCCACCTTGTGCGTGTAGCTCGACCAGTGTGCGTTTAAGGTCAAAGGACCGACAATCGAATTGTAGGTGTACTGAAGTCCGCATCCGAGATAGCCTGCGACATCCTCATCCAAAGACTTGAAGTCGGAAATCTCATCGCAGGACACCGCATAGTTGGCGACCGCCGTCAGATAGTTGTTCTTAAGCAGCTTGAAGCGCCAGTCAGCCCTCGCGACACCGAGAATCTTCTGCATAGCGGCGGCGTTGTTTATCCCGAAGAACGGAATCTGCTGGTCCAGATATCTGCCGGCCATACTTCCGCCTATCGTGTTGGTGAATGGCACCGGAACATCGTCACCGATGAGATAACGGATGTTCAACGACGGGATGAAAGCGAACCTGTCACCTCCCACAACCTCCTTTGCATCCAAAGTGACAGCGTGGAAGTTATTGAACTTCTTCGGTCCTCCGCCGAACACCCAGTCGTAGGACAAGCCGAAAGACTTCCCCTTTGTCGGAATGTAGGCGTTGTCGAACGAATCTTTCCGGGCGTTGATGAAGAAAGACACGTAGTCGTTGGACAGCTGGTTGACATCGTAGTCTCCGAAAGCCTGCTCCGCCATCACGGAGTTGACGTTGTAGTAGTCGTTCCGGAAACCTATCTTGAGGAAGAATGTAGACCATCTGATGTTGGACAGAAATATTTCCTGGCGCACATCGAGGAAGTTGATCCTGAACCGGTTGTCTCCGATGCTGAAAGTGTTCCTGTCGGTGTACCTCACACCCGCCATCACATTGAACGACAGTCCTTTCGGAGCAATGTAGGAATATGTCAGACTGGCTTTCGGATTAGTTCCGACCTTGCCGGTAAAGTCCAGTGAGGAACCCTGGATCTTGTGCACCCCGACACCAAGGTTGACCAGCACCGACACGATCTCCTCCGTATCGAAGCGTCCGCCCAGCCCCAGCTGACATATCGGCCCGCGCTTGCAGTTGAACCTCAACCTGTAAGGCTCCTCGTCCCCGAGAAGCTCATAGTTCACATAGTCGAACGCGTTGGTCCCGAAAATCGTGGCCACAGCGTCCTCGATCTCGGCGTTGCCCATTCTGGAGCCAGCTCCGACCTTGATCTTGTTCATCAGGTAAAGGCTTTCCTTGTCCTCGACACCGGCAATCTCCACGCCTGAGACAAGCACTTTCCTGAGCCGGATGTCATCCGCCGGATCATTGTGCAGGACAGTTCTGTCCGCGCCCGCGACCGCCTTGATGGAATCAAGTTTGTCAGCGACCGCCAAGGCCGCCTGATAGCCCCGGTTGATGATCGTGTCTATGCTTCTGTCATCAAAACTGAGCATATTGAACTCGTGCAGGTCTGGCTTGATGTTGACATCAGGAATGTCGATGTTGGACTCGAACGAAGTCCGGCCCAGCATATCGATGCCCGTGTTGATGATGTCAGCCAGATTGTTGATCTCATTGTAGCCTTTGTAGCCTTCCGAGAGGTTCACTCCGATCACTATGTCCGCTCCGACTTTCTTCGCCAGGTCGGTCGGGTAGTTGTTCCTCATTCCTCCGTCCACGAGCACCATCCCGTCCACTCTGACCGGAGCGAAAAGCCCCGGAATGGACATCGTGGAGCGGAGAGCGGTGTTGAGCTTGCCCTCCGTCCATATCTTGGCTGTTCCCGACACAAGGTCGGTCGCGACGCACAGGAACGGAATCGGAAGGTCGTAGAAATCAGTCCTGTCCTGATACCCCACGGAAAGAGAGCTGAATATGTTGTTGACATTCTGGCCATAGACCATTCCGGCAGGGAGACTGCCCAGAAGGTTGTCCTTCACCATATTGGTCGCATCCGCCTGCCCTGCTCCGAAGTGTATGTCGTCCGCTCTGCGCGAATATTGCATATCGGCCCCCTTCATCTGCATATATTCCTTCCTGTCATAGAAGAACGGGAAGGACAGGACATATTGTTCCTTGTATTTGATCGCTGAATATGACAGATAATCCCTCGGAACCTTGTCGCTCAGAGCCATATCCCAATCAATGTCACGGATTATGGAGTCCAGCTGCCCGGCGTCATAGCCCAATGCATAGATGCCTCCGACAAGGCCGCCCATACTGGTTCCCATCACGATGTCGACCGGCATTCCTATGGACTCAAGATATTTGATTACTCCGACGTGGGCAGCTCCCTTGGCTCCGCCACCGCTGAGCACCAAAGCCACCGTCGGACGGTGACGCACCGTCCTGACCGAATCAAGCATATGCCTGATCTTCTCCACCCGGAGGTCTTTCATCTCCCGTCTGGCATCCAGCACCGAATGGGGGACCTGACCCGCCATCGAGAACACCGAGGCGGCCACCACAGCTAAAGACGCCGCCAACTTACCGATTTTAGTTTCCATAGTCATTCACAGATTTGATATTCATTTATTCAACTTTCGCAAGTAACAAAGTACCTGTGACAAAATGCCCTAGCTCACGTTCGGAGCGCATCGGCCGGGAATGCTCAGTTCGCGTTACCCCCTCCCTGAATCCCTCCCCTCGGGGGAGGGAGTGTGCTCCGCACATCCCTCAGGGCCTTTCA
>CAVCPY010000266.1:0-19478 GCA_963604245.1 Eggerthellaceae bacterium
TAAATTCAGACCAAAAAGACGAGCAAAAGCACCAAGTTATTTTTTAGGAATCACTTAGTGATGATGATAGTTGTTTTTAAACAGTTTCTTAATATGCGGCAAAGAATAAGCCGCCGCAGATTGTAGATTATAATTGCCAGTAAAGATGGAATTTACCGCAAAGCAATTGGCTCAGGTGCTCAAGGGAACCGTCGAGGGAGATCCCGGGGCGACCGTCACCTCATTTGCCAAGATCGAGCATGGAAAGCCGGGGCAGCTATGCTTTTTCGCCAACCCCAAGTACGAGAAATACGTTTACACCTGCAGAGCCAGCATCCTGCTGGTCAACAAGGACTTTGTTCCGAAAGAGGCCGTGATTTCGACGATGGTCAAGGTTGACGACGCCTACAAGTCCTTGGCCGACCTCCTGAAATATGTCTCCACCCAGAGGCGTACTGACAAGAGGCACAGGGGATTCCGCTCGTCCTGGTTCTTGACCACCAAGTTCGGCAAGAAGGTCTATCTTGGAAGCCATTCTTACGTCGGACACCACGCCAAGGTGGGGGATTACACCAAAATCTATGAGAATGTCTATGTCGGAGACAACACGGTGATAGGCTCGCACTGCATCATCTATCCCGGTGTCGTGATCTATCCCGGAATGGTCATCGGTGACAACGTGATCATCCACGCCAATGCGGTGATAGGCTCCGACGGATTCGGCAACGCCCCTCTTCAGGATGGAACCTGGGAGAAGATTGAGCACCTTGGCAATGTGGTGATAGGCAACAATGTGGAGATCGGCGCCGGGACGACGATCGACAAGTCCGAGATGGAGTCCACAATCATCGGCAACGGCGTGAAAATCGACAACCTCTGTCAGATAGCCCACAATGTCCAGATAGGCGACAACACCGTTATGGCTGCCCAGTGCGGCATCGCCGGGTCCACGAAGATCGGCAAGAACTGCATCCTGGCCGGCCAGGTAGGCATCGCGGGGCATCTGAACATCGCCGACAACACCACGATCGGCGCCCAGTGCGGAGTGATAGGGAATATCCGCAAGTCCGGTCAGGTGTTCCTCGGTTCGCCGGCCCTTCCTCTGAAGAACTACCTCCGCAGCTACGCCGTCTTCAAACGTCAGGGCGAGGAATAGCAGCCGATGGCTACTAATGGCGGGTAATCCTTGAATATTCAAAAATCATTACTATCTTTGCAGACTACTGTGTCTTACGCAGTCTGCAAAAGTTAGGTTATGACTTCTTATAAGCAAAGTACCCTTGCGGGTGAATATAAGTTCCACGGTAAGGGACTTCACACCGGCAGGATTTCGACAATGATTCTCAAACCGGCTCCGGAGAACACCGGAATCGTTTTCCATAGGGTGGATCTCGGAGAGACCGCATTCGTCGAGGCACTCGCGGAGAATGTCTCGTCCACGGCGAGAAGCACCACTGTTTCCAAAGGAGAGGTTTCCGTCTCCACAATTGAACATCTGATGTCGGCGCTCTCCGGAATGGGAGTTGACAACGCTGTCGTGGAAATCGACAACGTCGAGGTGCCGATTCTTGACGGCAGCGCGCGCTTCTATGTCGAGGCGATTGCCAAGGACGGCCTGAGGGAGCAGGAAGCCGAAAGGAAATATGTCACTGTCCCGGAAGAGATCGAAGTCCGGGACGAGAAGACCGGTTCGTTCGTGAGGATCACTCCGGCCGACGCACCGTCTATGGACATCACCGTTGACTTCGGCTCAAAGGTTCTTGGAGTGCAGACCGCCCATTGGGACGAGTCAACCGACTATGCCAAGGAAATCGGTCCGTGCCGTACATTCGTGTTCTTCCACGAGATAGAGTACCTGTTCCGGAACAATCTTGTCAAGGGCGGCGATGTCGATAACGCAATCGTGATTGTCGAGCATCCTGTACAGCCGGAGCAGGTCGAGAGGCTTTCGGCCCTTTTCAATGTGCCCGAGCTTGCCATAAACGACAACGGGTATCTCAACAACCTCAAACTACATTTCCCGAACGAGTGCGGAAGGCACAAGCTTCTGGACCTTATCGGTGACCTCAGGCTTGCCGGAGGCTATCTCAAGGCCAAGGTGACGGCCTTCAAGCCCGGACACGCAATCAACACCCGTGCGGCGGCCGCCATTCGAGAGAAATCAGAAAAGTAAAAGATATGAACACAATTTCACCATTAGCGTCAGTGAGCCCTAAGGCGAAACTTGGCGACAACATTGAAATCGGGCCGTTCGCTTTCATCGATGATGACGTGGAGATCGGCGACGGTTGCAAGATCCATCCGCATGCGATGATATATTCATACGTGAAGATGGGTAAGAACTGTCAGGTGTTCCCGGGTGCCGTTGTAGGCGCCATCCCTCAGGATCTCAAGTATGAAGGTGAGGTCACTTATGTGGAGATCGGCGACAATGTCACCGTCCGCGAGTGCGTGACGATCAACCGCGGCACAAAGGCCAGCGGAAAGGGAGTCACCAAGATCGGAAGCAACACCCTGCTGATGTCCTACGTTCACGTAGCCCACGACTGCGTGGTCGGCGACCATTGCATCCTTGTAAGTTTTGTAGGCATCGCCGGCGAAACGGTGGTCGATGACTGGGCGATCGTTGGAGGCGGAGCCAAGGCTCACCAGTTCTCCAAAATCGGATGTCACGCAATGGTCGGCGGAATGTCCAAGATCAACAAGGACATCCCTCCGTATGTGCTGTGCGGGCGCGATCCGATCTGCTATTCGGGTGTGAACATCGTCGGACTCCGCCGCCGCGGATTCTCTTCCGAAGTCATCCGCAACATCAAGGACATCTACGACACGATTTACTTCTCCGGCTACAACATCACCGACGGCTGTGCCAAGGTCGAGGCCGGATTCCCTCAGAGCGAGGAGCGCGACATTATCCTGAATTTCATCAGAAACTCAAAGCGTGGAATCATCAGGGCGAACGACTCCCGCGAGAAGGGAGAATTTGAATAGCGGTTCCGGAGAGGTAGGAAAGGCCGTGCTCCTTAGCGTGGCATTGTTTCCGCCCGTCAGTTATTTTGCATTGATTGCCAGAGACTTCATCTTGTCCGGGGACAGGGTGAAGCCTTCTGTCGTTTATCTTGAGGCCTGTGAGCATTATCAGAAGCAATCCTGGCGGAACCGGTTCCGCTACTATGCCGCCGATGGTCCGCAATGCCTGAATATCCCGATTGTCCACGAGGGCGGCACCCACGAGCTGCCGATAACGGAGATAAAGGTGGACTATTCGACCCCGTGGCTGGTCCGTACCGAGCGGGCGATCGCATCCGCCTACGAGTCCTCCGCCTATTTTGAATATTACCGGGACGAGCTTTTCGCCATCTTGGAATCGCGTCCGGAGACTTTGTTTGACCTTGACGTTCAGGTCATCAGATTCTTTCTCCGGAAGACCGGCATAGCCGCCGACCTGCGGAAGACCGATGAATATCTTCCCGTCCGTTCCCGCGAGATTCCTCTCGACACGGGACTCTACGGGATGGACTACCGCGAGATTATCCACCCGAAACGCCCGGACGGCATTCTCAAAGACCTGAATCTGGAAAAGCCGTACTTCCAGGTCTTTGCCCGAAAGTACGGCTTCGTTTCCAATCTGTCAATTATGGATCTTCTGTTCAACGAAGGTCCCGACTCGATTTCCTATCTGAAGAACCTTCTTTAGAACCTCCACCCGATTGTCGCCGTAAGGCTGTAGATGTCCCTCTTGTTGAGAATCAGAGGAGACGCCACGTCGGAAAGGTAGTCGGCGTAAGGGGAGATAATTTCATCCGACAGCATCGTCAGCCTTGCCGCAAGGTCTGCGAAGAACGAGCCGTCCGATGAATATCCAAGGCCGACCGAGAAAGCGTTGGTCCTGTCGTTCAGTTTGGTCTTCTGATTCCCGTTGTAGTAATATTCCGGAACCGTGGTGAAGTTGTACCCCGCCCGAACAGCGAATTCCGGGACAGGCTTGAATTCCGCACCGACCCTCACCATATGCGACACACCCATACGGTCGCGGATTTCGTCGTTCAGGTCTGCGTAGGTGTCATTGTTCCATCCTCCGTCCTTGCTTATGAACTTCATCGTGCTGTAGTCCGTCATCTCGTAGTCCGCGCTGATGAGAGCCATCCCTGCGAATGTGAAAGCCGCTCCGGCGTTGAGCCTGTACGGAGAACGTAACCTGTAGGAATTGGTGCCTTCCGGTGTCTGGGCTGACCCGTTGTGCCGGGAGTCGGTATAGTTCACGTTCACGTCCTGACGCCAACGCTCGTTGATTTCCATCACTGTAGGAGTCTGCACGGCTCCTCCGATCCTTACGCCGTCAACCGGTCTCCACAGAAAACCGAACTTTCCGTAAACTCCGGCGCCGTCAGCGGCATAGGAATAGCGTGTGCGGTAGTCGCTGAAACAGGTCTTGTCGTTCTCGCCGAAGTCTATCTCAAAGGCTGACGGGTTCTCCGCCGCCTCCTTGAAATACTCGTCGTAGTTGTAGTTGAGCGAGGTGATTCCGAGGTTCGCCCCGAAGAAGAACGTGTCGCCGAAATTGAACCCAACATTGATCAGCGCATCGTACTTGCTTCCGGTGACATTGCGGCCATAGGCCTGGTTCAACGCTCCCGGAAGATAGATGTTGTAGATGTAGTTGCCGTCATCATCCATCTCTCCGGTGTTCTCGAAGGCTTCGGACGCCCCGATGTAGCGCCAGTAATAAGCGGGGTCTTCCGTGTCACCGTAATTGGCGATCGCTCCGGCCTGGGCGTTGGCGATGACATTCCAGGGTGCGTACTTCCCTTTGTTCGGGTCATCTTTGAAATCATCCTCGAAAAGATATGCATAGTCCCAGCCTCTGTCCACGCGCTTCCCGTCATTGCCTATCAAGTACCCGTTGAGAAAGTCCATATCGTAACCGTCCGCAGCCACCGCCATCGAACTGATGTAGCTGGTCTTGTCGTTCCGTCCGCCCGCCATCATCTTGCCGGTGAAGTTGTTCGTCCCGTTGACGACAAATCCATAAGTGACGGCCTTAAGACCGCTTCTTTTGCGGGTGTTCCAATTGAAGGTCACGCCGATGTTGGGCAGGGAGAATCTCGTGAGGTTCTTGCTCTGCTCATTGCTGAATATGTCGCTGCCGCCTGTCGGATAGGCGCTGTAGGAGGCGTTCATCGAACTCATCGTGAGGTTAGGCGTGATCGTGAACTGGGAATATCCCGCAACGGCCGATCCCGCGGGGTTGATTCCGATCGATCCGAGATCGCCTCCGACCGCCGTCATTGCGTTGCCCATACCGATGGACCTTGCGGTGCCGTAGTAGTTGTTCTGGCTGAATGTCAGCCCGTCATACATTGTCTGCGCCCCGGCCGCAACTGCGGTCAATGACAGAAGCGCAGTGAATATTGTCTTTCTCATTTCTGATGATTATTATAATCCTTACCTTCTTCCTCCACCGCTTCTTGACGATCCGCCGCCTCCGCCGTAGGAGCCGCCGGAACTTCTTGACGCTCCGCCGCCGGAGAACCCGCCGCTGGAATAACTGCCTGACGAGCTTCGGCTTGAACTGCCGGAAGAGTATGAACTTGAGGAACTCCGGCTTGTCGAATAACTGCTTGAACTTCTCGTGGATGAAGACCCGGAGGAGTAACTGCCGCCCGTGGATGACCTATACGATCCTGACGATGACCTGTAGCTGCCTGTCGAGGAGCTTCGGCTTGTGCTGCCCGATGAGTATCCTGCGGAAGTCGTTCCGCCGGTGCTTCTGCTGCCCGCCGGCCTTGAGTACGATGCACTGGAAGAGCCTGTGCCGCCGTAGGATGACCTGACGGAAGATGATCCGGTTGAAGTCCCGGCCGAGGTGGAAAAGCCGGACCTGACCGTGCTTCCCGCCGAAGACCTGACGGATGATGACCCGCCGGCCGATGACGTCACAGATGAAGATCTGGAAGATGAGGACCTTATCGAAGATGATGCCGACCTGCTCACCGAAGTGACCGACGACCTTGTGCCGCCGGTGCGTCCGCTGATGCCGGAGGATCTGCCTGACGATGCTGACACTGAAGTTCTTGTCGCTCCGGAACCGCTTCTGGAGCGGGTCATTGATGAGCTTCTGACGCCGGCGCTCCTTGAGGATGATCCGATGCCGCTTCTTCCGGCGGAGCCGGTTGTGCCGAGGCGCGGAGTGTAAACCCTGCCGCTGCCCTGGCCGAAGAAGTCATAGGCGTGGTGATGGTGGCCGTGGCCCCATCCGCCGCCGAACCACGGCGAGTGCCACCCGCCGTACCAGCCTCCATACCATCCCCCGTAGTACCAAGGATCCCAGTACCAAGGGTCATACCATCCGCTGTAGTGCCACGGGCCGCCCCATCCCCAGGAGTATCCATAATACCAAGGGTCATAATGCCACGGCGAGTACCATCCGCCGTAGTACCAAGGATTGGCTCCCCAATAGATTGACGTGTAGAAAGGACGGTGCCAAGAGTACCAGGATGTGGCGTACCAAGGCTGGTAGGCCGCCCAGGCGTCGAACCCGTTGTCGTAAAGATAGACGGACGTTGTGTTGTCCGTGTTGTTGAAATCTATTCTCGCCGTCTTGTTCTCGGGGATGAACAGTGTGTCCACCTTCTCTCCGCTCTTCAAGAAGATCGGGGAGTTCTTCGTCTTCGCCACAAGAAGGTCGGTCTCCTCCTCGTTGACGGAGGCGGCTGCCTCCTCGGCCTGATGGGTCTGGGACTTGGAGGTATAGTAGATTCCGTCCTGATACTTCTGCCGGGAAGCATCGCCGGCATACCGCGCCGCTGAACCGCACGAAGTCAGTGCCAGAAGCGCCGAGATAAAGAGGATTGTGCGTGTTTTCATTTCTGAATCTCCTATATTTGACAATAAATTCGTAACTTCGTGGCCGCATCCTAAGGTGTCGGCCACACATTTGTTCTTCATTGAACAAAATCCATACCTTTAAGGTTTATTGCACAATAATAAGAATAATTGACAAAAACAGCAAGAAATATATGGCAAAGGAAGTGACAAAAAGGTCTGAGAACTATTCTCAGTGGTACAACGATCTGGTGGTGAAGGCAGACTTGGCGGAGCAGTCCGCCGTCAGGGGATGTATGGTCATAAAGCCTTATGGCTATGCAATCTGGGAGAAGATGCAACACGCCCTTGACACGATGTTCAAGGAGACCGGCGCGGTGAACGCCTACTTCCCGCTTTTCATCCCTAAGTCTTTCTTCAGCAGGGAGGCCGAGCACGTGGCCGGATTCGCCAAGGAGTGTGCCGTCGTCACCCATCACAGGCTTATGAACGACCCTGACGGAAAGGGAGTTGTAGTGGATCCGTCAGCCAAGCTTGAGGAAGAGCTGATCGTGAGGCCGACTTCCGAGACGATCATCTGGAGCACCTACAAGAACTGGATCACATCCTGGAGGGATCTCCCGATTATGTGCAACCAGTGGGCGAACGTCGTACGCTGGGAGATGCGCACAAGGCTTTTCCTCCGCACCGCCGAGTTCCTCTGGCAGGAGGGGCACACTGCCCACGCCACATCCGCCGAGGCTCAGGAAGAGGCGAAGAGGATGGTCGAGGTCTATGCCAGATTCGCGCGCGAGTTCTTGGCCCTGCCGGTGATCGTGGGACACAAGAGTCCTAACGAGAGGTTCGCCGGCGCCCTTGACACCCTCACCATCGAGGCGATGATGCAGGACGGAAAGGCTCTTCAGGCCGGGACCTCGCATTTCCTCGGCCAGAACTTCGCGAAGTCCTTCGATGTGAAATACACCGACAAGGACGGTCAGCAGCAATATGTCTGGGCCACATCCTGGGGCGCTTCCACAAGGCTTATGGGAGCCCTCGTGATGGCTCACGGCGACGACAACGGCCTTGTCCTTCCTCCGGCCCTTGCCCCTATCCAGGTCGTGATGGTCCCGATCTACAAGACAGACGAGGAACACTCAAGGATTCTTGAGAAGATGGATCAGTTGAAGAAAGCCCTCCAGGCCGAGGGACACACCGTCAAGATTGATGACCGCGACACCCTGCGTCCGGGATTCAAGTTCGCCGAGTGGGAGCTCAAGGGAGTCCCTGTACGTCTGGCGATGGGGCCGCGAGACCTTGAGAACGGCACGGTCGAGGTGCACAGAAGAGACACTCTGGAGAAGCAGACCGTGGCTCTTGAAGGGCTTGACAAGTCGATTGCGGCACTTCTGGACGACATCCAGAAGACGATTTACCGCAAGGCGCTTGATTTCCGCTCCTCGCGTGTGGAGAAGTGCGACGACTGGGAGGAGTTCAAGGCCAAGATAGGCACGGGCAAGTTCCTGCTCTGCCACTGGGACGGCACTGCCGAGACCGAACAGAAGATCAAGGATGAGACAAAGGCCACGATCCGCTGCATCCCTGTGGACAGTTTTGTCTGCGAGGAGGAAGGCAGGGACATCTTCTCCGGCAAGCCTTCGAAGCAGAGGGTGGTGTTCGCAATTTCATATTAAACGAACATAACTAACTTACTATGAACGTGAAAGCAATCAAATGCACAGTATTGTCCGCAGTTCTTGCGCTTGCCGCGTCAGGGATGTCGGCGCAGACGGACACGACAAGGAGAAACGCCCAGTCCGCCGCCGCAGCAGCAGCCAGGCTGTTGACGCAGACCGAGGAGGTGAAAACCGTCGCCCCGAAGCCGAACTACTGGACTAACTCGCTGATGACTAATCTGAACTTCGTGCAGAGCAGTTTCACCAACTGGGCGAAGGGAGGTTACAACAACTATACGCTCAGCGCCTACATCGACGGCAACGCCAAGTGGAAGAAAGGCGAGATGTACTGGAACAACCGTCTCCAGCTGGACTACGGTTTCCTGTACTCGGCGGACAAGCCTATCATCCAGAAGAACAAGGACCGGATCCTGTTTGAGAGCACCTGGGGCTACAAGGCCACCAAAACCTTGAACTACTCCGCCAAGTTCACGTTCCTCAGCCAGTTCGCCAACGGTTACAACTATCCTACCCCGGCGGTTGAGGAGGACAGGGAGCCTTCAGGCAAGGACTGGAGGAACGCCCGCGTGCTCAAGTCGGGGCTTCTCTCGCCGGGAACCGTCAATCTGGGTCTCGGTATAGATTGGGTGCCGAGCAAATGGCTGACAGTCAATATGGCGCCTCTCACGGGAGGTTTCACCATCGTGGGCAACGAGAAACTGAGGAAGAACAACGGTATGGAGAGAAAGAAGAAGTACGGGAATGCGGAGGAATATCCTGACGTTATGGATGACAAGAACGTCTATTACACGACCGGCAACTATTACAAGCCGGCGCGTTTCGAGTTCGGAGCCCAGCTGACCGCCGACGCCAAGGTCAAGGTCAACGACAATTTCGAAGGCTCCACGCACCTGCTCCTGTTCTCCAACTACCTTAAGAACCCTCAGAACATCCGTGTGAACTGGGACACCCGAATGATGTGGAAGCTCAGCAAGTTCTTCTCGCTGAACATCACCACTAACCTCATCTACGACGACACCGTCCTCATTACTGACAAGAATGGCGACACCGGCAGGAGGGTGCAGTTCGCACAGGCTCTCCAGTTCGGCTTCACCTACACTTTCGCCAGCAAGAAATAGATTTTCCTGAACTATGCGGGAGAGTTTTGACAGAATCCTGAAAGGGCTGCTTCCCGGCGGGGAGGCAGTCCTTTTGGCTGTCAGCGGCGGAGTGGACTCGATGTGTATGGCAGACCTGTTTCTCGGTTCCGCCGCCGGAGTGCGTTTCGCTTTGGCTCACTGCAACTTCCATTTGAGAGGGGAGGAGAGCGACTCAGACGAGGCCCTAGTCAGGGAATGGGCCGTGAACCACGGGATAATATTCATAAAAAAAGATTTTGACACCTTGGGGTATGCCGCTTCGAAGGGGATCAGCGTCGAGATGGCGGCGAGGGAGCTAAGGTACGGCTGGTTCGCCGAGGTTTGCCGTGAGAGAGGATTCGCCGCCGTGGCTGTGGCGCACAATGCCAATGACAATGCGGAGACGATGATTCTGAATATGTTGCGCGGCACCGGGGTGAAAGGGATGACCGGAATGCGCCGCAGCGCGCCTCTGCCGGGTTCCGACGCCCGGATCATCCGGCCGCTGCTCGGATTCCCGAGGAAGGATATTCTTGAATATGCCGTCTCCCAGAGTCTGCGGTGGCGGGAGGACAGCACCAACGCCGATTCCGCCTACAAGCGCAACCGCGTCCGCAACGAGGTGTTCCCGATTTTCGAGAGGCTGAATCCGTCGTTTCTGGCGACCTTGGGCGAGGATATGGAGCGGTTCGCGCAGGTGCAGGCCATAGCGGATGAATATGTCCGTTCGGTTTCGGCGGAGATTGTGCGCCTTGATGATAAAGGTCTGCCTGCTATTGACCATCAGAAGCTTACGTCGAAAAAGAATTGGGAATATGTCCTTTTCCGTATTCTCGAGCCTTTCGGGTTCTCTTCTTCCGTGGCCGCGGATCTTTTCTCGGTACTGAAAGGTGGTGGCACCGTCAGCGGCAGGACGTTCATCGCTGATGAATATCTTGCCGTGACTTCTGCTCGGGAGATTGTCGTCTCTCCGGTCGCGGAGCCTGTCAAAGCGACTGGCCTGACCATCGAAGAACCGGGAACATATTCATTGAACGGAATAAAATTCTCCGTCTCACTGTCGGACGATGTGAAGGACGTTAGGACGGCCGTTGGCGAGACCAAACTTGACCTTCCGTTCCCCTTCACGATAAGGCATTGGAGGCCAGGCGACTGGATGCACCCTCTGGGGATGCGGGGCCGCAAGAAGCTCAGTGATATGTTCGTGGATCTGAAACTGGATATTCTTGAAAAGAGAAAAGCCCTCGTCATCGCTGACGAAGGCTCTCACGTCCTTGCATTGGTCGGTCACCGCATCGACGACTCTGTCAGGGTGACGGAAGAATCGTGTTCCGTCACCGTGATTCGTCTTATCTGATTTCAATCTCGAACGGCATCCTTGCGAAGATGAGGTCGCCGTTGCCTTTCGCCCAGGTCCGCTGCCATCCAAGCAGTTCTCTGGCAACGCCTTCCAGCGGTGTCCCTTCAAGAGTTCCGGCCATCGCCTCCTCCGGGTTCGAGGTCTTGCCGAACTGCTGCATCAGCTGTTCCATCACCGTCAACGGCTTAGGGTAACTTGCTATGCCCCAGTTCTCAACCTCGGGGTCCCCGGCCATCGACGCCGCATACATTATCGCATCCTCCAGCGTCCCGATTTCGTCCACAAGACCGATTTTCAGAGCGTCCGCTCCTGTCCAGACGCGGCCCTGGGCCACTTCGTCCACAGACTCGAAAGACTTGTCGCGCCCCTGGGCCACGATGCCGACAAACTGGTTGTAGATGTCGTCCACATAGACCTGCATCCAGGCTGTCTCCTCGGAGTCGAACGGCCTTGTAAGCGAAAGCATATCTGAATGCTTGTGGGACTTGACCGGCACCATATTGACGTGGGCTATATCCTTCAGGGTCTTGCCGAACTCAGGGATGGCGGAGAACACTCCGATGGAGCCGGTGAGGGTCGTGGCGTTCGTGAATATGTGGTCGCAGCTGTTGGAAATCCAGTAGCCTCCGGAGGCCGCATAGTCACCGTAGGAGGCGATGACAGGCTTCACGGCTCTGGTGAGGTCGATTTCTTCCTTGATTTTGCTGGCCGCCAGTACAGTCCCGCCAGGAGAGTTGACCCTGAACACGACGGCCTTGACGGTCGAGTCGGCCCGAACCTTCGCGATGATGCCGGCGAAACGGTCTCCGCTGATGTTGTTCGGGTCATATTGCTCGACGATGTTACCGTCGGCATAGATGATGGCGATTCTCTTCCTGGCTGTCAGGTTCGGCGTGGCCTTGGCGGCTGCGTAGGCGCTGAAAGGGATGAACTTCACATCCTTGTAACTGTCCTTGCCGGCGAGGTCGGCGAGTTTTTCCTTGTACTCCTCGACGGAGAGAACCGCATCGGCGAGGTGGTGGCTGACCATATCCTCCGGAAGCGCTATCGAGAGATTCTCGATGAAATAGTTGAGCGAATCCACGCTCACGCCTCTGCTTTCGGCGGTCTGGGCGGCCACTGTCTCCCACATCGAGTCAATCATCTCCTGATTCTGCTCCATATTCTCCGGACTCGGGGCATTCTTGATGTACATTTCCCCGGCGCTCTTGTACTTTCCGTGGCGGATAAGCTGGTAGTTCACCCCGAGCTTGTCGAGCAAGTCCTTGAGGAACAGCATTCTGCCGCTTATTCCGAGCAAGAAGGTGTTGCCTCCGTGATGGCTGGTCGTGTAGATTTTGTCGGCCACCGAGGCGAGGTAATAGGTTCCCGAAGTGAACGCCTCGCCGTAAGCGATCACCGCTTTCCCGCTCTTCCTGAAATCGGTGAGGGCCTTGCGAAGTTCTTCCAGTTTGCTGAGGCTTGTTGCCCCGGCGTCTGTCTTGATGAGAATGTACTTCACTCCGGGATCTTCGGCCGCCTTGCGGATGGCCTTGACTGCGTCGTGAAGCCCTACAAGAGCCACTTCTTTGCCTTGCATCGAGGACAGCGGATTGCTTTCCTTTGTCTGCTCCGCAATAGCGAGCGTGGACATATCCATCAGCAGCACGCCTTCTTTAGGCAGCGGCGTGGAGGAACTCCCTGACAGGGATGAAGCCGACACTATCATTGAACCCAGCATCATTATGAACATGAAGAACTTCACGATGCCCCAGATGAACAGGCCACACAGTACGGCCAGAACCAGTTTAAAGAAATCTTTTGCGTTCATATTCTTGAAAACGTTTTGCCATTCTTTCGTGTGAATTATCTGCAAATTTAAGCATTTTCTTAATAATCAATTATTATATTTGTGTCTATGTTTGGTCCGGAACTGATTCCGGTTCAGGAAGCGTTGAAAAACAAACAGATAAGGATTACTTAGTTAAGGATGACGTGGGTGCTGATGGTATGAAAAAAGTTATGTTGGCGGGAGTGTTCATCATTTGGAGTGGCGGCCTTTCCGCCCAGTCTGTGGACACCACTAATATTTACAAGGACAGGAAGGACAGTCTTCAGGCGACTGTCTTTGTCGGGCATCAGGAGAACAGCATCTCAAAAGGGAAGGCTCTCAGGACGGAACTGATCTCCGCCTCGGGACTTCAGAAGATGGCCTGCTGCAATCTGGCCGAAAGTTTCGAGAACTCGGCAAGCGTGACCGTGGGCTACTCGGACGCCGTGACGGGAGCGCGGCAGATCAGGCTTCTGGGACTTTCCGGGACATATACCCAGATGTTGGACGAGAACCGTCCTGTGATGAGAGGTATCACAGCTCCTTATGGGCTTTCCTACGTTCCGGGGCCGTGGCTGGAGAGCATACAGATCGCGAAGGGCTCCCCGTCCGTGATCAACGGCCTTGAATCGATGACCGGGCAGATCAATCTTGAGCACAAGAAGCCTACCGAGGAGAAACCGCTTTTCATCCAGGCTTCGATGATGAGCGACACCAAGGCGGATTTCAACGCGACATCGGCCTGGCAACTCAGCCCGACGGTCTATACGATTCTGTTAGGACACGTCAGCGGGAACTTCAAGACCTACGATATGAACGATGATGGCTTCCGTGATGATCCTAAGATGTTGCAGTTTAATGTGGCCAACAGGTGGCTTTACTATACTCCCGAACTTCAGGTGCGCTGGGGCGTGAAAGCTGTCCGGGACCATCGTCAGGGAGGAATGGACGGCTATGACAAAAGCGGTATGGAACCTCGTTGGGCTTCAGGTGAGTTTATCCTGGAACCAACAGAAGGGAACTCTTTCGCAAAATATCTCTCGGAATCCCCTTGGGGCACCGACATCACGAACAGTCTCCTGAACGCCTACCTGAAAGTAGGCAAGCCTCTTCGCGAGGACGGCTCCTCCAGCATAGCCGCCATAGCGGACTGGTCGTGGCAGAAAAGCGACTCTTGGTTCGGCGCGTCATCCTACCTTGCGAGCCAACAGTCAGGCTTCGTCAATCTCCTCTACAGGAATATGCTGAACGAGTCCCACGACTTCACCATCGGCCTTTCCGGCATGTTCGACCACATCGACGAGGCTGCCGCAAAATTGGACTACGGCCTGTGGAGTGGTGAGAATTGGAATGGTCGGCGTCCATATTCCGGAATCGCGGATCATTTCTTCGGTGGAGCTTACGGGGAATATACCTTCCACGCCGGGGACATATTCACATCAATTGTCGGAGTCAGCGCAGATTGGTACAAGGGGAACGGATTCAAGGTGGCCCCGAGGGTGACTTTGAAATATTCACCTGCGGAATGGTTCGTGGCCAGGGCGAACGGCGGCAGGGGACTGAGGTACGCTGATCCGCTTGCTGACAATATCGGTGTGATGTCCACCCACAGCAGGCTCCAAGGGAATTGTATGGAGCGGCTGCTTGAGGATTCGTGGACATTTGGAGGAAACCTTACTTTTTATATTCCGTTCGGGGTTGATCCTTCCAAGACTTACATCAGTTTTGATTATTTCAGGACTCAGTTCGCGCGTCAGTTGATGGTGGATTATGAGGTGTCTGGCGCTGATGTGAACGGCGGACGTGACATCTGGTTCTTTGACTCGGATGGAAGACGCTCATATTCAGATAACTGGCAGGTGGATTTCAATGTCGAACCATTTGATCGCTTCACCGTGGCTTTGACCGGGCGCTACACCAACGCCCGCCAGGAGAACTATGGTGGCGAATTGGTGGAGAAGCCGATGCTCAGCCGCTTCAAAGGGGTGCTGAACCTTCAATATAAGACCAATCTGAGTCGGTGGATATTCGATTTCACCGCTTCCGTAAACGGTTCGGCGAGGGTGTATGACTTTATGAAAGACTTGAAGGACGATGACGGCTCTCTACTCTACGCCGGCGGACGCACCCCTGTCTATCCTTTGCTTTACGCCCAGATTACCAGACGTTTCCGTGGATTCGACATCTATGCCGGAGTGGAAAACATCACGTATTTCACCCAGAGGCACGTGCTGGTGGGGGATAGGAACGCCGCCGGAGAGTGGACTCCTTGGACTCCAGTTTTCGACGCCAGCTGCGTCTGGGGGCCTATTATGGGACGGCGGATCAATCTTGGCGTGAGATTGACGCTCTGGAGAGCGACATCCACATCTCTTGACGATTGTCCTTGAGCACTCGTTCGGAACACAGGTAACGGAAGAATAGGCGTGTCGTCATGATAATGTTGTCCCTGGCAGGGCTGGATTTTACATAGTCGAGATGTGCGACATATCCGGCGACAAACACCGGGGTCATGTCTTCGACCCCCACGCCCTTCTCGTTCAGGTATCTGTACAGGTTGTGCAGCCGTTCCTCATATCTGCGGACGGAAGACCGCCTTTTGTATTCGTTCTCCTCGGTCAGGAACTTGCTGAACCATATCCCCCTGTCCCCGTCAAAGGTGTATTTCACCCTGTGAATGCGGGACCCGAGAATGCCCTTGTCTTCCAACATGTACGTCAGCACGTCTATGTGCCTCACGCATTCCTGCTGCCGATGTGTCAGTTCAGAGAAAACTTTTTCTCCGTATCTCGACGCGAGAAAAGTTTCCCCGATTTTCTTGGTGTATAAGGACTGTCCGTTTTCATCCATGTAGTCCTTCAAGTGATCCCATGTGTGATTGTAGCGCTTGATGCACGCTTCCTTGTATCCGCGATTGCGGAATACGGCCTCCACACGCTGCCGCAGATTGAGTAATGTCTCTTGTAACATAATATGATTGTGTTGGTTGTGATTCCCAATCACAAAGATATTATGTAAAGCGATTATGTAAAGTTTATGCCTTGTGGATACGTGTGGCTAGGCAGCTGGGCATAGACTTGACATATTATTTGACTTTACATAAACCCTGAAACATCCTCCTTTGAGGAGTACGAATCCAAGTTGAAGAAAATGAGGGCTGAACATGGTTGTTATGATCGCTTGTCCAGATGCGGTGATTATATATTCCGTACTTGCCGCCTGGACAATTCAGCCGGGACAGTGCTTCAAATCTATGATGCAAATTATGATCTGGTAGGCCGCGTCCGTGTTGACGGCGACTTTGAGATGATTGGTGAATATGGTGGCGCTTATTACGCCGGCAACGGTCTTGACTTGGATTCAGAGCGATTTATCATTCTGAAATTCAACATTAAGTAAATAAACTCGTCAGTGAGTGTAACGAGAGAGGAAAGGTCTTGGTTCATATTGACGCGGAAGGTAAATATGGCCCGCAAACTGCTGTGATCAGGATCAAAACAAATGCTGAAAGGCAGCAAAGTATAGTCAGAATAGGCTATTATGTGGATAATTGACATGCGTCCTGATTGGATTACACTTGTTAAACTGAAAGATAATTAAGATATAGTCTAAAAAAAGAGATTGAGTGTTGCACTGGTCTCATGTAGCCAGAGCTAGATAATGTCTTTGATACCCCTGTCCACGAGTCAACGCTATTGTTGGTGAAGGGGGCATAATCCCTCACTTGCCCATCTTTGACTGGGGTGGGGATTTTTTGTTAGTGTCACCCATTTTGGACTAAATAGGCGAGTCTTTGTAAGATAACTTTGACGTAAAATGATTATTTTTGTGCGGTGAGCGCTCATTAGGGGGCGTTTATCTGTATCGTGAGACTGTTCAGGATATTCATCAGGCTGGTTGTGGCGGTGGTCGCCGCGATGATATTATCCTCCTGTGGTAATAAGGAGGCCGGGCGGATTATGGACTCCGCGGAGGACGTGATGTGGACGAGGCCGGACAGCGCTCTGGCCGCACTGGAGTCGATTGACACGTTGAGCCTTAAGACCGGGGCACAGCGCGCGAGGTACTCGCTGCTGTACACGATGGCATTGAACAGAAATTGGATTGACACGACGGATCTTAGTGTCATACAGCCAGCCGTAAGGTACTATGAACGTCGCGGCTCTAAAGACGACAAGATGGAAATGTACTATTATCTTGGGACGGTGCAGCATAATGCCGGGAATATGGATGATGCGATTGCAAGCTATGTCCGTTCCTTGGAATATTCTTCAGAATCTGATAATTTGATCTTTAGGGGCTTGATAGCTTCTGCGATTTCGGATCTTTATAGTCAGAACCAGAATTATTCGGCTGGCCTGAATTATGCCAATGATGCATTGGCATTGTTCAAGCAAGCCGGAGACTCGACAAGAATATGGGTGACCACTGGGATGTTGGCTTCATTATACGGCTCCATTCATGATTATGAAAAATCAGATAGTCTTTATTCCGAGTTCTTTTCATCACCTTGCCGTGATTCGTCTATGTATGCAAGAATCCTGATGGATAAGGCTCTTGGCTGCCTATGGAGGCCTTCACCTGAGCCGGAGATGGGTGCGGAGTTGTTCCGAAAATCGATCGATGAATTCAAGGGCAATCCTACAGCAAGGGATTATTGCGCCTATGCCTACGCCATGGATTTGTTGGGCAATAGAGTGACGGCGGATGACCTGATCTCTCAATTAGAGGCGCAAGGTTGCCCGTTGGATGAGATAGATGTTTGGTGCTATCGTATTAGCCGGCATCGTGGAGAATATGAGAAGGCGTTGAACTTGTTGGAAGAGTCTGTCAGGGAGCGTGATTCAATCGTTTTGGAAGCGATCAACCAATCCGTAGCCTTGGCGCAGTCTGGCTACTATCAAACCAAATCAGATCTTTTGGCTCGTGAGAGGTGCATACAGAATCAGCGTCAATTGATCTTTGTTTTGTTGGTAGTGGTTATCCTTGTGTGTATGTTGTCCATCTTTTTACACAAGAAGAAAAAATGGGGACAAAGAATGGAGGACATGTTGCAGATAAACGATAATATCACTCGTTTGCTTTCTCAAGAGCGCAATGATAAAGAGGATTACCGCTTAAGGTTGGATGTGATGGAAAAGAATCAGTCCAGGCTTGTCGAAAGGGAAGAGGCGATCAAGGAGTTACGTTCAAGGTATATCAAAGCCTACAAGTCTCAGCTGGACAAACTGAGTGTGCTCTGTTCTGGATATTGGGACCCTTCGAATACAAATTGGAACAAGGAGCGGGTTTACGAGAGAGTGAAGGAACTTGCCACAGAGTTGGAGAACAATAGCGAAAGTGAGCTTGAGGCTATGATTGACGAAGGCCTTGATGGGATAATGACTAAGCTAAAGGTAGACCTCCCAAGGCTGTCTGAAAGAGACCGACGCTTTATCGCTTTTCAGATTCTTGGCTTGGATGCCAAGACGTTGTCTTATGTCACAGGCTATTCTGTCGCAACAATCTACACGCAGCGAAACCGCCTCAAAGAACGGCTGTTACGGCTGGAATCTGAAAATCGGGATCTCTATCTTGAAGTCCTCTGTTAAGATTTTAATCTTTTGATTATCAGTGTAATATACTGATGCAGCAGTAACCTGTTGCTTTGTAATCGCTTGACTGATAACCTTTTATGCGAAGTTGTTAAGATGTGGAATCTTAACAATGTCATAACTGTCTTATAATTAAAGAAATAAAAGACAACAAGTCAAAACTTTTTTTCATTGATTTTTGCTGGAATCTGCCGTACTTTGCATTTGGAAACAAATCATTAAAAACCTCTCAACACAATGAACAGAATAGTATTGACAATTGCTCTTATCTCAATCTGTTGTTGTCCATCATTGGCGAATATATGCGACAACGATAATGGACCAGTAGTGGTTATTGTGAAGGATAAGCAAGGGACCGGACATTCTCAGACAAATCGTACACCTGCAAAGGTGCCGATTGAATGCTATTATTACCCTTTTAGCAATAGCGTTGAATTGTCCTTTCTTTCCAATCTCGGTGCGGTGACAGTCTCTCTTGAGAATCTGAGCACCGGAGAGATAAAGGAATATGCCGGCAACAGCTCCACTGGTGTCATGGTGATTCCTGTTGTGCCAAATTCTGAATATCGAATGGACATCTTCGCGGAAAATGGCCGAAGTTACTTCGCGCGGTTTTTTACGGGAGAGAACGATATGGATTCATGAAACCTAATTCGTAATATATACAACCAAAACGGTGAGATGGTTTTCTCAAATCCATATAGGCTGAGTAACGTTATCACCATATGTTTAATCCTAAATTTTTAATCAGATGAAAAAAGTTATTATTTTCTCTGCTGTTGCAGCCTTCCTTTTGGGAATAGGCGGTGCTACCTTGTTGAGGGCCAACGAGGTGAGAACTTTCAGTGTAGGCATTGAGACCCTTAATGCTACGGAGTCGTATTGTGTTTCTTCGTCCGAGAAGAACACCGGAAAATGTGCTAAGAAAGTAGATGGTTCCGGTGATGCTTGTGTGGAATCACATTGGTACGAGCATAACGATTGTTTTGCCCAGAGGTAAAACTGTGAAACTATTAAAGGTCGGCCGATTATTACATCGGCCGACCTTCCAAAAAAGTTCCTATGTTTGAAACCCAAATAAAACTGGAGTGAGCTTCTGTGAAGCTCATGATGGAC
>CAVCPY010000267.1:0-4705 GCA_963604245.1 Eggerthellaceae bacterium
AAATATTTTCTCATTGCCTTGTTGTTTTGTTGGTTTCACCGGGACACTACTCACCCTTGCGGAGCATCCGGTACTTGTAGTTGTTGTCTATTATGGCCTGCGGACACAAATCGCCATATACCGTATAACTACCTGATGTTCTTGCACCTACAAAGTCCATCATCACGATTCCGGTTGAACCTTTCCACGTTGAGCTGTTGATGTAGTTATATAATTTGATATTGTTATTTGCTGCATTCTCGCGATATCCATCCGTTGTAGAAACTGAGTTATAAACACCTAGAAACACTCCACCGACGTACCCTGAAGTATGGTTAATTGACCAACGGTTAACCAACTCTGTACTAGTGTGAAATTGCTGGCTTTTCTTTAATAATGACTCTATTCCATCCCATTTTACTGTAGGATAATTCTGCACAAGGGGCTTATTCGTTCTGTTATTAGCAATGGAGCCCGTTAATAATCCCTCCCAATCACCAGACTCCGAAGGTGCGTAGCAATCTTGAATATTCAGAGTGCCTGATGATTCGCCAGATGGCCCATAGATTGAGACTTCCGCCCCATTTTTGTTATGTGACCATCCGGTATATCCACCAACAGTAGGGCCATTCTCATTGTACTTTGTCCAATCGCGGCAGAGGAACAGTATCTTTCCTCTCATATCTCCGATAGTCAAATCAGGCTTGAAGTCAATTGTCCACGATTCTCCTGTTGAAGGATTCGTGCCATTTTTGAGCGTGTTCAACTTGTCCTCTATCAACCCTCCCCATGAGTCCGAGTTGCTGTCAGCTTCTGTTTCGTGACGCATAAGAATTATGATGAATTCTCCCGGGTTGGTTTGAAGGTAATATTTAAAACGCTCCATTATCTGATCCCATCTGTACGTGGTGGAGATATATCCGTGATAGATTTTTAAGTCGCCGTCACTGACAGCAGGGCGAAGGTCAAAGGCTCGGATGCCTAATTCAAATTGCTTGTCTAGAGTCAAATCTTGTGTTTGGCCAATGCTAAATGTGGTTCCGTCTCCTGTTCCGGAATCGTGCGTGCCTGGAATGGACATTTGTGACACGTAGATCTTGTCATCCAGCGGTGTGATCCAGTTGTTGCCTTTCTGATCCGTGGGGATTTTCGGCAGTGTGATGTTCGTGGCCTTTTGGCTGGCCTCTATATTGATGTTGGCGGTGCCGTCGGTTTTCTCCTTGCCGAGGGTCACGGTAAGGTTCTCTGCCCCGGTGGCGTGCACCCTGACCTTCACCTGGTTCTGGAGGTTGACCGGCACAGGAGGCAGGAAGGCGGTGATCTTCACGCTCTCCCCGCCCCCGAGCGTGAGGGCGTTGGTGTTGTCGTCACCGTCAGTCACGAGGTTGACGAAGATGGTCTCCGTCGTGGTGGCGGTGTTGGTGTCTACGACGTCCGTTATGAGCTGCTTGTTGGCGATGTCGTACTGGAACTTGCCCGTGCTGGCCACCTCCGTAGGGACTTCCATACTGAGGCTTATGCCGGTCAGCTGCACGGAGCTGCTGTTGTCGGCCTTGCCCCGCACAGTTATCTCCAGGGTGGTCATTATCGGCTTGAACGCCAGCTTGACAGGGTTGGTCTCCGAGGTCTGCGAGGCCGTGCCCGTGGCGTAGGCCACCATAAAGGCGTTGGACATATCCGGCGTGGTGGAGTAAACCGAGCCGGTCTTCGTCCCGATGGTCGCCGTCTGGTTCAGGTTCATCTGGAAGGTGGCGATCCCGTTCTCGTCCACGCTGCACTTAGAGTTGTCGGAAGGATAGACGGCGTAGAACTTGTGCTCGTTGTCGCTGCCGCCCCACTTCAGGCCGGAAGCGTTCGGGACGAGCTTGCCCGTCGATTGAGTGGTTGAGTTGCGCTCCACGCTGTACTCCGCGTTATTCACGTTCTCGGCCTGGTAGCAGAAGACGCGCACCTTGTCGCCGTCCACCCAGTTGATCTGGAAGGAGTCCGATCCGTCATAGGCGGTCCTGGTCTTGTCGCCTGCGATGGCGAAAGGGACGTAGTCCCCGTCCTTGACCTTGTTCTGGTCGAGCTCGTCCTGGCAGCCGGCGAGGGCGCATAAGGCCGCGCCCGTTATCACAATGCTCAGATAATTCTTTTTCATAACTCTTGAATCCTTTAATCTTTAAGTAAGTTTTAGTCCCACCCGAATTCGGTGTCCTCCCAGGATTGTCCGCCCTGGTGGTCGATGGAGGTGTCGGTGTTGTTCTCCTCCACGATCGGATCCTTCGACCCGGCGCAGATTCCGCTCTCGGGCCTCACCCTGACAAGGCTCGTGGCCGGGGCCGCGTAGCCCCGATTAAGTTTTATGTCCATAATCATTAACACTAAAAATAAACACTGCTATATTTGAATTTTACTTTTCCTTCACGCCAAACAAAACCCTACAGTTCCCCCATAGGGGAAACGTTTGCAAAAGTACCCCTTTAACATAAAAAAAACAAATAAAAAATGCGTTTTTTTCTGATTTTCAGCACTAAAACGTTTCTTGTCCCTTTCTCTCATCTGTATTTGGTTCACCTTTCCTGATTGAGTCTTGCTGACGCTTCAGGAATGCACGTCCGAGGGGATTCTGTCCTCATCCATATATCGCAAAGTTTCTCATTCCGGCTTCTTCTGGAGGAGTGACTGAACCAAATAAGGAAGGACATTTCAATTATTGCTTTTGTGAGGTTTTCCGCACCTATAATAGCATTAACCTGGCTGCTAATGAGTTGGAATTCTAGGTGCGGGCATATTCGCGCACCTGTGAGTCTGTGGCACCGGCGCGGAGTGTCCTGTTGGTGTTCAGAACTTCCAGGTGTGAGAAACCGAACGCACCTAAAACGCCATCTAATTGATGTAGAGTGATTTTCTCCTTTAGGTGTGAATATCTCGCACACCCGAGTGTTATGGGCATATTATGGAGCAGTTAGCGGGGACGAAATCTCGGATGATGACAATAGAGTAGTTTTATGCGAAATAACCAGCACTATCGGGACTTGACCTTCCATCCGTCGATCCGTCTTGTGGCGGTGGAGAAGTTGACTCCGATTCTGAAGAGGGTGCGCGGGTCATCGGCGAAAGGGCGGGCGTAGCCTCTGTCTTCGATCTGTGCGAGGGCCTCGTCCGGAGTGGAGTCGGCCTTGATCTCGATGACGTAGATGTAGTCCTTTGTCTTGATGAGGATGTCGATGCGCCCATTGGAGGTCGCCCTTTCCGTCTCGACATATTCCCCCATAAGCTCGATGATGAGGTACATCGCGTACTGGAAGTCCTTCTCGCAGTCGGCCTGTATCTGGTAGTTGGCCCTTGCGAAGAACGCGTCGAGGCGCTCCATAAAACTTTCCGGCTTGCCGGCGCGGATGTCCCTTGTCATCCTCGCGATGAGCATCGTGCCGGTGACCTCCTCGGTCGGGGCGTAGAACCTCATCAGGTAGTTCAGGAAGCCGTGCCTGACCTCAAGGTTCGGGAATCCGAGGTGGTAGATCTGGAAGTCCGGCTCGTAGCCCTTGATGGTGAGATAGCCGCTCTGGTAGAGGAGCGGCACCGGATTGAGGAACGCGGAGTCGATGTCGGTGAGCATCGTAGTGTCGGCCTCCTGGTCCGAGAGCTGGGTGATGTCGTAGTCAGTGCGCCTCATCACCTCGACGAGGAATGACGGGGTGCCGGTCTCGAACCAGTACTCAAGGAACTCGCGTCTCTTGAACGTGTTGAGCAGGCTGAACGGGTTGTAAACCCCGACGGCTTTGTGGTGGAAATGGTAGCCGTCATACATCTCTGCCAGTTTCTGGTAGCAATCCTTCACAGACAGCCCGTTGGCTTCGGCCAGCTCATTGACGCTCTCCGGGAAATATTCCTTGAGATCGTTTTCGGAGATGCCGCAGATGTCGGCATATTCCCTGTCCATCGAGATGTCCGTTAGATTGTTGAGCCCGCTGAATACGCTCATCTTCCCGATCTTGGTGACCCCGGTGAGAAACCCGAGGCGGATGAACTCGTCCTTTGACTTCATCACTCCGTAGAACCCCTGGAGGGTCTCCCTGAACCGTTCCCGTAGCTCAGGGCGGCTGAGGTTGTCGATGATCGGTTTGTCATATTCATCAATCAGGATGACAGTCCGGCGGCCGGTCTTGTTGAAAACGGTCTCGATCAAGTTGTCGAATCGTATGGAGATAGTGTTGTACCGGCAGGTGACACCGTAATATGCCTCAAGGGAGTCAAGCTGCCTTCTAAGCTTCTCATTCAAGGTGTCTTCCTGGTCATAGCTTGCACCGCCGAAATCGAAATGCAGCACCGGGTACTCAACCCATTCCTTCTCCAATTCTGAGATGGCCAGCCCCTCGAATAGCTCCTTTTTCCCCCGGAAATATGCCTCCATAGTTGACAGCAGCAGACTCTTGCCGAACCTGCGCGGACGGCTCAGAAAGTAATATTTTCCCGTTGTGGCAAGCTGATGGATCAGCGCTGTCTTGTCCACATAGACGTACCCCGCACTGCGGATGTTCTCAAAGTTCTGTATTCCAATCGGGTAAAGCATATTCCTGTCATTTGCGTCATTACTGCAAAGTTAAAAACTTTTTTGAACACGGCTGCATAGATTCTATGTATATAGTTATCATTTCAGCCACTAATCTGTTAAGAAGCTGTTTAAAAAAATTCCTCTTTTTTCTTATGCGGCCTTTCCGGCCATTTTCATCTTTGTCAT
>CAVCPY010000268.1:0-14327 GCA_963604245.1 Eggerthellaceae bacterium
TTAAACCACATGTTCCTCCGCTTGTGCGGGCCCCCGTCAATTCCTTTGAGTTTCATCGTTGCCGACGTACTCCCCAGGTGGATGGCTTATCGCTTTCGCTTGGCCACCGACTGTATGCCGCCGGCGGTTAGCCATCATCGTTTACGGCGTGGAATACCAGGGTATCTAATCCTGTTCTATCCCCACGCTTTCGTGCCTCAGCGTCAGTTACGGATTCGCCAGATGCCTTCGCAATCGGTGTTCTGAGTGATATCTATGCATTTCACCGCTACACCACTCATTCCTCCGGCGGCATCCGCACTCCAGCGCGACAGTATCAAGGGCAGCCCCGGCGTTGAGCGCCGGAATTTCACCCCTGACTTGACGCACAGCCTACGCACCCTTTAAACCCAATGAATCCGGATAACGCTCGCATCCCCCGTATTACCGCGGCTGCTGGCACGGAGTTAGCCGATGCTTGTTCTTCCCGTACTCTCATCGGTCCACACGTGGACCTTATTGCTCCGGGACCAAAGACGTATAACGCCCATAGGGCACTTCCGTCACGCGGCATGGCTGGTTCAGGCTTCCGCCCATTGACCAATATTCCTCACTGCTGCCTCCCGTAGGAGTTTGGACCGTGTCTCAGTTCCAATGTGGGGGACCTTCCTCTCAGAACCCCTACCGATCGTCGCCTTGGTGGGCCGTCACCCCGCCAACAAGCTAATCGGACGCGAGCCAATCCGTCGCCGCCGTAACTTTCAACACCGGGCCATGCGACCCAGTGTCACATCGGGGATTAGTCGGCGTTTCCACCGGTTGTCCCCGGGCAACGGGCATGTCGCTCACGCGTTACGCACCCTTCCGCCGGTCGCCGCCAGGGTGTTGCCACCCCGCGCTGCCCCTCGACTTGCATGTGTTAAGCCTGCCGCTAGCGTTCATCCTGAGCCAGGATCAAACTCTTCTTTGTATATACACTTTTTCTCCAGTTCGACCCCGGCAGCTTCATTCATCTTCCTTAAAAAAAAAGAATCAACGCTCTCTTTTTCGTTCTCGGTACTTTGTTGTACTAATCTTTCAATATTGTCAATGAACTTTCCGTTATTTCCGAAACGGGCTGCAAAGATAGCGACTTTTTCCTTTCCGCCAAACTTTTTTCGACATTTTTTTTCATTTCTCCGCCAAAATATACCAGACCGCCGGCTCCGCTCCCATCACATAGACCAGTTCACCGCCTTTGACGATGTCGGAATATTCGATGTAAGCCTTGTCATAAGGTTTACCGTTCAGGGTGATGCTCCGGATGTAGCGGTTCACTTCGCTCAAACCCTCGGCCTTTATCCTGAAAACTCCTCCGGCGACACTCAGATCCACCCTCTCGAAAGCCGGAGCGCCGAACCAGTACCTTGTGGAGGCAGGTTCGGCCTCATAGAATCCCAAGGCGGAAAGAACGTACCACGCTGACATCTGTCCGGCATCCTCATTGCCGCAGAGACCGTCATCGGCGTTCCTGTAGAATTCGGAATATATCCGCCGCGCCAAGTCAGCGGTCTTGTACGGCTCATCGGCCATAGTGTAGAAGTAGATGACGTGGTGGCTCGGTTCGTTGCCGTGGGCGTACTGGCCGATGAGGCCGGAGATGTCAGGAGAAGCGTCCTCTCCGTCAATCCTGGAATCAGCATTGAAAAGAGAATCCAACCTCTCGACGAACTTCTCGTGGGAACCGTAGAAATCAACAAGGCCGGAATAGTCGTGCGGAGCGAGCCAAGTATATTGCCAGGCGTTGCCTTCGCAATAGTCGTTGTTGCGATGCTCGGAGGAATATGGATTGAACGGAGTCCTCCAGCTGCCGTCGGACAAACGTCCCCTTGCGAACAAAGTGGTGGAATCCAAATAATTGCGATAGGAATAGCTGCGGGTGCGGAAACGTTCAGCATCCTCACTTTTGCCAAGGTAATCCGCCGCCGAAGCTACGGCTGCATCAGCGATGGCATATTCCATATCAAACGCAATCGACTCCAACATCTTGTCCGAAGGAATATAACCGTACCTCTGACGGTAGCCCAGCCCACGGATTGTGTCCAGCATCGTGGCCTTCACGGCCTCCCAGGCCAGGTCACGGTCAAATCCGTCGAAGCCCTTCACGAGGGCGTCGGCGACGGCGACGACTCCGGGATTGCCGACCATACAGTCGGTCTCGTTGCCGACCAGATGCCAGACAGGAAGACGCCCTTGACTCTGATAGATCTTAAGTATGGAAGCGATCATGTCGTTCTCCCTTTTCGGATGCATGATGGTCATCAGCGGCATCTGGGCACGGTAGGTGTCCCAAAGGGAGAAGGTGGTATATTCAGTTCTCGGAGCGTCCAGATCGTTGAATGTGGAAGGCATTATCATCGTGTGGTAAAGCGCTGTGTAGAAGATTGTTTTAGCATCAGCATCGTCTGTCGTCACCTTAGCTTTGGAGAGTTCGTCATTCCAGGCCTTGCGGGCAGCCTCGGCGGTGGCCTCAAAATCCCAGCCGGGAAGCTCCGCTGACATATTCAAAGCCGCCTTTTCCTCGCTGACCGGAGAGACCGCGACCTTCACCATCACCTGTTCCCCTTCGGCGGTGTGGAAGCCGGCGCGGAAGTAGTTCACTGAATATTTCTTCCCTTCGAAGGAATATTCCTTGGCGGTGATTTCATCGATGGAGTCGAAGGGCTTCGAGAATTGGGCACGGAAATAGATTTTCTGGTCTTTGGCCCAGCCGGTAGAGAATCTGTAACCATCTATGGTGCAGCTATCTATGACGGTGAATTTCGTGTCGTATGCTCTGTCCCAGCAGCCTCCGTTCTCAAGATCGAACACAATCGCGGAGCTGTCGGAAGCCGGGAAAGTGTAACGGCTGAGGCCAACCCTTGTCGTGGCCGTCATCTCGGCGGTGATGCCGTAGCGGGTCAGAGGGACGCTGTAGTAGCCCGGTCTCGCAACCTCCTTCGTCCTGTCGGCATAGGACCACATTCCTGTAGCCTGCGCGGCGGCGATCGCCTCCGGAGAATTGTCCGTTGGCTCCACTCCCCTTGAATATTTCACCGTTCCGACCACCGGCATCACGGTGATGTCGAACAGGTCTCCGATTCCGGTTCCGCTCAAGTGCGTGTGTGAGAATCCGATGACCGTGGAGTCGCTGGAATGGTAGCCGGAGCACCAGTCCCATTGCTGTGGGATGCTCGTAGGTCCAAGCTGAACAGCACCGAAAGGCACGCTTGCACCGACAAACACGTGGCCGTGCCCGCCAGAGCCTATTCTTGGATTGACGAAACTTGCGTAGTCCTCCAGATCCGTCGTGGCTGGAGAACAGGCCGCCAAGACACTGAGGGCGGCGATGAAGACTGTCCCTATTGTTTTCATCGAGAATGATTTAATGTTATCATTCCGCTAATATACCGATTCTTTTTTGTTGTCACAAACACGGAGTTGCATCCGACTAAAATCGTACAAGATAAAAAACCAAAAAGGTTTTCTCTTTTAGAAGCTGTTTAAAAATGGTTCCCGCATTTTATTATGCGGAATTTTCGAGACAGTTTCGGCTTTGGAAGAGGGAGCGTAGCAGTAGCTACGTGACCGATGACAAAGATGAAAATGGCCGGAAAGGCCGCGTAAGAAAAAAGAGGAATTATTTTTAAACAGCTTCTTAAACGTATTATTCCAAAACAATTCGTATCTTGCGAGCGATAACTCAACTATGTTATATACACATTATATATTAACCCTCAAAAACCTACGTCATTAAAAAAGCCGTTCCAATCATCGCAGCGCTGCTGTCTCTTGCCGGCGTCCCCCTCCACGCGCAGCTTCCGGAGCTGGAGCGTCCGGACGTGATCCCCCCTTCTCCCGAGGCGTCGAAGCTGGCCGCATACATCAGCTACCCGGTGAGCCTGGCCAACGGCCTCGTCCAGACGAGCATCCCACTCTACGAGATCGTGGACGGCGACATCCGCATCCCGATAACGCTGAGCTACCACGCCTCCGGTCTCAAGCCCAACATGCGCTCCGGCCACTGGCTGGGCGACGGGTGGAGCCTCACGACGGGCCCGTCGCTGTCGCGGACGATCAACGGCGTGGCGGACGAGATAAACTACTCCCCCGCGCTGGCGCTGAGGGACTCCCTGACCTACGAGCAGCTGAACGCCATATACACCCAGGCCGTGGACGTGGCCCTTGACGAGTTCCATTATTCCCTCCCCGGCGGCGGGGGCAGGATGTACCTCCGCAGAGGGACCGACGGCTCTGTGACCCCGGTGACCATACCACGTGACAACATCACCGTGACCCCATCCGGCGGGAAGTCCATGCCCGTGTTCCGGATCACGGACGGGACCGGCATGACGTACACTTTCGGGGGCGACGAGGACCGCTTCCACGACCGCGTCACGCACAAGTTCGGGATCTCGGCCCTTGACGTGCCGACGTCGTGGAAGATCCGCGAGATCCGCTCGGCGACCACAGGGCGGAGCGTGAGGTTCGACTACACACCGAACATCATGGAGATCTTCTGCAGCCGCTACGCCGACGCGCTGATCATCGTGGACGACTTCACCGGCCAGCAGTCGCGCACCATCCCCGCCGTCCTGTCCTCGCGCGGCGACACCGGGGGCGTGCATTACCTGTATGACGAGGGCACCCGGGGCCTCGCGGAGGTCACCACCGACCGTCTCAACCTTCCCGACGGCTACTCCTTCCCGATGCCGTCGAAGGCCGACGTGACGCAGTACAACTCGTACGTCCGCCGGATCGACTTCAGCGGCGGGCATGTCCTGTTCAACATGAGCGCTGACCAGAACGAGGGGCTGAGGTCGATGGAGGTGTACGACATCAACGGTGTCCTTGTGAGGAGGGTGGTGTTCCGCCAGACCTACATGCGTGACTTCCTCCACCTCAAGCTCGACTCGGTCAGCATCGAGTCTCCGGACGGGGAGGAGTCCGAGACCTACTCGTTCACCTACAACGGGGTCATCCCTCCTCGCGACACGCGCTCGGTAGACAGGTGGGGCTATTACAACGGCAGGGACAACGCGACGCTTGTCCCGACGGTGACGACCGACGTCACTGTCAACAACTATCCTTACATAAGCCACGGGGAGACGGTGACGGTCCCGGGCGGGGACCGCGAGCCTGACGAGGCCGCGATGCAGGCGGGCGTCCTCACGTCGGTGACGTACCCGACAGGCGGGCGCACCGAGTTCTCCTACGAGGCCCACCGCCACATCGACGACTCCGGCACACCGCGGTTGGCGGGAGGCCTCCGGATAAGGCAGATCCGCGACGTGGAGTCGGACGGGAACGTTCTGTACCGCAACTTCCGCTACAGCACATACCCGGACCGCGTCAACGGCGGGGGCGTCCGGAACGTCGTCCCGGCGTCGTCCTCATACCCTGCGGACACGAACGAGGTCTACTACCGCGAGACCGCGTGCCACGAGTACGCGGCCGGCCCGTTCGGAATGGTACCCCAGCATTGCGCGACGTACAAGGAGCGCGTGTGGACGGACAACTCGATGGTGGGCCTCGTGTCGTCGGACGGCTCCAGCGTGAGCTACCCGTACGTGTTCGAAAGCAGGTCGAGCGACGCGGTGGGCACACAGACCACAGGCGGGACCGTGCACGCGTTCGACGTCTCCACGTCGCATCCGATCAAGAGGCCGGGCACGAGCCTCGTGCACGACAACCGCCAGGAGTGGACGCACGGCCACAAGGTGTCGGAGACCGCCCACGGCCTTGACGGAAACGGGTCGTCGCGCGAGGTCTCAAGGACATCATATGATCACACCACAGAGCTGGACTACGGCACGGAGTCCACCGCGCTCAGACTGAGGCAAGTCTACAAGGCGGCCCGCGTCTACGGCGAGGACGAACTCCGCGTCCCGGAGGGGCACAAGGAGATCCTGTGCCAGACCACGACGCTCACCCAGGGCCGGAAGCTCCTGCGCTCGCTGACGGAGAGGGCCGTGGAGGCCAACGGCACGCTGGCGAGGACAACGCTGTACGCCTATGACTCCTACGGCAACGTGGTGACGAAGACCGAGGACGTGGGCCTCCCGGGCTATGACAAGAAAGTCACCGCCTACTCCTACCCCCAGGACATGACCGGCGGCGGATACCCCGCGATGGTGTCCGCCGGCATGACCGGCGTCCCGGTCGAGACGAGGGTCTACAAGAACTCCGTCAGCGGCGCGAACCTGCTGACCACGCTGTCCACGGAATACTCGTCCCACACTTGCGCCTCGGGGACGTTCATCGCGCCGTCGGCGCGCTCGCTGACGGTCCGCGGCGCGGCCTCATCCGAGCGCAAGATCCTGCTCAACGAATATGACCGCAGGGGCAACCTCATCGAGTTCGAGGACAACGACGGCCGCAGGACGGTATACCTGTGGGGCTACAACGGCCGATATCCCGTGTCCGCCATATCCGGCGGTGACTGGTCTTCGGTCAAGGCGCGGATAGACACGTCCGCCCTCAACACCGGAAGTCCCGCAGGCATAAGGCGGATCCTCGACGCGTTCCATAGCGGTTACTCCCAGACCCCTAACGTGCACGTCTCCACCTACACGCACACCCCCCTCGTGGGCCTCTCCACGGCAACCGACCCCTCCGGCAGGACGACGGGTTACAAGTACGACGGCCTCGGCAGGCTCTCGCGGACATACCTGACGGACGGGACATCTGAGGAGACCGTCTCCACACACTCCTACCGCTACGGCGCTTACCCAGGCGGCAACCGTATCCAGACCCGCGAGTACCTTGACGCCTCCGGCGCTTCCTTCCGCGAGACGGACCTCTACCACGACCGCCTCGGAAGGCCCGTGGAGACGGTGCGCGCAGCCGCGTCACCCGACGGCAAGGACATAGCCGGGCTGAGTGAGTACGACGCCTTCGGCAGGCCGTGCAGGGAGTACCGCCCCGTGCCGCTGGCGACATCCACGGGTGCCTATGTGGCCCCGTCGGTGGCCAAGACCGCCAGCGCCCTCTACGGCTGGGACGTGTACGCGTTCTCCAGGACGCTCTACGAGGCCTCGCCACTCGACCGCGTGGCGGAGGAGTACGGCCCCGGATCCCCGTGGCACACGAGGGGGAAATCGGTGAGGACGGAGCGCCTCGTGAACGAGGCCTCGGGCCTCCTCTCGTGCCGCGGCCTCACCATCGAGTCCGACACATCCCTGACGGTCTCCGGCCCTCTGCCTGCGGGCACCCTGAGCGTACTCAAGGTCACCGACGAGGACGGAGGGGTGACGCTGACGTTCACCGACAGGCTCGGGCGCACCGTGCTGGAGCGGAGGATGAACGGGAGCCGGGCCCTCGACACCCACAGCGTGTACGACGACCTCGGCCTGCTCCGCTATGTCCTCACGCCGGAGGCATCGGCCGTCATGTCCACCGCAGGCACATACGGCGACTCCTCGTCCCCGCTGTCCACACTGGCCTATGTCTACAAGCATGACAGCAGGGGGCGGTGCGTCAGCAGGAGGCTCCCGGGCCGCGCCCCGGTCCTTTACCGGTACGACAAGGGAGACGCCCCTGTTTTCTCTCAGGACGGGGAGATGAGAAAGAAAGGCGAGTGGCGTTTTTCCTTCCGCGACGCCTTGGGACGTGATGCGGTAAGCGGTGTCTGGCCTTCCGCCCACGCCCCGTCGCCCGCCGTGTCCGTCGTGGCCACGTACACCGGAGCCTCTTCGCTTGGCGGCTACTCGGTCAACACCCCCGCTCTGGCCGGCTGCCGCCCTCTGTCCGTAAACTACTATGATGGTTACTCGTTCATGGATGACCTTGTGCCGTCGGACACAAGGCAGGCCCTGTCCGCGGACACCCCGTCCGGCTACGGGACACCGGACACGGGCGCCGGCCGCCCAAAGGGCCTCCTGACAGGCACCGCGGTGTATTCACTGACAGACCCCGCTGCGGCGGCCGTGTCGTCTTTCCATCACGATTATCGCGGCCGCCCGGTCCAGAGCCACCACTCCGAGGCACTCGGCGGGTACAGGCATATTCATCAGGCACTCACCTTCACGGGAAAGCCGCTGGGGACAAGGGAGACGGTCGCGCTCCCCGACGGCCGCGTCGACTCTCTGGTCACCGTGATGTCATACGACGGACAGGAGAGGCCTGTCTCGGAGACCGCATCGCTGAACGGGAAGGCGCAGACATTATCTTACTCCTATGACGGCATAGGCAGGCTTACGGGGAGGGCACACGGGATCGGGAGCGGTCCGTCCGGACTGACCGAGACATTGACGTACAACATAAGGGATCAACTCACAGGTCTGAACTCCTCCGTGTTCGGCATGACCCTCAGGTATCAGGACCCGGTCCTTGGGACCGTCCCGAGGTACAACGGCGCCGTCTCCGAGTGGGAGTGGAACCGCGGCGCCGGAACCGGGACCGACGCCTGGTCCCTGTCCTACGACGGGGCAGGGCGCCTCACGGACGCGCGCAGGTTCACGGCTGGCGTGGCAACCGACGCCTTCGGCGAGCGCTCCGTCTCCTATGACCGGAACGGCAACATCCTGACGATGACAAGATACGGGGCGGACGCTGCCAGCCCCGAGGAGGCGCTGGCGTATTCCTATAACGGAAACATGCTGACGAACATCACGAACACCGGCACGTCCGGGGGAGGAGGCCCATTCACCCACGACGCGAACGGCAACATGACACGCGACGGCCTCTCCGGACTCGACATCGGGTACAATGACCTGAACCTCACGGAGCGCGTCTCCTCCGGCGGGACCACGCTGGCCGAGTATGAGCATCTTGCCGACGGCACGAAGATAAGCGCAATTGACGGCACGGGTGACGGATATCAGTACAGGGGCTCCCTGGTCTACACCCAGACCGCGGACCAGTCCGGCGCGGTGTCCCTGGCCCTCGACTGCGCCCTGACCACAGCCGGCAGGATAGCACGCGTGACAGGCGCGGACGGCACCGTCTTCTACAGGTCCCTCGTCCACCTCCGCGACCACCTCGGCAGCGTCCGGGCCGTCGTCGACGGTGACACAGGGGCGGTCGTCGAGACCAGCGACTACTACCCGTTCGGCAAGAGGATCGCTGTTACCACGGACCCTGAGCTTGCCGAAGGGTCACGGCATGCCACGGTGCCAACGGTCGCTTCGGCAGGCTCGGTGACCTCCTCCAACCGCTGGCGCTTCTCCGGCAAGGAGGACCAGTCCTGCCTGAACGCGGCCATCCCCCTCCTCGACTTCGGAGCACGCATGTACAACCCGGCCATCGCACGATGGACCGCCACCGATCCGTTGGCGGAGAAGTACTACGGCATCAGCCCGTATGCCTACTGTATGGGGGATCCTATTAACAGCCTTGACAGAGACGGAAGGGCAGTTTGGTTTATTCCTCTTATCAAAGGTGTTGTCGGAGCGGCTGTAGATGCCGGAGCACAAATCACCGTTTCATTATCATCCGGAAAAACTTTTATGGAATCTTGTAAATCGATGGATTGGACGAGTGTAGGAGCATCATTTATCTCATCAACAATCTTAACACCGGGAGCATCGAAAGGGGTACAGGCGGCGGTCATAGGGGTGAATTTGCTTGATGCCGGAGTGGATTATTCGATAGAAGAGGGATTCTCTTCTGTATCTAATGGGAAGGAAGTTGAAGAGGCCGTTATGGGGGTTGCTCTAAATGTTGTTTCTTCTCAGGCTTCAAAAGGTATGCAAAAGGCTTTTGTAAAGGACGCCAATGCCAAGCTGGCCCCATCAGTTGCGGCACCGCTGACGAAAGCCGAAAAGGCCTCGTTGAGATCACAAAAGGATTTTGTAGAAAGCGAAAAGTTCTCGGTTATGCTGGACAATTTATTTTCGTTCACAGGCGGCATGATCGAAAATGGGACATTTGTGTTTGTTTTTCCTCCACGAAATATTGAAAATGAAAAAGAAGAAGATTAAATTCCAGAAAAGTTATGAACTCAATCAAAAGTGAAGTTTTCTTATATGTCGCCGGTTTTATAGTCATGTATTTATTTGTAATAATATATAATCAGATAGACTATCATAATATGATGAAACATGCTGTAATCTCAGAAGCGGCACTCGTTAGAAAGTTTAAATTAGGAGGGTGGTATTACTATAGATATTCCTATAGAACCTCATCTGATGAATACGAGGGATTAATTGGAGTATCAGAATTCGTATCGATAGGCGATACAATAATGATAGTGTATGATCAACAAAAGAATAAGAAAAGTAGAGCCATCCGGTTGCGAAAGGGTAAGGCGATCATTTCAAATGAATACAGAAAATATCTAATAGTGAACAATAAGACCGAGGATGAAAAGAAAGAGATTGCCGACAGACTAATGGCTGAGCTAAAGGAACGATATCATGTGAACGAATGAAATGTGTATAGATTTGCTTACAATGGAATACGGCTGAGCAAATGACGACTTGTCCTGCCTTGACTGCGCCCTGACCACCGCCGGCAGGATAGCACGCGTGACAGGCGCGGACGGCACCGTCTCCTACAGGTCCCTCGTCCACCTACGCGACCACCTCGGCAGCGTCCGGGCCGTCGTCGACGGCGACACCGGCTCTGTAATCGAGGCCAGCGACTACTACCCGTTCGGCAAGAGGATCGCCATTAACACGGACCCCGAGCATGCCGAAGGGGCACGGCATGCCCCGGTGCCAACGGTCACTTCGGCAGGCTCGGTGACCTCCTCCAACCGCTGGCGTTTCTCCGGCAAGGAGGACCAGTCCTGCCTGAACGCAAGCATCCCCCTCCTCGACTTCGGAGCACGAATGTACAACCCGGCCATAGCACGATGGACCGCCACCGACCCGATGGCGGAGAAGTACTACGGCATTAGCCCATATGCCTACTGTGCTAATAATCCTATATTGTTTACAGATATAGCGGGGAATAGTTATTCTGAATTTGATGTAGAAGGCAATTATAAGCGAACAATTGATGATAATTGGTGGCACAACCTTTGGCATGGGCGAACTGGTCGAATTGTAAATGATTAGAATGAAGTTATCCTGTCGTTTAAGTTCGCTGATCCAAAAAACGATGTGAAAGACCTTAAGAATGGGACATTGCAAAAAATACAATTCGTTGAGGAAAAGGACGTTGTCTCGATGCTTTCTAAGGCTGGAGTTTTTGATGAGAAGAATAAAACGGCCAATAACACATTGCCGGACAGATACTCGTATGTGTTACATGAAGGGAAGGGTGGTCATAAAATGGACTTTTCATATAGCGCAATTCCTGATCAATATGAAGGTACTTCCAAGAATCCTTTGGATACTCCTAGCTCGGTATTATTTTTGATTGATGGTGTGGCACATAACCACATGAATTTCGGCAATTTCTTATTTGGCGCCGGAGGGAAAGCGTTAGGGCTTACATCTTTTGAATTAAGAATGGGAGCGCAGTATAATAGCATTTTCAACCCTGGTTCTAATAATTATAAACCACAGTTCGATTCAACTGATGATCAGTTTTCTATTAGAATGGGAGTGCGCCATGCCAGACAGCATCATTATAAAGAGATGTACTATAGGACATACTCAATGAAACCGTATTAGTTATGTCGAATGTTTCTAAATGTGGTAAGGCTTTCGTTGTAACCGCCTTATCGATTGTTATAGTCGCTTTACTTGTAAAAACAGTAAACTACCAAAAGAGGGAAGCTTTTGTTCATGACCTGATCAGAAGGCTCGACATGACGGAGTCTCCGTTCCCTAAGAACACAGTCGTTTTTGTGCGAAGCGGGAACAGGAGTGAGATTACTGTATTTGTCAAATCTCAGATCTATGACAACAATCATTCTGGCTATTATATTGTAGATATAAATCGACAAGATCATTCCATATTGACAACAGAAGGATGGACATCGGGTACTTCAACATCAAAGGAAGACACAAGTGCCCTTCAAAATATAGCAATGCAATTTAGCAAATATGACGTGCCAAGGATTGATGTAGATTTTGCAGGAAACATCATGGTGTATTTGGATGACGTTGAAACGTTAGGACTTATAAAAGTTTTCGACATGAACCATATTCATGTAAGTGACAAGATATTAAACTCTATAGAAGGTAACTGGTATAAATGCAGATATACAAGTGTCCGGTAAAAATCCGGACAGGTTCATAAAATTTAACAATTCAAAAATAACGTTGGTTCGGTAGAACCATCAAGTTCATTGACAATACTGAAGTTAGGTAAAGCGAACAGATCTCGAAGATAGGCAGTAAGCGTTCACTTCTCCGCCTTGCCCTGTGAAAGATAGTGGAGACCTTTGCATTGCCAGCCCAGACGATCTCTGACGAGATCATTCAAATGTTTTCTCCTAATGCCGCGGAACTTGGCAAATACGGGAAGAATTCCTGACATTATCAAGCCCTGGTAAGGGTTTCTTTATCAGGGCTTCTGAAACTTTAGCAGACTTAAGGTCTGCGGAATTTAGGGGAATTATAGGTACACGAGTTTGAAAAACTCAGAAAGTATGGCTGAATGAGGTTGTTAATGAGCTTCCTGACATAATAGAAGTTGCGTTGAAGTCTATATTGGAGAATAGTTCTGAGTTGAAATAGACTCTGTACACCAAGCCGGACACGATGACACGGAAGCAACGGCATTACTGTATGGCCTAACAATAGGATATACTATCCATATTCGGAGATTTTGATTATCTTTGTTTGGATTAAGGATTATTGACTTAAGTTTCGAATATGCGAAACACCTTATTTCCCGTCACGGCAGTGACGGAGCAAGTCTCTCCCCCGAGGGGAGGGATTTAGGGCGGGGGGCAACGTGGACTGAGCATTCTCGGCCGATGCACTCCGAACGTGAGATAAGGCATTTTGTCACAGGAACTTTGTTAATTGCGAAAGTTGAATTTGTAACTTTAGTTATTGTCATATATGTATGAAAAAGGTGCAGGATTAGTAAATGGCTATAAATCAATGGAAGAAGTTCATTATTTCTCGGATGTGATAAAGGAATATGAACTTCCCCTTTTTCATACCGTAGGCGATGTTGGGCCAGGGCAACTTAAAATGTTGTCATTGTTTTCCGGTTGTGGAGGAATGGATCTTGGGTTTGAGGGCGATTTTATCTGTAACGTGAAGTCAGTGCCAAAGGATTTTGGATGGGTAAACAAAAAGGTCAATAAGAATTGGGTGCTCCTGAAAAAGAATCGTTTCTCCACCATATTCGCAAATGACATTTTGGAAGAAGCCGCTCTTACTTGGACAAACTATATGCGGCGCTATGGGAAAGATCCGTCAATCTATCATTTGGAAAGTGTTGTGGATTTGGTTAAACTTCATCATAGCGGAATTACGGTTTTTCCGGAGGATGTTGATATTCTGACAGGTGGCTTCCCGTGTCAGGATTTCAGCGTGGCGGGTAAACGACTGGGATTTAATTCAGTCACGTCTCACGATGGGAGCAAGCTTCCTGAAGAAGTCCCTTCTGAAGAGAACAGAGGAAAACTATATTTTTGGATGAAGCAAGTCATAGACATCACGAGACCGAAAATCTTTGTTGCTGAAAATGTCAAAGGATTGACGAATCTTGGCAACGTCAAGGACATCATTCAGAAAGATTTCTCTCAAGCGGATGGAGATGGCTACATCGTTCTACATCCAAGAGTGCTTCATGCGGGAGACTATGGCGTTCCTGAGACACGTGAGCGTGTAATATTCATAGGGATAAGACGTTCAGCATTGAACGGAAATGCGAGGCGAATTCTCGAATGTGAGAATATTCCGGATGAATATTCTCCTTACCCTAAACCAACGCATAAATATACTGCGCATTCTAGAGGTACTTTAGATCCGGTTACCTGCAAAGATGTTTTTGAAGGAATGCTGGAGCCGGAGGAAAGCCAAGATTTGTCTCAGATGTTTTATTCAAAAGCCAAGTATATGGGAAAACATTGTCAGGGACAGACGGAAATTCATATTGATGCCTTGGGACCGACTATTCGCTCTGAGCATCACGGTAATATCGAGTTCAGGCGGCTATCCGCAGAACACGGAGGACAGAATATTAAAGAATTGGAATCAGGACTACAAGAACGCCGTTTGACTCCTCGTGAGTGTGCGATGATCCAGACCTTTCCGCCGGATTACCCTTTTGTCAGGTATAAGGATCATTCCAAGCATTTTCAAGTAAGCCAATCCGGGGCCTATAAAGTTATCGGGAATGCAGTTCCCCCGGTGTTGGCCTATAATATAGCCAGACGTCTCCAGGATTTATGGCCACTTTATTTTGAATAAGAAGCTGTCTAAAAATGGTTCCCGCATTTTATTATGCGGAATTTTCGAGACAGTTTCGGCTTT
>CAVCPY010000269.1:0-17962 GCA_963604245.1 Eggerthellaceae bacterium
TCTCGAAAATTCCGCATAATAAAATGCGGGAACCATTTTTAAACAGCTTCTAAGAACTTCGGCCACTGAGTTCGCTGAAGTGCACGGAAGATATCCGGTGAAAGCCCTTTTCACCGGATATCTCGTTTATCTTCAAGACTTTCTCCGGTGAGAAGCCGTTTGGTCGGAGAAAATGTGTTTTCATCGTAAGTAGTCCGGTGAGAAGACGTTTCCCCGGACAAAGAACGGAATTATAGCTTGATGATCATTCCGGAGGTGGCGTCCAGTTTGAGGGTGGTGCCTTTGGCGGTACGTTTGCACGTGGCCTTGCCGGTGGTCAGGAGAGGGGAGACGGGGCCTTTCACGGATTTGAGGGCGGAAAGGTACTGTTCGATCTCGCCGCCAAGGACGAGGGTCTTGCGCTCGGAGGTCGGGTTGAGGACGATCAGGAAGGTCTCCGTGCCGTTGCCGCGGAGATAGACCATCGGGTAAGGCTGGTCCTCGTTGAAAATCGGGATGAAACGGCTGTCGGCCCAGAGGGTTTCACTGCTCTTCCTGAGCGAGATCAGGGCTCTGGTCCAGTTCAGGATGGATCCCGGATCATTCTCCTGAGACTCCACGGTCGGGTTTCCTTTGGCGATCGGCTTGACTTTCCCGGCGGCCAGTTCCTTTTTCCACTCGGTGTACTGAGGAAGTGAGGATGCCGGAGTCCAGTCCGTGCAGACAGGAAGGTAAAGCTTGTCCGGAGCGCAGTCGCTGAATCCTGCGGTCTCGTCCGCTGTCCACTGCATCGGGGTACGGGCCCCGGCGCGCTCCTTGCCGTTATGGTTCGCCCCTTCCACGTTCGGCATATCCACAAGAGAACGCATTCCGATCTCGTCACCGTAATAAAGGATCGGAAGCGGCATCGTCATAACCCACGCCATCATCACCTTGAGCTGCTCGGGAGTGTTGCGGGCACCTGTGTTGATCCTGAGGTGGTCGTGGTTGCCGGTGATGCTGGCGAAATAGCCCATCGTGCGTGTGCTCTCGACGCAATCGGTGAAGTAGTCGTAATATTCCTTTAGCATCTGTGCCGGGGTGGTCTTGGAGTCAACTTTGTCCTCCGGCCAAGCGTTGCCGTAAAGGTCCTTGACGGACGGCTGGCAGGCGTAGAAATTCTTCATATAGTATTTATCGCGGGGATATTCACTCTTCATCCATTTGCCGATGGTGCTCTGCATATAGTCAGGACTTTTCAGCATCGTCTCAAGGTCTTTCTCGGCCTTCGCGTCCGGAAGACGGTCGGACCGGATGTAGTAGTCGGAGTACTGAAGGTTGCTGTCCTGCGCGCTCTGGAGGAACCACGGATGCTTGTCGGAAGTGTGTCCGGCCACAAGGTCGAGCATCACCTTTATTCCTTTGTCGTGGGCTTTCCGGATGAGCTCGACGAGGTCGTTATTGGTTCCAAAGCGTGGGTCAACACGATAGAAATCAATCACGTCATAGCCTCCGTCAATCCAACCGGAGACGAAAAGCGGATTGAACCAGATGGCTGAGACACCAAGGCTCTCGATATAATCCAGTTTGGAAATCACACCCTGGATGTCACCGATTCCGTTCCCGTCGGAGTCCTTGTAGGAGGACGGGTACACTTGGTAGATCACTCCGTTGCGGAGCCAGTCCGACCCTACTTTCCAAGTCTGCCCGAAACTGCCCGGCGCCGACTAGGCCGACACGAACGCGCTGACTAGCAGCGCAAAGGACAAAATGAAGCTCTTTTTCATAATTATGCCAAATTAATATGCTCGCTCACCATCAGTTGTGCCTATTCGTCCTTATGGGACTTGCGGCGGAACGCCGGGATGTTCAGAAGCTCGCTGATGTCCTGGCCGTCCTGGACCACAAGGGCGGGCTTGCTGTCTTTGTCGAAATGAAATTTCTTTCTGTTGTCGGGCTGCTTTTCCTCCAGAGTGATGTTGATGACACCCTCGTCGCGGTTGGTGTCATCCTCCTGCTGGAGAGTGCTGTGCTTCTCGTACTTGAAATCCTTGTCGATGACTATCACATTTCCAAGATCCTGTGTGGCGATCTTGGCCAGATCATCAACCACGAATCCGGTGGCGATTGCTGTGATCTGGATCTCATCCTTGACTTCAGGATCCTCCACCCAGACTATTCCGGTCTTGAATTTGTTCACCTTGCCGGTATATTCCCCGATCTTCCTGTCAATCTCCTTCAGGTCATCCATAGTCAGGCCGTCCTTGTTCTTGCCTGTGGTGATGTTGATGAGCAGATTCTTCGCTGTGGTCAGGTCGAAGTCGTTGAGGAGCGGGGATTTAAGTGCTCCGTTGACGGCATCCTCTATCCTTTTCTTCCCTTTTCCGATTCCGCATCCCATCAATGCCATACCGCTGTCTTTCATCATCGTCTCGATGTCCTTGAAGTCGATGTTGATGTAGCCGTGCCGGCTGATGATCTCAGTGATGCCCCTTACGGCTGTCGCCAGCACTTCGTCCGCTTTTGGGAAAGCCTCGTGGATAAGCATACTTCCGAACAGTTCGTACAGCTTCTCATTGTTGATGATGAGCAGACTGTCAACATTGTTCTTGAGTTCGTGTATGCCTTTTATGGCTTTGGTCAAAGGAGTTATGCCTTCGATGTCAAAAGGGATGGTGACCACGGCGACGGTCAGGATGCCCTTGTCCTTGGCTGCCTTGGCGATGACCGGGGCGGCTCCGGTACCGGTTCCACCTCCCATTCCTGCGGTGATGAATAGCATCTTGGTGTCATCCGTAAGGACTATCCTCTCGATTTCGTCGAGGGACTCTATCGCCGCCTTGCGTCCCTGCTCCGGTCTCGTGCCGGCTCCCAGGGCGTTGGTGCCGATGTGTATCTTCGTCTGCACCGGGCTGTTGTCAAGGGCTTGCCTGTCCGTGTTGCAGACGTAGAAGTTGCAGCCTTGGACTTTTTCACGGTACATATAGTTCACGGCGTTGCATCCTCCTCCGCCTACACCGATGACCTTGATCATTGATTCAATAGGTGTCCAGTCATCAGGAGTGATTTCTATATCGATGTCTCCCATATCAGTTGTTCTATTAGTTAGTCATTAACATCTTTCTGGACGTTGTCGTACAGTCTCCAGAAAAATTTCACGATCGGATTCTTGGTCTCTTTAGGCCCCGGCTCTGGCTCCGGTCTTGGTTTCGGCCCCGGCTTTGGTTTAGGTTTCGGTTCCGGCTCCGGCCCGACAGGCGGTTCCGTTCCTTGGGTATTAGCCCCTTGTCCGTCACGATAGTCATCCTTGCCGGAATCCCCGTCAGGTAGCCCAGGCGTTCCCGGCGACTCCGTGTTCTCCCCCTTGTCGGTATTGGTGTCCTCGCCCGTTTCGCCCCCGCCCACAGGATTGGCCGTATGTGGCTCTTCTGGTTTTACCGGGTTCGGCATCTCGGTCGGGGTGATAGTCGCACCGTCGCTGTCAGGTTTATATTCATCAAATCTCGTCGCGTCATCAGTGCTGTCTTGAACGGCCGCGCTTCCGTTGTTCCTTTGGGACGGCCTGAATGTGACATCGTTGATGCAGTTGATCGACTTGTCGCCCTTTACGGCCAGAATCATTCCGATCGCCGTGGAAGCGGAAGCCTCGCTGGCCTCCGGACAGCCGTCGCAGGAGACATATTTCTTCGGCAGACCAAGCTTGATGGAATATCCTGAAAGTTCCTTGAACAGGTTGACACAGTTCAGCATCTCCGCTCCTCCGCCGGTCACGACTATGCCTTTCTTGAGGTAATCCTCAGACGACAGTCCGCTTTCCTGGATCTTGTAGAGCAGGGCATTGATGATCTCCTCCATCCTTGCGTTGACTATCTCGGAAAGCACCTTGATGGAGAGTTTCCTGAGCAGTCTGCCGTCTTCATCCATAATATGGAGTTCCTTCTCGCCGAGTGTCGAAAGCTTGTCTGGCAGGCAGGCTCCGTATGCTTTCTTGATTCCCTCAGCCATCTTGAAGGAGAATCCGCAGATGGACTCGATGTCCCTTGTGACGCAGTCACCTCCGAAAGGAATGGCGGCGTAATACCTCATAAGGTTGTCCTTGAATATGGTCACGGAGCTGACGCCGGCGCCGATGTCAACCAATGCCACACCGCTTCTCATCTCCTCAGGGCTGAGGACGGCCTTGGCCGTTATTCCCGGAATGAAGAATTTGCGGGCGATACCGATCTGCATACTGCCGAATAGCTCGTCAAGGTTCGTGGACAATCTTTTGCTTCCGATGAAGACCTTGAACTTGCCTTCGATCCTTTCCGCACTCATCCCGATGATCTCGCTTTCCGGCTCGTTTATGCAGTCCTCTGTGGAAAAGGACTGGGCCACAGCCCCATAGATGAGCTCTCTCTTGTCATCCTTCAGCGGATAGATCTTCAACGCCTCTGACTTAAGGAAGCGGATCTCGCTTTCGCTTATGAACCGGGAGTCGTCCTCCCTTTCCGCCGCGGCGGACGCCGTCTCCTGGCGTACCTGCCAACGAGGCAACCCGACGACAACCTGCTGGATTTTGATCCTCAGGGTCTGCTGGGCCTCGGCGATGGCGTTTCTTACGAACTTGTCAGCGATGCCCGGATTGGTGACACGGCTGTTGCGGATTCCTTCGGACGGAGACTCCTTGTAATATATTATCTGGACATTCTGATCCTCGATGCTGGCCACGCAGACGGCCAGTTTCGAGGTGCCCAGATCAACGGATGCTATGTATCGTTCTTCCATATTCAATGATCTTATTTTCTGCAGACGATCTGCCCATTGTTTTTGACGTTCACTGTTGAATAGTAACCTGCGCCCTTTTCGGGCAGGATCGTGGTGTAGTACCGTCCGATTCTGTCGAACTTCGCCGCATAGTCGGCAGGTAGCCCGAAGATGAACCTTTCCTTCCCCTGACGGGGAATCAGAATCAGGTCTCCGCTGCCTTGTACGGTTATCTGGCTGATGTTCTCGGTCCAAGTCTGTGAGGAGGACATAAAGTTCACCAGTCCCAGAACCCCCGCCAGCCATCTTCTTTCGCTCTCGGTCGCCGGCTCGCCTTTGTAGCCCCTTTCCATATCCAGAGGCACCGCTCCGTCGATGATCGGGACCCGGGATGTGTAATTGCTTTGGAGAGGAAACAGGAAACCTCTTTCATCGGCGTAGAACCCATAGCTGCCCTTCTGGAATCTGACCACCGGCTCCCTTTGGCGGATTTTCACGTTCAGGAAACCGTCCGGAGTCGTGTAGGCCTCCGACTTGAGGATGGAACTTTTGTTGTCAAGTATCTTTTCCACCTTCTCCAGGTCAACGCTGTCAAGCCTTTGCCCGATGTAGGCTCCGTATTCTTTCTTCAGGTAGCCTTCAATGTCCTTGGCGGTGATGAAGTTGAATTCGTCAGTGAATTCGACTTTCACGCCGGTGCAGGTGATCTGCGCGGTCCTCTTCCCGTTCATCCCGTGGATCACGAGGCAGACAAGACCGAGCAGGCAGAACACCGTGGCGATGATGGTTATCCTTAGACCCTTCCTCATTTCTTCAACCTGTTTTCAAGCAGTTCGGTGATGGGTGCGATGAACCTGTCGATGTTGCCCGCCCCGAATGTGGCAAGCACGTCAACAGGCTCGTTCTCAAGATATGACATCAGTTCTTCCTTCTTCAGAAGGACCTTCTCCGGAGCTGTCACCTTGTCGAAAATCAGTTCAGAGGTGACTCCCGGTATCGGTTCCTCCCTCGCGGGATAGATGTCCAGCAGGATCAGTTTGTCCACCTTGCTCAAGGCGGCGGCGAAATCCCCGGCGAAGTCTCTGGTGCGGCTGAAAAGATGAGGCTGGAATATGGCCGTGAGTCTCCTTCCCGGGAATATTCCCCTCATCGATGAGATTGCGGATGCAAGCTCTTTCGGATGGTGGGCATAGTCGTCGATGTAGGAGAGGTGGGGAGTGTTGAGGTGCACGTCCAGCCGGCGTTTCACACCTGAATATGTTCCTATGGCCCTCTTGACAGCCTCGGGACTGACTCCATTGCAGAGGCAGACGGCTGCCGCGGCCACGCTGTTCTCGACATTGACCCAGCCCGGGATTCCGACCCTGATGTTTTCAATCACACCTCCGGGGTAAACGAGGTCGAAGATGTAGTGTCCTGCCTCATCCGGTTTGGAATTGACCGCATAGTAGTCGGCTGAAGGATTGTCGTAGCTGTAGTGCAGGATTTTCGCCTTGGTGTCGGCGTCGGTTATGTCAAGGCCATATTTCACGATCAATGTGCGGCTTACCTGGGAGGCGAACGCCTTGAACGCTTTCTGATATTCCTCAAGTGTCCCGTAGATGTCCAGATGGTCCGCGTCCATTGCCGTGATGACCGCTATCGCCGGATGCAGCTGAAGGAATGAGCGGTCGAACTCATCTGCCTCCGCGACCATTGTCGGAGTGTGGCTCATAAGCAGATTGGTGTCATAATTCTTGGATATCCCCCCAAGAAACGCCGAACAGCCTTTTCCGCTTTCGGTCAGGATGTGTGCCACCAGCGTGCTTGTGGTTGTCTTTCCGTGCGTTCCCGCCACCGCAAGGCAGACCTGTCCCTCCGCCAGTTCTCCAAGCATCCGTGACCTCTTCACGACTGTGTAGCCGTGTTCCAAGGCATAGCTCAGTTCGTGAAGGTCTGACGGAATCGCAGGCGTATAGACAATCAGAGTGGAAGCGATGTCCTTCGGAATGTAATCCGGGTCATCCTTGTAGTGAACGTCAATCCCTTCCTTCTCAAGCGAGAGGGTCAAATCCGAAGGGGTCTTGTCGTAGCCTGCGACAGGATAGCCCTTGAACTTGTAGTATCTTGCGATGGCGCTCATACCGATGCCACCGATTCCTATGAAATAAATCTTTGAATATTTGGACATAACTTATTCCTCAGTAAGCGTAATGATTACTTGACCAATCCGTAAATCTCTTCGGCGATTTTCCCTGCCGCGTCCGGCAACGCCATCTTTCCCGCATTCTCCTCAAGGGCGGCTATCCTTTCAGGCCGGCCCAGCAACTCAAGGGCGGTCGGGATCATCTTATCCATAGCGTCAGAGTCCTTGACGATCACCGCCGCATCCTTCTTTACCAGGGCCATCGCATTGTGCGTTTGGTGGTCTTCGGCGACATTGGGAGACGGAATGAATATCACCGCCTTGTGCGCGGCGCAGAGCTCCGACACCGAACTTGCTCCGGATCGGGAGACAACGATGTCGGCTGCGGCATAGGCCAGTTCCATCCGGCCGATGAAGTCGGAGTAATGAATATGCCTGAGCGCATCCGGGTTCTTGGCTTTCCAACCGGCAATGAACTCATCAATGACGGCCTTGTAATGTTTTCCGCACTGCCAAAGCACGTCAACTCCATCTATGCCCGGACAGCCGTCCGAGATCCATTTTTTCATACATTGGTTGAACCTGCTGCTGCCAAGGCTTCCCCCGACAATGAAAATGTGCTTTCTGGAAGGATCGAGACCGTATTCTCTGATGCCTTCCTCTCTCATTTCGGGAGTGGCGGGAACTATCGAGCTTCTGATCGGGTTGCCGGTCATCACAATCCTGTCCGCCGGGAAGAATCTTTCCATCCCTTCGTAGGCCACGCAGATTTTCCGGACTCTGTTGCCCAACTTCTTGTTGGTCAGTCCGGCGAATCCGTTCTGCTCCTGGATGAGGGCGGGAATTCCCATCCCGGTCGCGGCCCAAAGCAGGGGAGCGCTGGCATACCCGCCGACTCCGACGGCAACCTGAGGCTTGAACTCTTTCACGAGCCTCTTCGCTTTCCGAAGGCTTGCCAGCACCTTGAAAGGCACGCAGATGTCGTTCAGGATGTTCTTAAGGTTCAGCTGTCTCTGCAATCCCACAATCGGCAGACCCACAATCCGGTAGCCCGCGGCGGGAACCTTTTCCATCTCCATCCTTCCCTCCGCCCCGACGAACAGGATCTCGGTCTCGGGATTCAGTTCCTTCAGCTTGTTTGCGATTGAGACGGCCGGAAAGATGTGTCCTCCCGTGCCGCCTCCGCTTATTATGACTCTCAGCGCTCCGTGTTTCATAATGTCGCTATTCGTTGTTATGGTCATCGATTCCGTAATCCGGGATGCCATTCTCGTGGACCGGGACGTTCCCGTCCATTGCCGCAAGGCCGTCATCCTGTACGGAGAATCCGCTTTCCATCCGGTCGAGGTCATCCAGTCCGCCGCTGACCTCATCTTTTATCTTCCTGTTGACGAGCGGCTCCGCCTTTGCGGTCTCCCTTTCAATCTTCCGCTTTGCTATCTTGCTGATGGACAGTATGATGCCGAACGCTAAACTGAACATCAGGAAGGACGTGTTGCCGTGGCTGACCATCGGCAGCGTCTGTCCGGTGAGAAAACCGAGGTCGCAGTTGATCATAATGTGCATCATTGCCTGGCCGGTGATGAGCAGCACGAGACCCGCGACCGACGTTTTGGCGAACAGATTGTCACAGTTCCTCACTATGATGGAGCCTCTGGCCAGAAGGCTGATGTATAGGATCAGGATTATTATTCCGCCTACAAGCCCGTACTCCTCCACGATGAAGCTGTACATATAGTCCTCGAACATAATGGGAACGGCGTACCTCTGTGTGCTTTTGCCCGGACCCTTGCCGAAGAGTCCACCTTGCTTTATCGCTATCTTGGCGCTGACCGGCTGCTTCGCTGCATCCAGTGCGTCCTGGAATTCCTTGCTGCCTGACGGTGAGTCCGCCATTATCTTCAGATTCTCCGAAGCGCTGCGTTCCGAGAGCCGGCCTAGAGCGTGGTCAAGATGAGGAAATGGTTTCCTGTTGGCCTCGAAGCAGGAGTTTATGCCTATGCAGGCTACCAGAAGTCCGAATGCGATGCCTATCAGCGGTATCAGTTCCTTTGCCTTGATCCCCCCGATCAGAATTGTGGCGAACATTATGCCGCCTATGAATATTGGACTGGACAGACTTCCCACCATCATACACAGGCATACGCTTAATATCGGGAAATAGATGTAGATTATCTTCTTGACCAGAGGCTTTTTCCAGACCGGATGTTTCTCCGCCAGTAAATTGGCGAAGAAGAAGCTGTCGCTGCGGAAGGCGTTGACCGCCCACGCAAGGTACATAACCATTGACACTTTGACGAACTCGAAGACGTGGAATTGGAAGCCGAGGAACGAAATCGACCGCCAAGCGTCGTTGAGTTTGTTCACGGTGAGCGGTCCCAGTTCCAGGCTCGTCTTGTCTCCGGCCGTGACCGCAGCGAAGGCAAGCAGCAGAAGCGGACCCATAGACAACACGTAGCCGAGCTGCGAGACAACCCTGAAGAGTCCTATCTTTGGGATGGTGCAGCACACGAAGATCAGGACCAGTCCTCCAAAGGCCACCAGCATCTGCTCGCCGACTATCGCAATTCTCGAAGAATGCTGTGTAAGAGCCAGAAGGGATGTGGACGAGAATATGGCCACGATTGAGAACAGGATGAGCAGGATGACAATCATCCACACAACCTTGTCTCCCTCGAGAGAGTCAATGATATTCCACAGGCTATATTTCTTTTTGTCCACTGCCATATTCTTCCGGATATTATAGTCTTCTTACGGCTTCCTTGAATTTCTCCCCTCTGTCTTCGTAGCAGGTGAAGAGGTCGAAGCTTGCGCAGCACGGGCTGAGCAGCACGACATCTCCGGCCTCGGCGTATCTCCCGGCGGCCTTCACCGCCTCGTCGGCAGACAGGGTGTCCACGATTCTGTCCTTGCCCACGATTCCCTCGAAAGCCTCGTGGAACTTGTGGTTGTCAACACCCAAGCAGACGATTGCCTTGACCTTCTCCTTGACCAGCGGTTTGAGAACCTCGTAGTCGTTGCCCTTGTCGGTACCGCCGACAATCCACACCACAGGACGCTTCTGGCATTCGAGAGCGTACCACGCGGCATCCACGTTGGTCGCTTTCGAATCGTTGATGTACAGCACGTCCTTGATGCTCAGGACCGGCTCCAGCCTGTGCTCGATAGGCTGGAACGTCGCAAGAGCCTCGCGGATGGTTTTGTTGTCGATGCCTGAAGCCTTCGCGGCGAGAGCGGCGGCCATCGAGTTGTAGATGTTGTGCTTCCCGCCCAGGGCAAGTTCCTTAAGGAATATGTCGCATTCCTCCTCCCCGTATTTCACGACAATCTTCTCGTCCTTGAGGTAAGCTCCCTGTCTTACCTCGGTCTTCTGGGTGAACGGCAGGCGCTTGGCGGAAAGTATTATCTTGTTGAGGTGCTCGATTGTGATTTCGTCGTCGGAGTCGAAGATGAAGCAGTCCTCCGGCCTGAGGTTCTGAGTGAGACGGAACTTGGCCTTCACGTAGTTCTCCATCTGGTAGTCGTAGCGGTCCAGATGGTCAGGGGTGATGTTCGTGATGATTGCGATGTCAGGACGGAAATCGTAGCAGTTGTCCAGCTGGAAACTGCTGATTTCCAGAACATAGTAGTCAAAGTGCTCGGTTGCCACCTGATAAGCGTAGCTCTTTCCGATGTTGCCTCCGAGGCCAACGTTCAGTCCGGCGTTCTGAAGCAGGTAGTAGATCAGGGAAGTCGTGGTGGTCTTGCCGTTGCTTCCGGTGATGCAGATTTTCTTCGCCTTGTCATAGCGTCCGGCGAACTCGATCTCCGAAATGATGTGGATTCCCCGCTCCTCAATCTTCCTGACAATCGGCGACGAGCTAGGGATGCCGGGACTCTTGACCACCTCGTCGGCGTTCAGGATGAGGTCCTCCGTGTGTCGCCCCTCCTCGAAACTGATGTCCCATTTGCGAAGCTCATCCGCAAAGCGATCAGAAATCTTTCCGTAGTCGGAAAGGAACACGTCGAATCCTTTCACTTTGGCCAGAACAGCGGCTCCGACTCCGCTCTCGGCACCTCCCAAAACTACAATTCTGCTCATATTCATAAGTTTATCTAATCTTCAGCAATGCAAGTGTGGTGACGGCCAGGATGGCTCCGATGAGCCAGAACCTTGTCACTATCTTCGCTTCCGGAATGGCGTGCTCCGGTCTGCTTATCAGTGCCGGGATGCCTTCCTTCTGGTAGTGGTGGTGCAGAGGAGCCATCTTGAATATCCTTCTGCCTTCACCGTATTTTCTCTTCGTGTATTTGAAATAAGCCTTCTGCATTATCACAGAGAGTGATTCGACCAGAAATATTCCGCAAAGAACCGGGAGCAGCAGTTCCTTCCTCATAAGGACGGCGCTCACTCCGATGATTCCCCCGATTGTCAGGCTTCCGGTGTCACCCATAAACACCTGTGCCGGATAGGAGTTGTACCAGAGGAAGCCCATCAGGGCCCCTACGAAGGCGGACATAAAGATAGCTATCTCTCCGCTTCCGGGGATGTACATTATGTTCAGGTAGCCGGAATTGATCAGGTTGCCTCCCAGCCAAGCCAGGATGCCCAGAACCACTCCGACTATGGCGCTTGTCCCGGCGGAGAGCCCGTCCATCCCGTCCGTGAGATTGGTCCCGTTCGAGCAGGCCATAATGACCACCACGATCATCAGCACATAAACCGCCCATTTGCAGTACCAACCCCATTTGCCTTTGAAAGGGGAGAAACATTTGTAGTCGAACTCGTGGTCTTTCACGAACGGAATCGTGGTCTTTGTGCTCTTTATCACGTTCTCCATCTTCCAGCCCGTGTCCCGGTCCACAAGTGTCTCGGAATCGACGTTGAGTGAGCCGCTGTCGCCCTGCCCGACCACGTTCGCCACCCCTGCCTTCACGGAGACCTTCTCCCGGACGACAATGTCGTTGCTGAAGCAGACGGTGAGTCCGATGACAAGCCCGAGAAGGAGCTGGCAGACCAGTTTCGCCTTCGGATGAAGCCCTTCCTTGTTGTGCTTGAACACCTTGATGTAGTCATCGGCGAATCCGAGGGCTCCGCACCAGACGGTAGTCAGAATCAGAAGCTGGATGTAGATGTTCCTGAGGTTGCAGAACAGCAGGGTCGGGACGAGAATGCCCAGAATGATGATGACTCCTCCCATTGTCGGAGTGCCTTTTTTCTGCATCTGACCCTCCAGACCCAGATCCCGGATGGTCTCGCCAATCTGCTTGAGCTGAAGCCACCTGATGATTCTCCGTCCTGCGAAGAACGAAAGGAGCATCGCGGTGATGCTGGCCAGAATCGCCCTGAAGGACAGGTAGGAGAACAGCCCCTGTCCAGGGATGTCGAATTGCTTCAGATATTCAAAAAGATGGTAGATCATCGTTCATTCCTCCTATTTGCCGCACATATTGCCGAACACTTCGGAGACTACCTCGCGTTCGTCGAAGTGGTGGTGTTCCGTTCCGATTATCTGATAAGTTTCGTGACCCTTCCCCGCAAGCAGGATCACAGCCCCGTCAGGAGCGAAATTCATCGCCGTCCGGATGGCCTCCTTCCTGTCCGCGATGAAGATGGCTTTTGCCAGCCCTTTGGGAGAGAATCCTTTACGGATGTCTTCCAGAATGTCCTCCGTCTTCTCTGTGCGGCTGTTGTCGGAGGTCACGACAACCTTGTCGGCGTACCTCTCGGCTATCCCGGCCATCTCCGGCCTCTTGGTTCTGTCGCGGTCGCCGCCGCAGCCGAACAGACAGACCAGCTCCTTGCCTCCGTCGATGTCCTTAAGGGTCTTGAGTACGTTCTCCAGAGCGTCAGGAGTGTGGGCGTAGTCAATGATGACGGAGAGATTCCGCGGCCCTCTGATGACCTCCAGGCGTCCAGGGGCGGACTCCAGTCTGCTGATGGCCACCAACGTCTCCTCCCGGTCTGCGCCCAGAGCGATGGCCGCGCTGTAGATTGCGAGGATGTTGTAGGCGTTATGCTGCCCGATCAGTCGTGTCCAGGTCTCTCTGCCGTCGATTCTGAGAAGCATCCCCTCGAATGTCTCCTCAATGATGCGGCAGGTGTGGTCGGCGACGCTTCTGCACGAGTATCTTACGACCTTGGCCTTCGTGTTCTGCACCATCACATCTCCGTTCCTGTCGTCGATGTTGGTGATTGCGGTAGCCGTCGCCGGAAGCTTGTCGAAGAACAGTTTCTTGCAGCGGAGATACTCGGCGAAGGTCTTGTGGTAGTCGAGGTGGTCGTGGGTCAGGTTCGAGAAGATTCCGACCTTGAACTCCAGTCCGGCCACGCGTTCCTGCTCCACGCCTATGGAACTGACCTCCATAAAGCAATATTCACATCCTGCGTCAGCCATTTCGGCAAGCAGGGAGTTTATGGTGACAGGGTCGGCGGTGGTGTTCGCGGTCTCGCTCCGTCTTGTCCCGACGTAGTTGGCTATCGTGGACAGCAGGCCGCAGTTGTAGCCCCGCTCCATAAACAGCCGGTAGAGGAGTGTGACCGTGGTTGTCTTTCCGTTGGTTCCGGTGATGCCGACCAGCGTGAGTTTCCTTGAAGGGTTGTCGAAGAAATTGGCGGCCATCATCGCGACGGCGTGGCGGGAGTCCGCGACCCTCACAAGAGCCGGAGTGGTTCCGGAATATCCTGAAACCGCCTTTTGGAGAGCATCCTCGTCCTCGTAAACGATGGCTGCCGCTCCGGAGGCAAGCGCCTTGCCGATGTAGGCGTGTCCGTCGCTGTCGTGTCCTTTGACTGCTATGAACATCGCCCCGGGAGTGACTTTCCTGGAGTCGTTGCAAATGTCCGTGAGCGCAAGGTTCAGGTCTCCCTGCACCTTGACGGCTCCGCTGTCCTTTATGATGTCTTCAAGTCTCATTTCAAAGTGATTGTTATGGTTGCGCCCTTGGCCGCTTTCTGTCCGGCTTTCGGGTTCTGGGAGGACACGTGGCCTGTCCCTGAGTACGAGCATCTCAATCCGCAGTTTTCTATTATGAACATTGCGTCCTTGAGCCCAAGTCCTGACACGTCGGGAACCACCGGATTCTTCGGATTCGCCGCTGCGTCGGTCTCCAGGCTCAATGTCATTTTCGGGACGGTTCCTTTCCTCTCGATTTCACAGCCCCATTCCGGATCCATAGTGTAGATGGCGTCCACTACCTCGCGCATCGCCGCCGCCGGGCCGTTCCCCCCGTACAGGCTGCCCTTGATCAGGCAGGAATTCATACAGATGATCGCGCTGTATTTCGGGTTGTCCGCCGGGAAGAAACCCACGAATGTGGCCAGATTGTGATAGCTGCCGTCAGCCGTGATGGTGTTGTCGGTAGGATTCTTTCCGTATTTCTCAATCTCTTCTTTTGAAAGGGATTGCCTTGCGGTTCCGGTTTTCCCGGCTACGGTCAGTCTGGCCCCTTTCAGTCTGGTGGCAGTCCCTTCGGATGTTACGGCTTTCAAGGCCCTGAGCAAAGTGTCCGCCGTGGCTTTTGAGCAGATGGAGGCGTTAAGGACGCTTTGCCCTTTCTTGGTCTTCACGGCCCCGTCTTTCTCGATGCTTTCGACAAGGTAAGGCTTCATCATCCTGCCTCTGTTGGCGATGGCGTTGTAGAACGTGAGGGTGTGCAGCGGAGTTTCTCTGACCGAATAGCCTATGGCCACGGATCCCAGATCGGTGGCGCTCCAGGTCTTTGAGTCGGGGGACGGAAGGACGGGCTCCCTAAGTCCCTCAAGGTCAAAGTCGAACGCCTGGCCGAGCTTGTACATATACAACTTGTCCAGAAATCTCTTCGGATTGCCCGAGTAGTTGTTGACCGCAAGGTAGCGGAACACATAGTTGGACGAGATTTCAAAACCGTGCAGGATGGAGATTCTGTCGAGATTCTTGACGTGGTCGTCTGTAGGATAGCCGGTCAGTTTTCCTTTGTTGGTGGGGATTTCGTCATCAAGGGATTTGACGTAACCGTCCTCGAGGGCTGTCATCAGCGTGGTGGTCTTGAACACGGACCCCGGATTGGCTCCATACCCTATCGCCATATTATAGACTTCGTTAAGGCTGCTGTCCTTCGGACTCTTTGTCAGGTTCACCATCGCCCTGATCGCACCGGTCTTCACGTCCATAAGCACACCGCACCCTTCCGCGATTTGCGGGTTGGCGGACATCTGCTTCCGCATTGCCTTGTCCAGGATGTCCTGGAGCGTGATGTCGAGGGTGGTCCTGATATCCAGTCCGTTCACGGGCTTGACATAGGCGCTGTCGTAATTCTGGATTCTTTCCTTGTTGTCGGTCGGCCTGAGCCAGATTTCGCCTTCCTGCCCGTGCAGGGCGTAGTCATATTTCCCCTCAAGGCCAATATGGTTGTTGCCGTTGGAGTTGCTGTTGTCCTTGACATAGCCGATGGTGCGTCGGGCCAATGCCCCGTAAGGGTATTTTCGGGTGTCCTTCCTGACGACGATGATTCCGCTCTTGTACTGACCTTCCTTCATCAGCGGGAGGCTCTGCAGCCTTAGAAGCGTGCCTCTGTCGATGTTCTCTCCCAGCTTGAGGTACTTGTTGCCAGTCCGGCGACCGTCAATGATTGACCTGAACACCGCGGACGCATCCTTGCCCATCTCCTTGGCAAAGCCTTCCGAGAAGGCTCTGGCCTTGTCCTGCCATTCCTGCTCAAGGTTCTTCCCGGTCGGCTTTTTTCTCATCAATGCCTTGAAATATTCCTTGCGCACGGTGCAGTCCATCCTCAATTCATACATCGGAGTTGACATCGCCAGGATCTCGCCGTTGCACCCGATGATGGCGCCTCGGTCCGGAGCTATCGTGCTTTTCACGACCGGAGGAACGAAATACTTCACGAGACTCTTGTCAAGTTGCCAGAAGCACTGGATATAGATGATTCTGCCGACCACGGCGACTCCCAGAATCAGGACAAGAGTGTAGAGCAGGTACAGAATCGCTCCGATCCTGTCCCGCTTCTTCCTGTTCGTGTTCTGTTCAGTTTGAGCCATGGCCTGTTCTGTCATTTAAGTCTGTCGGCCGGTTTTGAAGGTATCGTCAGGTCGGAACCCGCATCCTTGAGCATATCCTGTACGGTGCCGAGTCTGGAATAGCCCGCAAGCTCGACCGTCTTCTGGGCGTGGTAAATCTCGATGTCCGAGAGGGTTTTCCGGTTGTCCTCGACCCTTGTGAGAGTCTTCTCGATCTTAAGGCTCAGCCAGATGCTGACCCAGAAGAGGAAGAATGTATAGACGATGTGTATGAAATAGCGCGAAACCTTGAGCCTGAGCAGCAATTCGCCTTGCAGAATGGCCAGACCGGCATTGCCCAGCCATTTCCAGATGTCTGAAATCTTCCATTTCCTCAGTTCCGTCATATTCCTTGTCCTCCCTCATTCTTTTCGGCCACCCTCAGTTTCGCGCTCCTTGCCCTTGTGTTTGCGGCAATCTCGCTCTCCCTCGGCAGGACCGGCTTGCGGTTCACCGCCTTCAGCGGGGCGTGAATATTCCCGAATATGTCCTTTGTCTCCTTTCCGTCTGCCCTTCCGGTCTTGATGAAGTTCTTCACCATCCGGTCCTCCAGAGAGTGATATGTGATCACGACCAAACGGCCGCCCGGCCTGAGCGTGTCCACCGCCCCGTCGAGGAATTTCTCCAGAGAACGCATCTCGTGGTTGACCTCTATGCGGAGAGCCTGATAGACTTTCGCAAGGTACTTATGCCCGGCGAATTTTGGAAGAGCGGTCTTGATCGCCTCGTCAAGTTCGGCGGTCGTGCCTATGCTGTGCCTGCTTCTCGCGGCCTCGATGAGCTGGGCTACCTTGCGTGCGTTGTCAACCTCGCCGTAGATGCGGAGAATCCTCTCAAGGTCTTCTTCGGAGTATTCATTGACCACATCCGCCGCCGTCATTCCGCCCTCGCGGTTCATCCTCATATCCAGAGGAGCGTCGTAGCGGAAGGAGAATCCTCTTTCCGCCGTGTCGAACTGGTGGGATGACACTCCGAGGTCGGCCAGGATGCCGTCCAGGCCGCCTGAAAGTCTTTCTCTGAGCATCTCGTCCGTGGCTCGGTGCGCCTCGTCCAGCGCGAAATTGTGTATGAACCGGAAATCGGCTCGCACCAAGGTCAGGCGAGGGTCGTCTATCCTGTTGCTGATGGCGTCGCTGTCACGATCGAAGGCGATGACGTGACCGTCTTCATTTAAGCGTGAAAGTAGTTCGGCGGTGTGGCCACCGCCTCCGAATGTGGCATCGGCGTATGTCCCTGACGGATTGGTGACAAGAGCGGAAATGCTCTCATCAAGCATCACTGGTGTGTGGTATTCTGACATCGTCCGGCCCTCCTACCTCTCTTGAGACAGTTGCCCGGCGATGTTCAAGAATTCTTCGTTTGAGATTCCGCTGGCCTCGAATCTCTCCTTGGCCCAGATCTCGATCTTGTAATCGTTGCCCGAGAAGACTACCTCTTTCGTTACACCAATTGACTCCAAAAGCTTCTTGGGGATAGAGATGCGTCCGAGTTTGGCGTCCGGCTCGACGATGGCCCTGTCGCGCATAAACTCCCTCCAGAAAGCGGCGTGAGCACGATTAAAGAAATTCAACTTTGACTTGACCTCCTCGGACTGGCGCTCCCACTCCTCAAAGGTGTACATCTCAAGGCATTCCTCGAAGATGTCCTTCTTTATGACAAACCTTTGATCGCCCTCGGACGGCATCAACGACTTGAACGGCGAAGGGAAAACCACTCTCCCTTTGTCGTCCAGCTTGCCAGAATATTCTCCGATGAATGTGATCATAAGTTTTCGTCTTTCACGCTTGTGGACAAAGATAGAAATATTTTTCCATTTTATTCCACCTCTTTCCAAATTTTTCCACAATGATTTCAACAACGTCCTTCAGCGTGTTCCCTGGGGGGGGGCAGCCCGCGAAGAAAGAGGCCGCCATTGCGCCTACGCAAACAAACCCGTGACGCTGAATCCGGCGTCACGGGTTCGTTTAGTGATTCCTAAAAAATAACTTGGTGCTTTTGCTCGTCTTTTTGGTCTGAGAAGCTGTTTAAAAATAATTCCTCTTTTTTCTTACGCGGCCTTTCCGGCCATTTTCATCTTTGTCATCGGTCACGTAGCTACTGCT
>CAVCPY010000270.1:0-16955 GCA_963604245.1 Eggerthellaceae bacterium
TCACGTAGCTACTGCTACGCTCCCTCTTCCAAAGCCGAAACTGTCTCGAAAATTTCGCATAATAAAATGCGGGAACCATTTTTAAGCAGCTTCTTATTCGCAGAAAAACTCCAATCAGTGATTCCTGAAAAATAACCTGTCGGCCAACGAGTCTATCGGTCGCTGAGCCCGTCGAAACGACTTTCGACAAGCTCAGTGACCGGATCAAATCAGTCGTTGTTCATCTGTGTGATGTCCGGTTTCCAACGCTCGGAGTCTCCGATGAGCCACTCGGCGTAGTAGTCGGCCATACGCCAGAAGAAATATTCATTCATATCTCCGAAGCCGTGACGCTGGCCGGGGAGAATGAGCATATCGAACCTCTTGTTGGCGCGGATCAGGGCGTTGACCACACGGATCGTGTTGGCCGGGTGCACGTTGTTGTCGATGTCCCCGTGCACGAGCATCAAATGGCCTTTCAGATTCCCGGCTATCTCCGGATTGGTCTTGATGCTGTAAACGAACGTGGTGTCGCCCTTGTCGATCTTCTCAAGGATTCCGTGATGCTGCTCGCTCCACCAGCGGTTGTAGATGCTGTTGTCGTGGTTGCCGGCGCAGGAGACCGCCACCTTGAAGAAGTCAGGATATTTCAGAATCGCCGCGGTGCTCATAAATCCGCCGCCCGAATGTCCGTGGATTCCCACCCTGTCAAGGTCGATGAACGAGTGTCTTGCCCCGAGCTGCTGGATGGCATATTTCTGATCCTCGAGGCCGTAGTCCCGCAGGTTGCCGTAGCCGTAGTTGTGGTACCACTTCGAACGATTCGGGTGTCCGCCCCTGTTGCCTACCGTGATGACGATCATTCCGAGCTGAGCGAGCCTGTCAGTGCGTGTGAAGCCTTTGCTCCAGGAAATGTTGTTCGCCTCCACCTGAGGCCCCGGATAGACATAGTCGCAGATCGGATAAACTCTCGTGGAGTCGAAGTCGTAAGGTTTGTACATCGCCCCGTAGAGGTCGGTCACGCCGTCAGCGGCCTTCACCTTGAACCTCTCCGGGAACTTGTAGCCGGCCTCGAACAGAAGGCTCAGGTCGGCGGTCTCCAGGTCGGCCACCTTCCTGCCTGCTGCCGAGAAAAGAGCCACGGCCGGAGTCCAATCGACACGTGAGTAGTTGGCCACGAAGTACTTGGCGTCATCGCTCGCAGTGGATAGTACATCCATATCGTTCATATCCAGCTGCTGGAGAGCGCCTCCGGAGAGCGGCACCCTGAACGTGTGCATCTGGTAAGGGTTCTCGTCCTTGCTCACGCCGCAGGCGCTCAGCAGGATGTAGCCCTCCTTCTCGTTCACCCCGAGGATGTCCTCCACGTGGAAGGCTCCGTCGGTCAGGTTCCTGACCAGAGAGCCATCCCTGTTATAAAGATATATGTTAGCCCATCCATTGCGCTCCGACCAGTGGAGAATCTGCTTCCCTCCACCAATCAGGAACGGGGTGCGGTACTCGACATAAGTCCTTTCCCTTTCGGAGATGATGGTACTTGTGGAGTCTGAATCCACTCCCACCCAGCAGAAATCCAGCCTCTTGAGGTCACGGCTTTGGCGCACGAGATAGAATCCGGAGTTGTCCCCCAGCCATTCGTTCTTCCAGTAGTCCAGGTAGTTGTCCTTGGCCGTCCTCCTGGCGCTCTGCAGCGACATCTCCTGATCCTTGAACGCCCGGCATTTGATTTCCTTGGCAGAGGCTCCGGCTCGGTCGTCACTCATCGTGAACAGGAAGAGGTAGCCCACGGCTCCCGGCTCGCCCGGCATCTGGTACTTGTAGGTCTCCAGTTCGGGACGTTTCCCCTTCACGGAATTGATGACCCACAGCTCGTCGAGCTTCCGGGTGTCCCACTTGGTGGTCGCGAAATGCTTGGAGTCAGGCGACCATACAAGTTCTCCGGGGTAGTGCCTCTTGGTGGAGTCTGTCTCGGTGTCGCCGGTGTAGTTGCCGTACCCGTAGCCGAACTGGCGGATTCCGTCCTCGGTCAGACGATGCTCCACGATGGTGCTGTCCTTCTCGTCCTTGGCCGCCTTGCGAAGGCTTGTCGAATCCATCACCCAGAGATTGGAACCCTTGGCATAGACTCCGAACTCTCCGTTTGGCGCGACCGATGCCCAACGCGGGTACTTGTCCTTCTCCTTCGCCACGGTGTCAAGTTTCGCCGTAGCTATCTCATAGCGGAAATACGTCGTGTCCCTGTCGTTCTGAAGTCCGGAGACGATGTTGAAAGTGAACGCCTTGTCATCCTTCAACTCCAAATCCCTCATAGGAATATGCTTGGCGTCGAACGGGTAGCGGACAATCTCGGTGATCTGCATCGCGAGCCTGTCCATATCGAACACCTCTGTCTTTGTCCCCTTGGCCGGATCTACGATGTAGTAATGCGTTCCCTGCGGAGTCCGCCAGCTGTACCAGAATCTGTCGCTGTCCTTGAACCAGTTCGGGGTGATCCGCGTGGAGAACACCATCTGGTTGACCCTTTTCGCCGAAAACCGCTCGGCGAGAGCGTAGTTGGCCTTCTGTGTCTGCGCTAATCCCGTTGCGCAAAGAAGCAGAGCTGCGCAGGCAAGTGCGAAATTTTTCCTCATAAATATCCTTTGAATATGTGAATATGTTTGTTCAGTTACAGTTCGATTTCACAAGCCTCAAGACCGTCGCTTTCAGCCTTCAGGGTGATTGCCCCCGGGCCGGTGCGTCTTACGATGACAGAGGCCAAGCCGCCGAACGCCTTGATCTCGTCCGAATGGAACGGGGTGTGGCAGGTTGCGTCGCCCGCATCCACCGCCGCGATTTCCCCCGCGCCCGAAATGGTGAATTTAATCTTGTCGGAGGCGGTCGGGACCAAATTCCCGTCCTTGTCGGCGATTTTCACGTCCACAAAGATAAGGTCTTCCCGTGAATATGCCCGTGGGGTGGCCGGGATGCGGTCTCCGCCGAAGTCCGCCGAAGGTCCTCGGCCATATTCACGCGCCATCATAACTCTGGAGCCGCTTCCTGTCGTGGAGACTGTGCTTTCGATTGTCTGCCCGTCAGAGGTCTGTCCGATGACTTTGACCGTACCGGACTCATATATGACATTGTCCCAGAGGAAGCGATATTCCTTGTCCCCTTTTGTCTTTCTGCCGTAGGATTTGCCGTTGACGAAGAGTTCAGCGCTGACGCAGTTCGTGTAGGCCTGAACCGGGGTCACGAGGCCTTCCCTGCCGGCCCAGTTCCAATGCGGCATCAGGTGCAGCACCGGCTCGGATGACCAGCGGGACTTGTAGAGCCAGTACCTGTCCTTCGGGAAGCCGGCCAGGTCGATGATTCCGAAGTACGAGCTTCTGGACGGTGTGGCAATGGCCCCTCTCTCGGCCAGTTCCTTTTCGGCCTTGGCCCTGGCCTCCTCGTCGTGGAAGTTCGTCAGAATCGTCAGGTCGGTGTTGTAAGGCGTAGGCTCGCCTAGGTAGTCGAATCCGGTCCAGACGAACTCTCCCAGACAGGACGGACTCCTGTCCTGCTCAGCCCACTCCTGATCAGGAAGCTGTCCCCAAGGAACGGTGAACTTGTCGAAAGAACAGACCTGGAAACTTTCCAGCGCGCCTTCCTTCCTGTCGCTTATCGGGAACACGTACACCCCTCTTGAACTGACGGTCGAGGCCGTCTCGCTTCCGAGGAACAGTTTGCCCGGATTGGCGGCGTTGAACTTGCTGTAAAGGTGCGGCTTGTAGTTGAATCCGTAGATGTCCATCGCATTGCGGAAATCCTGCTCGGAAGCCCACGGGTTGTCGCTGCCGTAGGTCGTGAGCCTCGTCGGATCCTCGCTGTGGCACACTTCAGTGAGGTGGTAGGCGATGTGGTACTTGTCCGGGTAGCCCTGCTCGCCGGTCTCGTTGCCGATGCTCCACATTATCACGGACGGATGGTTGCGGTCCCGGCGGATCAGAGCCTTGAGGTCTTTGTCCGCCCACTCTTCGAACAGCTTTGCGTAGCCGTTCTCCTTCTTGGCGATAGTCCAGGTGTCGGTCAGTTCGTCCATAACAAGGAATCCCATCCGGTCGCAGAGATCCAGAAGTTCCGGAGCCGGAGGGTTGTGGGAGGTACGGATGGCGTTGCAGCCCATCTGCTTGAGCATATTCAGTCTTCTGACCCACGCCGTCTTGTTCCAGACCGCCCCGAGGGCGCCCGCGTCGTGGTGCAGGCAGACCCCTTTGATGAAGGTCCGCTCGCCGTTGACGTACAGGCCGTCAGCCCTATATTCAAGGTCACGCAGCCCGAAGGTCGTACGATAGACGTCGGTGCGTCCGTCCTTGGTCGTGACGGTCGTGAACGCCTCGTACAACGCGGGATGGTCCGGACTCCAGTACTCGGCGTCCTCCAGAGTGAACTTCTGGGAAACCTCGCTTCCGTCCGTGACAGCTTCTATCGTTGTCTCTTCCGAGGCCAGAAGTCTCGCCCTTACGGGCGCATTGGCGCCCGGCCGGTTCCGGACCGTCGGCGGCCTTGTCCCTTCGGCAGGTTCAGGGAACGCCGGTGCGGGCTTGGTGAAATGGCCATCACGGGCAGCCGGCCTTGCCGGAGCGCCTCTGAAAGCAGGCCCGGCGACCTTGAATATCTCCGTGCGCACGGTTCCTCCGACAGGCTTCCCAGCGTTGCGCAGCGTGATGTCCAGGCTGACCTCGTTCCCCTTGGTCGTGACGAAAGTCCCCCACTGCGCCACCCCGACAGGCTCGGCCACAGTCAGGTAAACATTTCTGTAGATTCCTCCTCCCGGGTACCATCTGCTCGACTCCCCCGGATTGTCCAGCGTCACCTTGACGAGATTGTCCCCGGCCTTGAGGAACGGAGTCAGGTCAGCCCTGAAGGAAGCGTACCCGTACGGCCACTCGGTGACGAACTCCCCGTTGCAGAAAACCTTGGCGTAGGACATCGCCCCGCCGAAATCGAGGAAGAACCGCTTCCCTCGTTTCAGGTCTTTCGCTTTCACGGAAAGGGTTTTAGAATATTCAGCCACGCCCCACCAGGCCAGTTTCCCGGTCTCTCCCGGGTATTCCTGGACGAACGGCCCGTCCACGCCCCAGTCGTGCGGCAGGTTGAGAATCCGGCTTTCGCCGTCCTTGGTGAACGTCCACCCCTCGTTCCATAGGGGACTTTCGCCCGGCTGCGCGGAAATATTCATAGAAACCGCCGTCAAAGCGGCGGCAAGAGTCAAGATGTGCTTTTTCATAGGTGTAAAGATAGTCATTTTTTGGCAATTGCAACGTTTTGCCGGATGAATCTATCGGCCTGAAACTTTGTTAATTGAAGAAATCTTCGTAAATTTGCAGCCCCAAATTGTTTGGGAGAAACATAAATATTAGATTTACAATCATTTATGCCTACAATTCAACAATTAGTTCGCAAAGGACGCGTGAGCATTGCCGCTCAGAGCAAGTCACGCGCGCTGGACGCTTGTCCTCAGAAGAGGGGCGTATGTCTTCGTGTTTACACGACGACCCCTAAGAAACCTAACTCAGCGATGAGAAAGGTTGCCAGGGTACGCCTTACCAACTCCAAAGAGGTCAATGCCTACATTCCGGGCGAGGGACACAACCTTCAGGAGCACAGCATCGTGCTGGTTCGTGGTGGTCGTGTGAAGGACCTCCCTGGTGTGCGTTACCACATCCTTAGAGGAGCTTTGGACACCGCTGGCGTGGATGGAAGGACACAGTCCCGTTCCCTCTACGGAGCAAAGAGACCAAAGAAATCTAAGAAGTAGTCCGTTTCATTATCTTTATCACCTTTAATTTTTACTCACAATGAGAAAATCGAAGCCTAAAAAGAGGATTCTACTTCCTGATCCTAAGTTTCACGATGTCGAGGTTACCCGTTTCGTGAACAATCTTATGTTGCAGGGGAAGAAGAGTATCGCGTATTCTATTTTTTACGACGCCATTGATATGGTAGGCGAGAAGATGAAGGATTCTGACAAGGCTCCTCTGGATATCTGGAGGAAGGCACTCGAAAACGTAACCCCTCAGATCGAGGTCAAGTCACGTCGTGTAGGAGGTGCAAACTTCCAGGTGCCTACTGAGTTGCGTCCGGAAAGGAAAGTCTCGCTCTCGATGAAGAATATGATCAACTTCGCCCGCAAGCGTTCCGGCCACTCAATGGCAGAAAAACTTTGTGCAGAGATCGTTGCCGCCTATAACAACGAAGGTGGTGCATTCAAGAGAAAAGAGGATATGCACAAGATGGCGGAGGCCAACAAGGCGTTCGCCCACTTCCGTTTCTAATTTTATTCGCAGATGGCTGCTAAAAGAGATCTTACTTACACAAGAAACATCGGCATCATGGCCCACATCGATGCCGGCAAGACGACCACATCCGAGCGTATTCTGTACTACACCGGAAAGACTCACAAAATCGGTGAGGTACACGAAGGGGCTGCCACGATGGACTGGATGGTTCAGGAGCAGGAGAGAGGTATCACCATCACCTCCGCCGCCACCACAGCGTTCTGGCATTACAACGGTCACGTTTACCAGATAAACCTGATCGACACTCCGGGTCACGTCGACTTCACCGTTGAGGTGGAGCGTTCGCTCCGTGTGCTCGACGGAACTGTCGCTACTTTCTGCGCCGTCGGACGCGTTCAGCCTCAGTCAGAGACTGTCTGGCGTCAGGCGGACAAGTACGGAGTTCCGAAAATCGCGTACGTCAACAAGATGGACCGTGTGGGCGCTGACTTCCTCGCCTGCGTCGAGGAAATCTACACCAAGCTCGGTGCCAAGGCTGTTCCGATCTGTCTCCCTATCGGGGCGGAGGACAAGTTCAAAGGCATCGTCGACCTTATCTCCAGAAAAGCGATTTATTACGATTCAGGAGAGGAACTGGTCAACTATGAAATAAAGGACGTTCCGGAGGATATGGCCGGAGAAGTCGAGAAATGGAGAGACAAACTCGTTGAGGCCGCCGCCGAATGCGATGAGACTCTTATGGAGAAGTATTTCGAGAACCCTGACTCCCTTACCGACGAGGAGATCATCGCCGCTCTTCGCAAGGGTACGATCTCTATGCAGATCGTTCCTGCCTGCTGCGGCTCCTCATTCAAGAACAAGGGCGTTCAGTTCCTTCTTGACGCTGTGATGCGTTACCTTCCTTCTCCGCTTGACAAGGGTGTCGTCAAGGGCACCGATCCAAAGACCGGTGAGGAGGAGGATCTTCTTCCTGACGCGGCCCAGCCGTTCTGCGCTCTCGTGTTCAAGATTGCCACCGATCCGTTCGTCGGCCGTCTTGCCTTTATGAGGGTTTACTCGGGACGGGTTGATGCCGGTTCATATGTTTACAACGTCCGCACCGGAAAGAAGGAAAGAATCGCGCGTCTGTACCAGATGCACTCCAACCACCAGAATCCGATCGATTTCGTGGAGGCCGGAGACATCTGCGCCGCCGTCGGATTCAAGGATCTCCGTACGGGTGACACCATCTGCAATGAGGATCATCAGATTGTGCTCGAATCAATGGAATTCCCTGATCCTGTTATCGGTATCGCTGTCGAGCCTAAGACCCAGGGAGACCTGGACAAGCTTGGCATCGCTCTTGGCAAGCTCGCCGAGGAAGACCCTACGTTCACCGTGAGGTCTGACCACGAGACCGGCCAGACAGTCATCAGCGGAATGGGTGAGCTTCACCTTGACATCATCGTGGACCGTCTCCGCCGTGAGTTCGGTGTCGAGATCAATCAGGGTGCTCCGCAGGTCAACTACAAAGAGGCCATCACTGCCACAGTGCAGCATCGTGAGGTCTTCAAGAAGCAGACCGGCGGTCGTGGTAAGTTCGCCGACATCATCGTTGAGATCGGCCCTGCCGACGAGGGCGTCACAGGTCTTCAGTTTGACAATCAGGTCAAGGGTGGAAATATTCCTAAGGAATTCATTCCTTGCATCGAGAAGGGCTTCAAGGCCGCAATGGCCAATGGCGTTCTCGCCGGTTACGAAGTTCAGTCAATGAAGGTAACAGTACTTGACGGTTCCTTCCACCCTGTCGATTCAGACCAGCTTTCATTCGAGATGGCCGGCCGTCTGGCATTCCGCCACGCCTGCCCGAAGGCAAAGCCTGTTCTGCTTGAGCCTATTATGTCCCTTGAGGTTGTTACACCGGAGGACTATATGGGCGACATCGTGGGTGACCTCAACCGCCGCCGCGGTCAGATCCAGGCTATGGATTCCACCGCCAACGGAGCGAGAATCGTCAGGGCCTTCGTTCCGCTTGCCGAGCAGTTCGGTTATGTGACGGTTCTGCGAACCCTCTCATCCGGCCGCGCGACCAGCACGATGACTTTCGACCACTATGCTGAGGTTCCTGCCAACTTGGCCAAGGACGTTATCGAGAAGAGCGGCTACAAGCTCTCCGATGATGACGAGTAAGTGTTAAATCGTAATTAAGTATTTTGATATGAGTCAAAAAATCAGAATAAAACTCAAATCATTCGATCATATGCTGGTTGACAAGTCAGCCGCCAAGATCGTGGACACCGTGAAGGCTACTGGTGCTAAGGTGAACGGTCCTATTCCGCTTCCTACCAACAAGAAGATCTTCACTGTCAATCGCTCGACCTTCGTCAACAAGAAGTCCCGCGAGCAGTTTGAGCTTAGCGCCTACAGCAGGCTTCTGGACATCGACGACAGCAATGCAAAGACCGTTGACGCCCTTATGAAGCTTGAACTTCCTTCCGGCGTTGAGGTTGAGATCAAAGTCTGAGGATTCAGATTGAGGACAGCGCGGTCCGGGAGGCCGTCGCTGTTCAGGTAATATGCCCGGCCGGCAAGGTCGGGAACCGGTCCCATAGCTCAGTTGGTTAGAGCATCTGACTCATAATCAGGGGGTCGTAGGATCATGCCCTACTGGGACCACAAAGGGGAGGCGCAATTTGTTGCGCCTCCCCTTTGTGATCCCCATCCACCCCCAGTCACTTCGTGCCAGCCCCGGAGGGGCACGGGGAAGGGTTTCCCCGAAACCCCTTCTGTCGCTGCGCTCCGAGGTGCGGACATCCAGGCGCCTCCCCTTTGTGGTCCCCATCCACCCCCAGTCACTTCGTGCCAGCCCCGGAGGGGCATCATTCCATTTTATCAGAATTCCAGGCGTTGACCTCGGTAGAAGTCAAGCAGTCTGGCGGAGAACAGGAACTCGTAACGGGCACGTGCAAGATTGGACTCGGATTCCAGGAAACTGTCGCGGGCCTCGTTGAACTCCGTGATGTTTGCCTTGCCGTTCTCGTACTTCGCCAGCACAAGTTCGTACGATTCCTTGGCGCTGGCATCGGCCTCCAGACTTGAGCGGAACTTCTCCTGTGCGGCCACCGCATTGTAGTAAGCCTGCTGAATCTCCTTGTAGAGGCTTTTCCTGCTGTTTTCCAATTGCAGCATCTGATTTGTCCTCGAAAGCTCGGCGGAACGGATCTGGTTCCTTGTCTGGAAACCTGAGAAGATCGGAATGCTCAGGCTAAGGCCGAGATACTGGCTGAAATTGTTCTTGATCTGGTCTGCGAACGGGTCGCTGGAGTGACTGCTCATCGTGTAGTAGTTGGTTCCCAGGCCTCCGCTGGCCATAAGCGAAGGCAGACGTGACCCCTTGGCGTTTTTGATGGAATATTCAGTGGCGTCCAGCCTGAACTGTTCCGCTTGGATTGAAGGCTTGCAGGCCACCGCCTGCGCATAGATGTCCTCCGGATTGCTCAGGAGCAGACCGTCAACAGAAACAGAAGGACGGACGATAGAGAACCCTTCCGGAGCCGGAAGCTCAAGCAATTGGCTGAGATCCAGCACAGATAGCCGTAAACTGTTGGCGGCCTGAGTCTCGGACAGGCGGCTTTGCCCCAGTGCCGCTTTCTGTTGTGCCACCTGAACCTTGCTGGCCTTGCCGCTCAGTTCCATCGCTGCGAGTCTCTCAACCTGAAGCGAATCGATGCTGACCTGGTTTCTGGCCACATCCAGAAGCTCCATATTATAGAGAATCTGCACATAAGCCTGTGCCACAGCGACACTGACATCCTCGCGAGCCTTCTGAAATTCTGCAGTCACAGCCTTGAGATTCAACTCGTTGTACTTTATGGTATTATTGATTCTCAGCCCTTGGAACACAGGCACCGAAGTCCCGAGGCTCAGCCCCGTGCTGGTGGTGTTGGTGTTGGAATATGTGTTGTCGGCGGTCAGGCCTCGCCCGAACGAGAAGTTCTCGCCGGCGCTGGCGCTCACTTCCGGCAGACGGCTGTTTCTGGAAGTGTTCAGCTGAATCTCCTGCTGCCTGACCTGAATCTCCTGCTGCTTGAGGGAAATGTTGTTCTCAAGAGCGTGCGAGATGCAGTCCTGAAGCGTCCACGGCCTGCCTTCCTGCGCCGAAAGACCCATCGTCAGCAAGCCCAAAGCCATCAATGAATATGCTTTTTTCATAACCTCGTTTCTGTTTGTCTGTCAAACCCGGTCCTATTTCTTGTCTGTGAATATCTGGTTTCCACGGACTTTCTGATTCTTGTCCAGTCCGCTCTTGATCTCTATTTTGACTCCATCGCTCAGGCCTGTCGTCACAGGCTGCCGCCTGTACTGCCCCTCTCTTTCAGCCAGATAGACGAATGTTGAATCATTCTCGAAGGAAATGGCGGCCTCAGGCACGGCCAAGACAGAATCCGCGCGGTCAAGAGTAATTTCGGCGTTCGCACTGTAGCCCGAGCGGATTTTCACGCTGTCAAGCTGGCTGACCCTTGCCTTGATCTCGAACTGGTTGGCTCCGTTGTTCTGCACGGCCTTCGGGGAAACATATTCAAGGACAGCGTCCATTTCCACTCCCTGCACCGCACCGATGGTGATTGTCATCTTCGTGCCCTCGTCAACCTTTCCGACCTCCGTCTCGTCCAGATTGCCCTTGAATATGAGGTCGCTCATATCGGCCACAGTTGCGATTGTGGTGCCGTCGTTGAAGGTGTTGCTCTGGATTACTGAGTTGCCGACCTTGACGGGCACGTCCAGAATAAGCCCCGTGATGGTGGAGCGGATCAGTGTCGAGCTGGCATTGGCGTTGCGTTTGGACACACCGTCGCGGACAACTTCCAGAGCCTCCTCGGCGGCATCTTTCTCCTCTTTGGCCTGGTCAAGAGCCTGACGCACCTGATCATATTCCTCGGCGCTCACCAACTGCTTGTCGTAGAGGGCTTTCTCGCGGCCGAAGTTTGTCTGTGCCTGCTCAAGGTTCAGCTCCGCGATGCGCAGACGGCTCTGCGCCGAGCTGAGCGAACCCATCTCCGGAATGACCTTGACCTTGGCGATGACCTCACCTTCCTTGACTTGGTCTCCGGCTTCCTTGTAGATTTCGGAGATGATTCCGCTGATCTGCGGCTTGATGTTCACCTCGTCGCGCGGCTCGATTGTGCCGGTGATGAGGGTGGTCTTCCTGATGTCGGCGATCTCGGCGGAAAGCTCCTCGTAGCGGATTTCCTGCGGACGGGACTTTTTCCAAAGGAAGAAGAAAGTGCCTGCGAACACCGCGATGACGGCGGCGAACAGAATGTACTTGAAATACCTTTTCATATTGTTTGACTTTTTATTTCTGAATATTTAATTGATTCTTAACGACTTATTTTTTTTGAATATGCTTGTTCATCCTCGAGGTGTCTTATTCCCGAAGCCGCTTATTCATCTCGCATAGCGTCAACCGGCTTGATGCTCATCGCCCTTGCCGCAGGGGCCAGTCCTGCCACGACTCCGAGAACCGTCAGTCCGAGGAGAGTTCCGACTGCCGTCCAGAAACTGATCTGGAACGGGGTCTGAAGGATTCCGTCCTTCGTGAAGGCCAGTTCCAACCCTTGCAGAATCAGCACGGTGAACAACAGTCCGAGCATTCCGGCCACGGCTGTCAGAAGGATGCTTTCCCTGATGATCTCCGAAAGAATCATCTTCGGTGTCGCTCCGATTGCCCTACGGATCCCGATTTCGGTCGTGCGCTCACGTACCGTGACCATCATAATGTTCGAGACGCCGATGACACCGGCCAGCAGGGTCCCGATTCCGATCAGCCAGATCAGGAAGTTCACCCCTTTGAACAGGCTGTCCACCATCATATAGAACATCTCGGTGTTGAGGATGGTGACGGCCTGCTCGTCGGTCGGGTCGATGTAGTGGTTGTCAGCGACCGCCTTTCTGATTTTCGGGATGATGTCGCTCATCACCACACCCTCTTTCGCAGTGACCGCTATCACATCCACTTTGTCTCCCTTGTTATAGACTGTCTGTACGACTGAGATCGGAATCACGATCGCCTCGGTCTGTCTGCCTCCGAAGCTGATGACACTGTGCTCGTTGTAGTCAACTCCGACCACTTGGTAATATGCCGGGCCGATTTTGATCCGTGTCCCGCACGGATCCTCTCCCTTGGAGTAGAGGTTCTCATAGATTTGCTTTCCTATCACGCAGACCTTGCGTTTCTGCGCCACGTCCATCTCGTTGATGTAGCGTCCGTAAACTATAGTCGGCGTTTCGATTTCGGCGAAATCGGCTTTCAACCCCTTTATGTTGCAGTCGGACGACCTGTCCCCATAGGTGGCACCTCCGCTTGACCAGCTGTAGCATTGCGGCGACACGATGTCCAGCTCGGGAATCTTCTCCTTGAGGATGTCCACATCCTTGACGGTCATTTTCCAGCTGCGTCCCTTGTTGAATCCTTTGTAAGGTTTGGAGGTCTCATCTGACCAGACCATGGCCGAGTTGGAGGCGAAGCCTCCCATCGCATTGTTCAACATCATCTTGAACCCATCGCCGCCGCCCAGCAGGAACAGCAGCATAAATATCCCCCAGAACACACCGAACCCGGTCAGCAGACTGCGTCCCTTGTTGCGGGTCAGCGTGTCAAGAACTTCCTTGAAGCGGTCTATGTCGAAATATTTCATTATCTAAAGCCTTGTCAATCAATATTAAGCGTTCATTATCCGTTCAGTCACGTGACAATCTTATGCGTAAAGGTCACCTCCGCCTATTCCGCAGAGTCGCTCTTCAATCACCTCATCATTCATCACGGAGCGCCTCTATCGGGCGGACCTTGGCAGCTTTGCGGGCGGGAGCGAGGCCGGCCAGAGTGCCGGCTATGACCAGCAGAACCGTGGCTCCGACGCAGACGTCTATCCCTACCGTCGGGTCTTTGAACACCGTCTGCCGGAAAAGTCCGAAATCCATCACCATATTTCCGGAAATATGGTCGAGCCACTCGTTGGCCAGCACTCCCAACACCATTCCCACGTAGCCGAAGAATGCCGTGATGATAATGCTTTCCGAGATGATCAGTTTCAGAACAGCCCAAGGGCTTGCCCCGATCGCCTTTCTGATTCCGAATTCGTGCGTGCGCTCCTTGACGGAGATCAGCATTATGTTCGAGACACCCACTATCCCGCTCAGCAGGGTAAGGATTCCGATGATCCACAGTGCCGTGCGGACCATTGACATTCCCTTGTTCATCTCCATCGTCATTGTCAGGCGGTTCCATATTCCGACGGCACTTCTGTCATCGGGGGCTGCGTCGTGATTGTTGTTCAAAGCCGCTTTCAGGCGTTTCTCGAAGTCACGGTTCTCCTGTTCGGTCTTCAGACCTTGGAACGACAGGTAGAACTGGTCGATGTCATTGCCTCTCTTGTAGATGGTTCTGATTGTGGAGATCGGGGCGTAGAGCGTCGAGTAGCCGCTTTCATCCGGTCTCGTGATGCCGACCACCTGAAACAAGGATGAATTGACTTTCACATATTCCCCGACCAAGGCCTCCGCCTTCGAGGCTTTCCCGAGCGCAGTCAGACCGTCCTCGTTCTCCCCGGTCACACCGAGCAGCTCTCTTGCGTCGTTGCTGCTCATCACGATGACCTTCCTTTTTCCCTTTATGTCAATGTCATTGATAAACCTTCCGTAAAGCATTCCGATTTTGTTGAGCTCAGCATAGTCGGGGGTCACTCCGAAGACGGTTTTCTTGATGAATTCCTTACCATAGGTGACGGTGAGCGGCGATTGGCGGAGCACCGCCGCGGCAGTCTGGGCGTTATCCGCGAAATCAGGGCCGAGGGTGATGTCTAAGTCTTTTGCATTCAGTTCGATTCTCCGGCCTTCCTGCAGACCCTTGTACGGCTTGGATGTGAAACCTCCCCAGACATTCATCGTGTTGGTCATATAGTCGGAATTGTTGCTCTCCAGAGCGTGAAGCAGACCGTTGCCCGCTCCAAGCAGGAAGATGAGCATAAATATCCCCCACGCCACGGCGAAGCCGGTGAGGGCGGTGCGGAGCTTGTTGCGCCGTATGTCGCTCCAGATTTCTTCAAGCAGGTCTCTCATCGCTTACTTCATTATTGTGTCCTCGCCGAACGGTGATGCGTCGTGGAGGGTGTTCCGCTCGATCTTGCCGATGACCCCGTCCTTGATGTGGATGATGCGGTTTGTGAAGTTGGCCACTCCACTCTCGTGCGTGACCACTATGATTGTCATCTTCTCCTTCTCGTTCAGCTCCCGAAGGAGGTTCATAATCTCCACGGAAGTCTTTGAGTCCAAGGCTCCTGTAGGCTCGTCGGCAAGGATGATTTCCGGCTTTGTGATCAGCGCCCGCGCTATCGCCACCCTCTGCTTCTGCCCCCCGGACATCTCGTTTGGGTAGTGTTCCGCCCAGTCCTTGAGTCCCAGCCTGTCAAGGAGTTCCATCGCCATCCTGCGCCGTTTCTGTCGTCCGACGCCCTGGTAGAACAGCGGCAGCTCGACATTCTCCGCTGCAGTCTTGAAGCCTATCAGATTGTAGGACTGGAATATGAAGCCGATCATCCTGTTCCTGTACTCCGCCGCCTTGCTTTCGCTGAGATTCCAGATGAGGTTGTCGTCTATGCGGTACTCGCCCGAGTCGTAGTTGTCCAGGATTCCGAGAATGTTCAGAAGCGTGGATTTGCCTGATCCTGACGCTCCCATAATCGAGACGAACTCTCCTTTCTCTATGGTAAGGTCAATGCCCTTGAGCACGTGCAGTGGCTGCGCGCCCTGGTAGGTCTTGTTGACATCTTTCAGTTCGATCAACATTTGGTTGTTATCTTTTTGCCCCGGAGAGGGCTGTTGTTTTTTATGTTTCAGTCGCCGTGGCATTCCCATCGGCGCTCTCACCCCCGCTCGACACTTCGATGAGATCGCTGACCGAAGTTATAGTGCCTGTCCTCTCTCGATTGCAGTGCCTCATAAGAGGTTGTTTGTGTATTAGTTTATTAATACACTGTAAAGATAACTATTATTTTTATAATGCAAAAGTTATCTTGTGTGAAAACTCAAATCCCCGAAAGAAACGTTTTCAGCACCGAATGTGTAACAAATCTTGAACCATAGTCTACACCATTTATCGCTCTGACGTTAGGATTGACCTGTCTCACTTCAAGGGTCACGCTATGGGAGGATTCGGCGTAGTGTTGACGGACGCATTCATCGGAGTGGCCGCCTCATTCGACCCTGTGGCCCTTGGCAAGTTCTGCCTCGACCAAGTGTACAATCTCCCGCAGGACAAGGATAACGACATTCAGACCCTTCCGGACAGAATCAGCCGGCGTCACGGCACCCGCATCGTCTTCAGCGCGGAGGAGATGAGGCTTAGGCTCGGCAGCACTGAATATGTAGTGGAGGCCAAGTGATTGAACCATAATGAAAAACATCACCTTCCTCTCACTATATCCAGTGGAGAGGAGGGTGCACTATTTCGCTGATTATGAATATGATATCCTACACGGCAAAAAAAATAGTAGTTTGGTAAGCTGTCTTCCATAATAGGAGCTTGTGTATCGAGCAAACGCACAATTATGATGTAGGAACTCTGCCGAAACCGTAATCACCGCAAAGGCGCCAGATAGAACCTGAATCATAATTGTCTGTCAATGAATATATTCGTGAATGCTGCCATCGTTGAGCTGCGCTTGCCGAGATGCCCGTCAATCACCGAGCGGATGCCGCTGCGGTCGGAATGGCTGAAAATCGGGAAAAGCCCCACTAAAGGATTGATTTTGTCAGATTTTAGTTGTATCTTCGCCATATCAGTGAACCAAAATTATGTTGAATCGGGCCTGACTGATTCAGGTGATATTTCTGACATTACCAAGTTCTGGCAAGGGTTTCTTTATCAGGGCTTTTGAAACTTTAGCAGGCTATAGGTCTGCGGATTAGGCAAATCATAATAATCAGTAAGTTTATGAAAAAATATGTCATTTACAAAACGTTAGCGATCATAACGCTATTATTTGTATCGGGAATATTCACCCTTGGCAAAGCGCAGATTCCTGTAAAAATTAAATGCGAGAATAATGCAAAGACAGATGTGGAAATCAGAATCCAAATAACAAGTCCAGATGGCGTGATAAAAGTATGGGAGGAGAAGGAGCTGAAAGACAAGTTGTTGAATTATAGTATTGTGGGTCCCGGTGAAGTAGGAGTTTTCGTTCAGTATAAAGAAAACAAGGTCAAGTCTCCAACTTTCATTAAGAAGTCGTTTATGGTTACGGGAGATGAAGAGGGCATTGCGATATTGACTTCCATAAATCTCAAAGGGATGACTATTCTTTGTGATAATGAATATTCGAACAGAAGGTATTGTGTTCTGGACATTAGAAAGTACTATCCGGAAAAGATGTATGGAGGACTCCCTGCCGGTTGTGAGAACATCACGGAGAGAACCGCAATTTGGAATTATTCCATAAGTAGCATCCAGTTAAGAAAGTGAGATTGCTTTGTGACTGTGGGTCAGAAGCGGTCAGTGTTGCCAAGACGTTGATTATTAGATAGTCAGGCGGTTTTCTTTGGTTGATGTTTACCGGAGGAAATCGCCTTACCTTCTGATTGTCAAGGAGTTATTTGTCACCTACGATAATGTACTTAAGTTTCGCCTATGCGAAACACCTCATTTCCCGTCACGGCAGTGACGGAGCAAGTCCCTCCCCC
>CAVCPY010000271.1:0-13030 GCA_963604245.1 Eggerthellaceae bacterium
ACTGTCTCGAAAATTCCGCATAATAAAATGTGGGAACCATTTTTAAACAGCTTCTTATTTTGCGATAGTTATAAGATTTTGATTTACCGCTCTTTTTGCCTAATTTCGCAAGATTAATCGACTTTCAGAAATTATCGAGATGACAGAGGATATTGAATTCCAGTCGGTGGAAGCCATCAAGGACTTTCAGGAGAAGAAACTGCGTGAGGCTCTGGACTATCTGGCGGCCAATTCCCCATATTACCAGAGAATGTTTTCCCGCTTCGGGATTGATGTCTCAAGCATACGTAATATTGAGGATCTGGTAAAGGTTCCGTTTACGGAAAAGAAGGACCTTCAACTCTACAACGAGGATTTCCTGTGTGTCCCGAAGGACAAGGTGATCGATTACATCACCACTTCCGGTACACTGGGCGACCCGGTCACGTTCTGCTGTACGGAGAAGGATCTCCAGAGGCTTGCCTACAACGAGAAGAAGTCCTTCGAGTGCGCCGGGGTGCATCCGGGCAATGTCGTGCAGTTGATGACCACAATCGACAAACGATTTATGGCTGGACTGGCGTACTTCCTTGGAATCAGGGAGTTGGGTGCGGGAATCATCCGTGTCGGCAACGGTGTTCCCGAGCTTCAGTGGGACACTATCCAGCGAATCAAGCCGGACACGATAATGTGCGTTCCTTCGTTCATCCTCCGTCTCATCCAGTACGCCGAGGAACACGGAATAGACTATCGTAATTCAAGTGTCAAGAGAATCATCGGCATCGGGGAAGGACTCAGGAACCAGGACTTTTCGCTTAATCTTCTCGGCTCGAAGATCAAGGCGAAATGGGACGTTGACCTCTATGCCACATATTCATCGACAGAGATGGGAGCGACATTCTCTGAATGTCAGTATGGTGTGGGCGGTCACGTGCATCCCGAGCTGATTATTGTGGAGATCATCGGTGAGGACAACCTTCCGGTTCCGGACGGGGAAGAGGGTGAGATTGTCGTCACGACTCTCGGTGTGGAAGGGATGCCGCTTCTGAGATTCCGTACCGGTGACATCGCCGCAAAGAGAGTCGAACGGTGCAAGTGCGGAAGGAACTCTTACCGTCTGACTCCGCTTGTGGGCCGTAAGAATAATATGATAAAGCTCAAAGGCACAACGCTTTACCCACCTGCAATCAACGATGTGCTTGACAATGTGGACTATGTCGCCAACTATGTCATCTACGTTCAGGACTCGGAGGCGGGAACGGACGATGTGCTCGTGAAAGTCGGGATGGCATGCGATCCCGGAACGGATGTGGTCAAAGACCTCAAGGACAGGTTTCGGTCAAGGCTCCGCGTTGCTCCGAGGGTGGAAATCTGCCCGAGGGAGGAGATCCAGGGGATTCTCTTTCCTGCAAAAAGCCGCAAACCGGTGAAATTCGTGGATTTAAGAAATAAGAAATGATGATTGACGAAGCTATCTTCGATGACATAAGACCTTACCGTGACGAGGAGATTCCGGCGGCGATGCACCGCATTGCCGACAACGATTTGTTCCCGCTGCTGTCCTCGTTCGCCTTTCCGGACAGAAACGTGGAGGAAGTCCGTGCGGAAGTCCGGAACATCAGCACTGTCTATGATTTCCAGAAACAGATGATGTGGTATGTCAACGAGCAGATCGTAAAGCGCAGTATGTCATCCTACACGGTTTCCGGAATAGAGAATCTGGATCCGTCCGGACACTATCTTTTCGTGTCCAACCACAGGGACATTATGCTGGACGCCTCCGTGCTACAGAATGTCCTTCACACTCACGGATTCCGGACCTCGGAGATCACGTTCGGGGCGAACCTGATGAGTTCCAGCCTTGTGATTGACATCGGCAAGTCCAACAAGATGTTCCGGGTGGAGAGAGGAGGCAATATGAAGGACTTCTACAAATCCTCCGTCCACCTGTCCGAGTACATCCGGTACGCCATCACAGAGAAGGGGGAGTCCGTCTGGATCGCCCAGAGGAACGGCCGCACCAAGGACGGCAATGACGCGACCGACCAGGGAATCATCAAGATGTTCGGCATCAGCAAGCGTGAGGACAAAATCAAGGCCCTCTCGGAATTGAATATAGTCCCTCTTTCAATCTCCTACGAATGGGAGACCTGCGACTATATGAAAGCCTTGGAACTTTACCAGTCAAGGTCTGAAAAATACGTCAAAAAGCAAGGCGAGGACCTTTCCAGCATCCTTTCCGGCATCACTTCCTTCAAGGGAGACGTGCATCTTACATTCTGCCCGATGATCACCGAGCAGGACTTGATGACCTACGATTCTCTTCCCGGCATTGAATATAACCGCGAGGTGGCGAGGCTGCTTGACCGCAGGGTATATGCTGGCTACAGGCTGGCCCCCAACAACTTCATCGCCCACGACATCCGTTTCGGAAAGCACGAGTTCAAGGGCGGGAAGTACACAAATGAGCAGAAGGACAGGTTTCTTCATCATCTCAAAAAATTAGAGAAATATGATGTCGATGAGCCGGAGGTGCTTATGGACATATTCCTTGGAATATATTCGAATCCTGTAGATAATTGTTTGGAAAGATGAATAGGGTAGTGATAACAGGAATGGGCATCTGGTCGTGCCTGGGAAAGACTTTGGATGAGGTTCGGGATTCCCTTTATGAAGGCAGGTCCGGAATCGTATTCGACCCTGAAAGGAAGGAGATAGGGTTCCGTTCGGCCTTGACGGGAAAGGTGGAAGAGCCTGACCTCAAGAAGGAACTGAGCCGCTCGCAAAGAGTGTTTATGCCGCAGCAGGCCAAGTTTGCCTATTGCGCCACGAGGGACGCTCTGCGCGACGCAGGAGTGGGTGAGGATTATCTCGCCTCAAATGAGGTCGGCCTTCTCTACGGCAACGACTCCTCCGCTCTTCCAGTGATCGAGTCCGTGGACATTATCCGCGAGAAGAAAGACACGATGATGTGCGGCTCGGGAGCGATCTTCCAGTCGATGAACTCGACCGTGACGATGAATCTTGACTGCATATTCAGACTCAAGGGAATGAATCTGACAGTGTCTGGAGCCTGCGCGAGCGGTTCGCACGCCATCGGCCTCGGTGCCTTGCTGATCCAGCACGGACTCCAGGAAATGGTTGTCTGCGGCGGAGCGCAGGAGGTTCATCCTTACGCAGTCGCTTCCTTTGACGGAATATCTGCGTTTTCGGTCAGGGAAAACGAGCCGGAAAAAGCCAGCCGTCCTTTCGACCGCGACCGCGACGGCCTTGTCCCGAGCGGAGGCGCTGCGACGGTGATTCTGGAAAGCTATGAGTCCGCTGTCCGCAGGGGGGCGAGAATCTACGGCGAGGTGCTTGGCTACGGTTTTTCCGGCAACGGAGACCACATCTCCACACCGAACGTGGACGGCCCGAGACGCTCACTTGAAATGGCTGTCAAACAAGCCGGAATAGACAGGAATAGTATCGGTTACATCAACGCCCACGCCACATCCACCCACGTAGGGGACGCCAACGAGGCCAAGGCGATAGCCTCCGTCTTCGGTGACAGAACCGTCCCGGTGACCAGCACGAAATCCCAGACCGGTCACGAGATGTGGATGGCCGGGGCCAGCGAGGTGGTCTATTCGATGCTTATGATGAAGAACGACTTCATCGCGGCGAACCTGAATTTCGAGAATCCGGACGAGGATTCCGCAAGGCTATTGATTCCGGCAGGGAGGATATCAAGGCATTTCGATGTGTTCCTCTCCAATTCCTTCGGCTTCGGCGGCACTAATTCCACATTGATAATCAAAAATCTGTAATATGTCGGTCATCAGCGAGACAGTGCGTGTCAAAGTCCGCTTCTCGGAAGTGGACCCAATCAGGATGGTCTGGCACGGGAACTATATCAAGTACCTTGAGGATGCCCGTGAGGCTTTCGGCCATCGCTACGGAATCAGTTACCGTCAGATCAGCGGACACGGCTACTATGCTCCGATCTATGATCTTCAGGTGCGTTTTCTGAGAACTGCGACCATCGATGACACCCTGCTTGTGACCATCACTTGGAAACCTGCCGAAGGAGCGAAACTCTGTTTCGATTACGAGATCCGTAACGAGAAGGACAATGGGTTGATTCTCAAGGCTTCGACTGTTCAGTTGTTCACGACCGAGGACGGCGGGTTCGATCCTGTCGGCCCGGCGTTCTTCCAAGAGTGGAAAGACAAAATGCTATCTGAATAGTCACTGTGGAGAGAAGCGTCATCATCATAGGAAGCGGCTTGGGCGGACTGGAATGTGGCTACATTCTGGCCAAAAAAGGTTTCCGGGTGACGATTCTTGAGCAAGCCTCCAAACCGGGAGGCTGCCTTCAATCCTTCAGACGCGGAGGACGCATCTTTGACACCGGACTCCACTATGTCGGAGGCCTTGGCGAAGGTCAGTCCCTGCGTCCTTTCTTTGAATATTTCGGATTGATGGACTTGCCTTGGAAGCAGATAAATCCCGATTGTGTCGATGAAATTGTCATCGGCGGCCAATCCTACCAGCTTGCCTCTGGGCACGACCGTTTTGTGGAACGGCTTGCGGAGCGTTTCCCTGCGGAAAGAAACAATCTCTATGAATATGCCCGTTTCCTCAAAAAAGTCGGAGACGATATGTTCAAAATCTTTGAAGGCGACAGTGTGGAGATGAATGACCTTCTGGGTCGAAGCGCCTATGAATATCTTTGCTCCACAATCAGGGACCCACTTTTGCGTCAGGTGCTTAGCGGTTCGTTTATGCGGATGGAACTGCGTGAGTCCCTGCCGTTGTACGTCTTTGCCCAAATCAACAATTCGTTCATCCAAAGCGCCTGGAAGCTGGAAGGCGGTGGCGATCAGATAGTCCGCAGGATGGTGGATTCCATAACCTCTATGGGTGGCGTTGTAAGAACCGGTTCCGAAGTCACTTCGATCAGAGCCGTGTCAGGAAAGGTTTCCGAGGTTGAGGTGAACGGAACTGAGACCTTGACGGCCGATTGGGTGGTCTCCGATGCCCATCCAGCTGTGACTCTTGTACTTGTCCCGGATGGCATTCGCAAGGTCTATAAGGAAAGAATCGCAGCTTTGGATAACACATTCGGAGCGTTCACTGCCAATATCTGTCTGAAGCCAGGAAGCGTTGCTTGCCCCGACGGGAATATATTCATTCATCGTGAAAGCGTGGATCTTTGGCATTCCGATCCGTCTGCCACAGAGTCGATTATGGTGCATTTTTATCCGGAACCGCAAGGCAGTGTGACACATCTGGATCTGATGAGTCCGATGCCTTTCATTCAAGGAGCAGATGAGCCGGATCACTTTCTTTCTTCGTCCGGTCAGGCAATTGCGCCTAATTCTGGGGAATCCTATGAATCGGTCAAGCAGAGAAAGTTAAGGGAATGCCTTGATTTGGTGGCTCCAAGACTTCCGTGGCTGGAGGATAGCATTGAGAGCATCTACACCAGCACCCCGCTGACATATTCCCGCTACACCTCCACTCCCCAAGGTTCCGCATTCGGAATCCGTCACGATTGGAGAACCCCTCTTCGCACCATCCTCTCCCCGCGTACCCCTCTGAAAAACCTCCTTTTTACCGGTCAGAGCCTCAACCTCCACGGCCTCCTTGGTGTCTCAATGACCTCCGTCCTCACCTGCCGCGAGATCCTCGGCAAGGATTTTATAACCCTTCGCTGATTCACCGTCTTTTTTCGAGAAATATTCCCATCGTCATTTTATGATTATTATTTTATGACGATGAGGAATTATTGCGTAAGTTTGCACTGAAATTAATTTTGAATATTTTATGTCCAAATACGCTTTTGTAACTGGTGGGAGCCGTGGAATCGGCCGCGCGGTCTGTGTGAAACTGGCTCAGATGGGATTCTGTGTCGTGATCAACTATGTCTCGAATGACGAGGCGGCACAGGAGACCTTGCGTCTGGTTCAGGAGGCTGGCGGCAGCGGGGAGCTTTTGAAGTTCGATGTCGCTGACACGGATGCGTCTGTCAAGGCGATAACCTGTTGGCAGGGGAGCCATCCTGAGGATTATGTGGAGGTTCTGGTGAATAATGCCGGGGTACGTAAGGACAATCTTCTTCTTTGGCTTGAGCCGGAGGACTGGTTCAAGGTGATGTCCACGGACCTGAACAGTTTCTACAATGTAACCAGACCGTTTCTTCAGCCTATGGTCTCGCACCGCAACGGCCGCATCATCAATATGGCCTCGTTGTCCGGTCTCAAAGGACTGCCGGGTCAGACGAATTACTCCGCTGCCAAAGGTGGCCTGATAGCCGCCACAAAGGCTCTGGCTCAGGAACTTGCTCCGAGAAAGATCACGGTCAACGCTGTGGCTCCTGGTTTTGTGGAGACCGATATGGTCGAGGGGCTTGACGAGGCTTCCCTCAAGGCGCAGATTCCGGCCCGTCGTTTCGGCAAGCCGGAGGAAGTCGCCGCCCTTGTCGGTTTCCTTGCCTCTCCGGACTCCTCCTATATCACCGGCCAAGTCATCTCCATCAACGGAGGACTCTACTAACCTTTGTTGTCGGTCTTGTCGCAATAGGCTTTTAAGTCAGCGGAGACTAATTCTCAATTGTGCACGTCTTCGATTTATTTTGCTGCTCTTAACGGCTTAAATTTCACGATAGCGGGCGAAAATGGTAAATTTTCTTCGCTTTTCGCCCGCTATCGAAACAAATCTTTCATCGTTATGACTGAATTGGCGGTGCTTGACCAAGTGTTCTTCGCAAGCCCATAAGTGGTAATCAGAGTAATAAAGATTCCTTTCCTCGTGGCTGTATCTTTTTGGAATTGTTCCATCCTATTCAGCAATTTCATCGCCTCGTTCTTGGCGAGAGCGTATTCGCTTGCGGAGTATTTTGCCTCACATATATTTATCATATTGTCGGCTCTGGAAATCACGAGGTCAATTTGTGCGCCGTTTGCAGGTTCGTCACTGCGCCAAGAACCATATTCCGTGAGGATACGGTCTATTCCCAAGGCTTTGAGAATCTGAGGTATGTGAGCCATTGCCACACGTTCAAAAGCGTGGCCATACCAATTGTTTTGTGTCGGAGTGTTCAGTGTGTGTGCCCAATAATGTTCATCGCTCTGCTTTTTTGAGACGAATGTGTGGTAGAAGATTGAATAGAAGTCAACCACTTGGAACAGCGACTTGTTCTGTCTCATTTTCTTTCTGATTGTGTTGTACTCACGGATGAAATCGCAGTTCACAAGGTCATCAAGAATGTCTCCGAAATGACCGTTATTCTCCACTTTCAGCTTGTCTGCCAGTTCCTTGCGGGTATATCCTTTCTTGTTTGTTGACAGCAGTTTTATGACAGACTTGTATTTGTCCGCTTCCTTGAATATGGATTTGTATAAGCGCCCATACTCAGTGGCGAGAGGCTTTTCTCCACTGAAAAACAATGCGTCGATGTTTTCCGTGAGGCTCAAGTCTTTATTCAGCATATCCAGATAATATGGAATGCCGCCTACCGCCATATATGTCTGAAGAATATTGATGTCTGGCCATAGTAAGCCATTATGATGCAGGAATTCTCTTGTCTCTTTGAGTGTGAACGGGAAAAGGTGTTTTTCGTGGGTGATACGGTTGTGAAGTCCACCCTTATTGTCTATTATATTCCTGATAATCCAGGATGTCGCGCTTCCGCAGACAATCATAAACAATTCCCGTTGCCTGCATCCCCAACTATTCCAGAAGAAATCCAAGGCCTTTATAAGACCTGATTTTGGAGTCGCAAGGCACGGAAGCTCGTCAATGAACACGACCATACGCTTCCCGGGAACTCTCTTGCTTTCCAACAATGTCCGCAAGGACTCAAATGCGGACATCCAGGTGCGAGGTTTACTTCCACAATATCCATATTCTTTAAGAGATGTATGAAATGCCGTAAGTTCTTCGTTCTTGTTCCCGTCAATGATTCCGGTTGTGGAGAATGTGTATTGCCCTGCATACAGCGAATTTACAAGGTAAGTCTTACCGACCCTGCGGCGTCCATAAACAGCAATGAATTCTGGTTTTCCGGAAGAGTACCAACGCTCAAAATCACGAATTTCCGCTTGCCGTCCGATAATATTCTCCATATCCTTTGTTTTCGGCAAATATAACAAGAATTTAGCGATAGCGGGCGAAAATGGTAAGTTTTTTTCGCTTTTCGCCCGCTATCGTGCTTTGGGGTCACGATAAAGATGAAATAGACCGTGCGATTTTTACACTCACTCAGAGGAGATGTTGATGTGCCAGACCGACCAATCAGAAAAAAATCACCGGGACACTGTTACATTATCCCACCCTTTTCGTTTATATTAGTGAAAAGTTCAAATGATGATCGAAGACTTTCTCACAGAAGCGTTCCTGGCCCTGCGGGGCCGATGGAAGACAGAGGACACCCTCCAGGATGCCTTCTGCAGGCTTTGGGGAGGAAAGTACAAGGTCGGAAGCGTGAAGGAGGCGATGGGACTGCTTTCAAGGACGGGCAGAAATCTTGAGATCGATGAATATCGGAAAGCGCGTGGCCGGCGGACGGTAAGCCTGGAGGGAAGGCAGATTGAGGATGAGGTCGGTGACGCGATGGAGAAGGAACTGCTCTTCCGGAAAGTAGAAGAATCGGTGGACAGCGAACTGACAGATCTCCAGAGGCTTATCGTCCGGAAGCACGAATATGAAGGGCAGTCCTTCGAGCGCATCGCCAAAGACCTTGGAATGCAGCAGACCGCTGTCCGGATGCACATCTCAAGAGCAAGGAAAATTTTAAGGGACAAATTCAGAAATGAAGATGAATAAGATCAATGAATATGTTGACAGGTACTTCGAGGGGACCCTTTCCGAAGCCGAGGAACAGAGGCTCAAGGCTTTCCTCGCTTCTCCGGAAGGACAGACCCCTGAATATGACGAAATCCGTGCAGTGATGGGTTACTTCGCTGTCGGCAAGGCTCTTTCACGGAAAGAGGCGAAGGAATATTCACGTGTCAGGACCGTCTGGGGCAGGATAGCCGTGGCAGCCGTCTGCGCCGTCATATTCATTGCTCTTGGTGTGAATGTCTATAATAAGGAAAACATCTGCGTCTCGTATGTCGGAGGGCAGAAGGTGACCGACAAGGAAGTTGTAATGAACGACGTCGACAACATCCTTGCCGACCTTTTCTCCGGCGGAACTGATGTGGATGAACAGTTGAATGAAATATTCGGAAAATGATGGGACGAAAAGTATTTTTATTAGTGGCATTGTGTCTGCTTGCCTTGCTTCCTGCCCGGGCGCAGAAAGGGCTTCAGATTGACAGCCTGTTCAGCTTCAGCGGCTCCATAGTGCGTCTCTCGGATATGTCCGGCATTTCGATGTCGGAAGTGAGCGGTGCGGAGCTTAAGCCCTACAATCTGAAGTATTTCCGTAGTATCAGCTTCAAGGCTGGAGCCGGGGCGATCGACAGGGTGGCGTCTCTCGTGGAGGCTGACTCGCGCAATGCTGTTGACCGGAAGATTGATTATTATGGCGGGCAGATGTGCTATGCCCTTTTGAGGCTGCGGACAGGCGGTTCCGAGGAAAACGAATATGTCGGTTTCCAGATCAAGGGGATAGGAAAGGAAAAGGTCACGCAAGGCTCTGACGGCAAGACCGTTGTAGGGTGCGAGCTTGATGAGGAGGCAAAAGGACCGTTTGAGAGTGCCTATGTGACGGTGGTCTATCTCAGGGGCAAGGCCACAATGAACGACCTAAAGAAAATGTTTAAGCAAAGGTAAAGATTATGAGAAGATTACCATCTGTATTGCTCGTTTCGGCGCTGTGCGTATGCGCCGCATCGGCACAAACAAAAGTCACAAAACGTTCGGAGTTCAAAACCACAGACCCGACAGACACGGTGAAGGTTCAGGCAAAGAAACCCGGTATAATGATCCGTTACAACTCTGACGGTAAGAAGCTGAACTATATGTCAGATTCCTTGATCATTGTCTATAAGCCTGATTCTGTCAAGCAGCATTATGACCCTAAGAAAGAGGTCTATTATAAGATGGAGGTGTTCGGTTCCGAGTGCGACTCGTCATTTGCGTACACCTTCACCAACTCCTTCGTTGGCAGGAATGATCTGAATCGGTTCAGTCTTTCATCAGGAGACAGGGAGGATGACTACGGTAATCTGTCAAGATTTGACTTCAACGTGCCTTTTTATCACAAGGTTGTGAACAAGACTTGCGCACGCGGCAGCCGGTTGGTCGGCCCCGGTGATTTCGGAATTGCGTTGCTGAATGTCAACTCGGACAAATTGGGTTTCAGGAACCAACGCTCGTATGAGGTGTACTACAACATTTATGAGGACTACTTCAAGTTGTCAAGCTTCCTGACGTTCAACTACGGCCTTGGCTTTTCGTGGAAGAGTTTTGCAATGAACAAAGGTGGAATGATGACGAAAGATGATGAAGGGAACATCAGGATAGGAGGATGGCCGGAGAAATCCGAGCCGAAAGTGTCCAAGTTGAAAGTGTTCAGTGTCACATTCCCGCTTGTCTTTGGCGTCAACGTCTATCGCGGTGTCGGCTTCTCTGTCGGCCCGGTTGTAAATATCAACGCCAGCAGTATGATAGTCGATAAGTACAGACTGGATGGCAAAAAACAGAAGGACAAGTACAAGAGAGCGCACTGCAACCTCGCCACTGTGGACTTGATGTTCCAGCTCAATTTCAGAGACGTGGGCGTCTATGCGAAATATTCTCCGATGAACACTATGGACACTGACTACTGGCCGGAGTTCAATTATTGGGCCGTTGGTCTGACGCTCGATCTATAGCGATGTTTGGAAGTAACCGGATCGCTTGAGCATATTCATATGAAACGCCCCCGAGAGTCTTGTTTGAGTTTCGGGGGCATATTGTAAGTGGATCTTTGCCTTATCGTTCGATGGTGACCTCGCTGTCGGGACCGAGAGCGTGGCTGCCCGGTGTGACCGACCAGCTACCCTATAGTTGCTCTATCCGGTTCAAGAGACGCACGACCGCACGTCCCACCGCATAGGCCAGATTGACGGGGACGGCGTTCCCTATCTGCTTGTACTTGGATGAGATGTTCCCTGAGAAGTTCCAGTCATCCGGGAAAGTCTGTATTCTCGCATATTCACGGACAGACAAGGGGCGGGTCTGGGTAGGGTGGCAGCGTTCGGTCTGTTTCTGTGCCGGAGCGCACGTCAGAGTGAGACTCGGTTCATCCAAAGACAACCTGCGCGCCATCCCTGTCTTGCCTCCCCCGAGGTTATAACTGCCTTTCATATATTCCTTGGCAACAACCTCAGGCAAATCACGCCAATCGCCTCCCATAGGGACCAAATCCATCACTTTCTTTTTCTTCTCGGGGTACTGCTGGCATTCACTTTCAGGCACATCCACAGGGTAAAGGTCTCCGGCGAAGAAAGCGTCTCGCAAAGTCATCACACGGCTGTACGGAGCAGGCCAATCGAATGACACCTTGTCAGCCAGGTCATTTCTCACCGCTATAAGGAACAAACGCTCCCTTTTTTGCGGAACCTTGTACATCACGGCTTTCAAGACCCGGGGAGGAATCAATGAATAGCCCAATTCCTTTATGACATTCGTGATCGTCTCCAATGTCCGCCCGCCATCGTGTTCCCTCAGGCCTTTGACGTTCTCGCACAGAAACACCTTCGGCCGGATTTCTTTCACCGCTCTCGCAAGTTCAAAGAACAGCGTTCCGCGGGTCTCTTCAAATCCCAGACGTTTCCCCGCATAGGAAAAAGCCTGACAAGGGAAGCCACCCGACAGGAAGTCCACCTTGCCTTTCAGACCGGTGAAGTCCACCGAGTGGATGTCCTCTTCAACGACGTTCCAGTCAGGACGGTTCAGCCTCAGCGTCTCGCACGCATTATGGTCGAATTCGTTAAGGAGAATATGACGGAACCCCGCCATCTCCATTCCGAGAGCCAAACCTCCGGCTCCGGCGAAAAGTTCTACAGAGGTGTAAGGTCTTGCCGGTTTCGTCCTCATCTCCTCCTCCCATTTGCCGGACAGCATTTGGGATATTTCAGGCACGTTCCTCAAATCGTCCATCAGAAAATGGGAACCTCTGCCCCCGTCTTCCAGAACATATTTCCCCGAATCCACCCAAGACCGTACCGTTGAGCGGGACACCCCATAACATCCGCGAAGTTATTCGGGGATATTCTTTTATCGGAGGAGCCTGGTCTCCTCTCTAATCCGGATACTGACATAGCGAATCAAAGCCTTCGTAAGTGGAGAATGCCAGCAGGTACAGACTCTTCAGGACATCCGGATTGAAACTCATCAGCTCTTCATAGACCGTGTTCCGCAAAGCCAGTTCCCTGTTGTCAGAGACAACGTCCTCGATGATGTCCGGCAATGCGTCGCAAAGTCTGAAAAACGCTGTCTTGTCATTGAACACAAGATTATTGAACTTGTCCATCGACATTCTGCGGATTCTGTTATGCTGGAACGGCCGGCCATCGATTGACACCTTCCAGGGTTCATCCTTGGACTTGGTGGAAATGACCTCGACAAGATAACACGTGGCCTGATCGTCTTCCAGCAACTTGTTCTGCATCTTCATATACGTTTTCTGGGAGGAAGCGGAGTTCATCGTGTTGTGCCATTTATGGCACAACACCATATCTGCAAATATACAAAAACTTCTTAAACACCAAAGGAGAATCACGTAAGTTATATATAGAAATCCACGCTGGGTGGGAAGATCACGTCGTTATGGTGACACAGTGTTAACAAATAAAGTTTTGTGAGCAGTTCCCGGTGGGCTGGTTGGTTTCAATATTCCAAAACGTCTGCTTTAGAACTTTGTTATTATCAGCAAAAAAACACCCGCCCCTGAAAGTTGTGTCTTACTTTCCGGGGAAGTATTTAGTAAATAGCTCTTTGTCTTAATGTTCGATGGTGACCTCGTGGTCTGATCCGAGGGAGAGCAAAGATACTGTTTCAAAAAAACATTTGTTGTCCGAAAATGGTTCCCGCATTTTATTATGCGGAATTTTCGAGACAGTTTCGGCTTTGG
>CAVCPY010000271.1:13040-17721 GCA_963604245.1 Eggerthellaceae bacterium
ATGACAAAGATGAAAATGGCCGGAAAGGCCGCATAAGAAAAAAGAGGAATTTTTTAAACAGCTTCTTATTGCTATTTTTGCACTATGAAAAAAACTATCTTATTGGTTATGGCGGCAGCTGCGCTGCTGTCATGCAGTGACCGGGAGAGCGGAAGTTCTTCCAGCCCCGAGATTTCCGGCCTCGTCGCCGAAGTGAACAGCTATGGGCAGATTGTGCCCGACTTCACCCCGCAGGATATGAAGGACAAAGGCTTCGCCTATGCCGACCTGTTGCGCGTGCGGATAGGTGACAACATCGACCTCGACAACATCCCCTTCCTGACCTCTTTCAACGAGGCGGGCTGTTTTGAGCCGACCTACGTCGACTACAACGCTCTGGGCACTGACTACGGTTTCGGCTTGCTCAATGCCGACTTCCACCTCTTCATCGGCGGCAAGGTAGGTGACAAAGTCACCATAACGCTTGCGGAGAAAGGCGGTTACAAAGAGAAGTACGAACTGCTCAAGTCCACTTATCCTGTGGAGCGGAGGCAAGGAGAGACAGCCGAGCAATATGCCAACTTCCGGATGGTGTCCACGGCCGGAATGGGAGACGGTGTGCTGTACCGGTCGAGCAATCCGATCAATTGTGCGAAGAATGAGGGACGCTACCGTGTGGCTGACAGTCTGGCGCGCGAGGTGGGTATAAATACGGAGATTGACCTTGCCGACACTCAGGCGGCCATTGAGAAATATATTGCCACCGAGGGTTACGCCTCCACCTATTGTCCCCAACTCTACAAGGACGGTAACACGTTGGCTTGCGGACTGTCGGCCAATGTCTTCGGTGAAGTGTTCAAGACGAAGATGGGAGAGATGGCCAGATTTATGCTGGCTCGTCGTCCTCCTTATCTCATCCATTGCAACGAGGGCAAGGACCGCTGCGGATTCGTGGCTATGCTGTTGGAAGCATTTATGGGAGCCGATGTCTCCGAACTCAGGGATGACTATATGGTGACGATGTACAACTTCTATCGTGTCGAGAAAGGAAGCGAGTCATACCTGACGAGGCAGAGTCTGGCCATAGACCGTATGATATGGGTGATGTGCCATGAGGAAGTCCTTGACGGCGACAACCTGAAGGAGGTTGACTGGAACAAGGTCGATGTCACCACCATCGGGCAGGAGGAGTTGCGGGAGGCAGCCTGGAAATATTTCAAGGAGTGTGGACTCAGCGACGGGGAATGTGAGCGGCTGCGTGCCGTCCTCTCCTCCAACTGAATCGTCGGATTGCCCATCTATCCGTCGTAGGCCGCCTGACCGCTATCTGCATCGATTCTGTCTTTGCTGACCGCTCGATGGTAGCTGTGCTCTCAGGATCGAGAGAGATTATAAGGCATTGATATCAGTCAATCACAACCATAGCCCCCGGAAGCCTAGTCTGGCTTCCGGGGGCATATTGTAAGAGACTCTTTTGCCTTACCGTTCGATGGTGGCCTCGCGGTCAGGTCCGAGGGAGATTATGCTGATCGGAACTCCGAGGTAGTCTTCCATAAACTTGATATAGTTCTTGAATTCCTGTGGGAGCTCACTTTCTTCGCGGATTCCGGTCAGGCCTTTCTTCCAGCCTGAGAATTCGGTGTAAACCGGCTCGATTTCGGCGGCGATGTCGAACGGAACCTGATCGGTCTCGACGCCGTCCACCTTGTAGGATGTGCAGACCTTGATGGTCTCGAAATCATCCAGACAGTCTGATTTCATCATTATGAGGTCTGTCACGCCGTCAATCATCACGGTGTACTTCAAGGCAACGAGATCCAGCCAGCCGCAGCGGCGGGGACGGCCTGTCACGGCCCCGAACTCGTGTCCGACCTGACGGAGCTTCTCTCCGGTCTCATCAAACAACTCTGTCGGGAACGGGCCGCTGCCCACACGGGTGCAGTAGGCCTTGAAGATGCCATAGACCTTCCCTACTTTTGACGGAGCCACCCCAAGTCCGGTGCAGACTCCGCCGACAGTTGTCGAGGATGATGTGACGAACGGGTAGGAACCGTAGTCGATGTCGAGCATCGAACCCTGCGCTCCTTCGGCGAGCATCGATTTGTCTTCCAACCACTTGTTGACGAAATATTCACAGTCGATGAGCCGGAATCCCTTCAGGAACCCGATCGCACTCATCCACTCGGCCTCATCCTTGCTCGGATCGCACTCAAAGTGCAGGTCGGAGAGCAACTGAATATGTCTGGCCTTGAGTTTCTCGAATTTCTCTTTGAAATCAGGGGCGAGGATGTCTCCGACCCTGAGGCCGTGTCTGCTGATCTTGTCGGTGTAGGTGGGTCCGATGCCCTTGAGGGTGGAGCCGATTTTGCCTTTTCCGGCAGCTGCCTCGTAAGCCGCGTCCAGAAGACGGTGGGTAGGGAGGATCAGGTTGGCCTTCTTGGAGATGAACAGTTTTTCTTTCGGGTCTATGCCCATCTTCTCCACATTGGCGCACTCTTCACGCAGGGTGATCGGATCCAGGACAACACCGCTTCCGATGATGTTGGTGGAGCCTTCACGGAATATTCCGGAAGGGATGCTGCGCACCACGAAGCTCTTCCCGTCGAAATGGAGGGAGTGTCCGGCGTTAGGACCGCCCTGGAATCTCGCTACAGCCGGATAACGGCCGGCAAGCACATCCACAATCTTACCTTTCCCCTCGTCTCCCCACTGGAGGCCAAGGACTACGTCAAGTCTTGAACTCATATCTGTAAGTATTCGTTTTGTATATTCCCGAAAATCAGAATGGAAGGTCATCCTGCGGCATATCGGCCGCCGCCACCTCGATCGGATTCACCGGAGCCTGCTGCTGAGGCTGTTGGATCGGTTGCTGCTGGAATCCCGGCTGCTGCACTGGTTGCGGAGCCGGTTGGTGGCCGCCTTGTTGGTACTGGGGCTGTGCGTATGCCGCTCCCTGAGGCTGTCGAAGACCCGGCTGCCCATACCCTTGTCCTCCCTCCTGCGCCCCGGAATTGTCCGATTTCCTTCCAAGAAGCTGCAGATTGTCCACGGTGACTTCCGTGGTGTACTTTTTGTTTCCGGTCTGGTCAGTCCAGGATCTGGTCCTGAGTTTGCCTTCAATGTACAACTGTGTCCCCTTGTGGACGTATTTTTCGGCGATGTCCGCCGAGTTCCTCCAGGCCACGATGTTGTGCCATTCCGTGTTCTCCCGAAGTTCTCCATTGCGGTCACGATAGCGTTCAGTCGTCGCAAGGGTGAACGTCGCCACCTTTGTGCTACCCGAGTTCGGGTTGTTTCCGTCAAGGTAACGTACTTCCGGGTCTTTACCAACGTTACCGATCAGCATTACTTTGTTCAGTGACATAATATTAAGTCGTTTAGTTATGTTTATGGTCGTGTAGGGTGACTGCGGCAAGACAGCGTTGTCTGCATTTGCCGCCAAGACAATCCCTAAACAATGCAAGTTAGTCAAAATAATCCGCATTACAAAATTCGCGGACCATTTCAAAACAGCTTCTAACTTCCTTGTGTCCAATGTCCATATACATTATCATTCAATATGGGTTGCAGAATGTCTGGCGGTTTGCTATCTTCGCACCGGACAAAAAACATTAAGGAATATGGCGAAATATGGTCTCATAGGGGATCCGATCAAGGGCTCCAGCAGTCCGGCACTGTTCGAGGCGGCGTACAAGGGAGTGAAGGACGGGGAATATTCATACGACCTGATCGAAGGAAGTGACTTTGAGGCTTCCTTCCAGAGATTCATTGATGAATATGCCGCTGTCAACGTCACCGCTCCGTTTAAGGAACGGGCATATTCAAAGGTTCTGGAGATGGCGCGCAAAGGCGAGGGGGCGGTTTCAGGACCGGCGGCCCGCATCGGTGCGACGAACCTTCTGGTGAAAGGCTCCAATGGCATAGAGGCGTACAATTCGGACTTTACAGGCATCGTGACGGCTGTCGTGGAGGCATATTTCCCGGGCATCGTGGAGGAGTTTATCGGCAACTTCGGGGACAGGTTCTTTGTGAAGATGCATCAGTTCTTCCTGATGACCTTGAGTCGCACGTTCAACCGTCAGCCTCAGGCGCTTGTGGTTGGTTGCGGAGGAGCCGGAAGGGCCGCCGCCGTGGCCGCCGCCGAACTTGGATTCGCCACCATCCTGATGAACCGAACCCCGGAAAAGGCGCAGACGATAGCGGAGGCTATGCCTGAATATGGTTTCCTGCCTGATCCGATCTCTGATTTCAAGGAGGCCGTCAAGGAATGTGACCTTGTGATCTACACTCTGCCGATGGCTCTGCCTGAAATAGCGGAGTTTACCGCCGATGATTTCGCCGGAGAGGATTCGGGTCAGAGAAAGGTGATTCTGGAGGCGAACTACAAGACTCCATCATTTGACGATGAGGCTCGTATGAAACTCACCTCCGCTGACTGCACCTACATCTCGGGCCGCCGCTGGCTTCTCTACCAAGCTCTTACCGGTTACTCTATAATGACAGGCCTCCAACCCGACCTCAAGGCTATGTCAGAGGTCGTTTACTAAACCGTCCGGCCACCGACCGCTTCTTAGGTCGCAATGACCGTGCCCATTGTTCCATTGATGCAACGATTCCTGTAGAGGCTGTCAGGTCGGGATTTACTGCAAATTTAGAAACTGTTTAAAAATGGTTTCCGCATTTTATTATGTGGGATTTTCGA
>CAVCPY010000272.1:0-2725 GCA_963604245.1 Eggerthellaceae bacterium
GTCTCGAAAATCCCACATAATAAAATGCGGAAACCATTTTTAAACAGTTTCTAAGTTAATTAATGTCAGTCTTCGCCTTCCGAGGCCTGACTGCCGAGCAGGGATTGCAGGATGTTCGCGATTCCGCTGCCTCCGGAGTGTACCTTGACTTCGCCGGAGCCGGAAACCGGATGCCCGACGGGATAGTAGGCGATGTCCTGAAGCAGGAACTCGGCGTCGACATAGTCATAGTCTGAATCCTTTATCTGGATGAGCGCTCCGGGGACTTCGGAAAACAGAACCCTGACATTGTCGGCCTCGCCGTAAGCGCTCATTATCCCGCTGATGTCTATGTCGGCTCCGATGTCTTCCGAACACATCAGTTTGAGGGCGGTGAGCAGACCCCCGTCGCTGACAGTGGCTGCTGAGACCGCAACCTTGTCCTCCACAAATTCTCTGATGACTTCGTAACAGTCAATGAAATAGTCAGCGTCTCCGATTTCCGGGAAGTTGTCCCCGCTCTGCCCGAGGGTCTCGCCCAGAAGCGAGCCGCCGAGCCGGAAGTCACACGAGTCGAACGGCACGTAGATGATCCAGCTGTCCGGATCCGCGGCAAGTTTGTCCGGAACCGCCCTGCGGCGGCCAAGCACCGGATGTTCACTGCCGAACGGAGCGTCTTCTGGCAGGAATATGCCGTCTTCATCCTGACTCCCGCCCTTCTCACACGCTCCGACCTTGAAGGAGGTCTGGCAGAGCCGTCCGCTTTCAGTGAACGAGTACTCGCTCAGGCATATTCCTAAATCATTGATGTAGTCCGCCGTGGCTTCCGCCGAAGAGTAGAACGCAGCCATATTCCCGAGCGGCTTGCCGTTCCATTTCCATTTTGCGGCGATAGCCAGGTCTCCGAGTTTGAAATGACCGTTCAGCCATACCGCGTCCAGAAGAGCCTTTGCGATCCGGCCTTTCGTGTAGGAGTCGGGGAACGCTGCCGGGAAAGGTCTCGGCTCGTCCAAAAGCCGGACGACAGTCGCAAGATAGCTTTGAACGTTCTGATTCAGGAACTTTTTCAAAGATGGAGACGGATCCGTGCTTTCATCAACGACCGGCTCAAGGTCTTCCTCCCCGGCAGGGGCGCTTTCCACTTTGGCAGCAAGGCAGTCATCGAGCATTTCCGCCGGGGTCAACTGTCTTGTGACCCCGTCGATGATGTACTTCGAATGAAGCGCTGAACTTTTTTCTTTCATCCTGTTAGAATATGTCCGTAAATTTAAGTAAATTTGAGTTCAGTTCAAAAAACAGTTCATCAGACAGAAAACTATGGAGCCATTTTCCGGAAAAAATTATCGTGATAAGGTCGAGGCGATTTTCACCAGATTCCCTTCAGTTCAGAAAGTGCCGTTCAAGGATGCCTACAAACCCGGGCTTGAGAATATGTTCCGGTTTGAGGAAGTCCTTGGCAATCCGCACGAAAGCCTGAGGACGATTCACGTGGCCGGCACGAACGGCAAAGGCTCGGTGGCGAATATGCTCGCTTCGGCATTGTCCGCCTGCGGTCTCAAGGTCGGACTATACACCTCGCCCCACATCGTGGATTTCCGGGAGCGGATGAGGATAGTCTGCCGCCACGGCGGAGCGGAGCTGGTGTCCGAGGAATATGTCTATGATTTCCTCTGCCGCTACGAAGCCGATATGGATGCCTTGAACCTTTCTTTCTTCGAGATCACGACCGGGATGGCGTTCAGATGGTTCGCCGACCGGGAAGTCGATGTGGCTGTCATCGAGGTCGGTCTGGGAGGCCGTCTTGACAGCACGAACGTCATAACTCCCGACCTTTCGATAGTCACGGGCATCGCTCTGGACCATTGCGCCCTGCTCGGCAACACCCTGGCGGAAATCGCCGGAGAGAAGGCCGGAGTATTCAAGAAAAATGTCCCCGCCCTTGTAGGAGAGTATCTTCCCGAGACACGTCCCGTGTTTGAGGCCAAGGCTGCGGAGGCGGGTTGCCCGCTGACGTTCGCCGAGGATGCCGAGCCTTCGTTGTGGTACCGGCGCGAAGATATTTTGAGGGATATGGACCTTCGGGGCAAATATCAGAGGAAGAACCTTCGCACCACACTGGCCGCCATCGACATATTGAAGGACATCCCTGAATATGCCGGCCTGTCGGAGCCGCTGGCTGTCGTGGAGGCCATAGTCCATACGGCCTCCCGGATGGGTTTCCACGGCCGTTGGGAACGCCTTTCCACCCAGCCGTTCATCATTGCGGACATCGGGCACAACCCGGCGGCTCTGAAGGAGAACTTCGCCCAGCTGGAGTCGATGGTGGCCTCCGGGGAGTGTTCCTCCCTGATTCTGGTCTATGCAGTTATGGCCGACAAGGATCTGGACGGCATAATGCCTCTGATTCCGGCGGACGCCACCTGCATATTCACGAATCCACAGATTCGCCGCGCTCTTCCGGAGAAGGAACTGGCGGAGCGGTACCGCACTTTCTGCGCTGCGGCCGGAAGACCGGTGAACCGCATCTACGATGCTCAGGATGTGCGTCAGGCACTTTCAATGGCGATCGGTCTGGCCCGTGAGACATCCCGGAAGCCTGACAGCTCCCGCTTCTCGCTCCCGCTGATCTACATCGGCGGCAGCACCTATCTTGTGAGCGAGGCCGTGCAGATCTTGAAATCGCTCAAGGAGTAAGAAGCTGTTTAAAAATGGTTCCCGCATTTTATTATGCGGAATTTTCGAGACA
>CAVCPY010000273.1:0-22556 GCA_963604245.1 Eggerthellaceae bacterium
CGCAATACATTAAGCGAAGTCCTTTAGCTAGTCTCGGCTAAAGGACTTTTCTTTTAAATTGTTTAGGATAATCACCGATAAGGCGAGTTGCACCATCGTCTCGGCGGTATCGGCCGGAAAATCGTAGTTGATGGCCGGTCTGCGGAAGTTCTTTAGCCAGGAGAAAGAGCCTCGACAATCCATCGTTTCGGAAGCACCAGAAATTTGGTCGGGCATTCGTCAGGCCTAAGAAGCTGTTTAAAAATAATTCCTCTTTTTTCTTATGCGGCCTTTCCGGCCATTTTCATCTTTGTCATCGGTCACGTAGCTACTGCTACGCTCCCTCTTCCAAAGCCGAAACTGTCTCGAAAATTCCGCATAATAAAATGCGGGAACCATTTTTAAACAGCTTCTAAGCACGACCTCCACGACCCGGCCGAATTTTTCCTTCACCCAATACGTCATAGGCGCCCGGTCTTGATTATGTAAAGTGTCGCATCCATTATGCCGCGGAGAGGAGGTTTCCTCTTGTGCGTTTATGATTTTTTTTATAACTTGCAACTGATTATCAGTGAGGTCGGTTGAATACGTCTTCATAACTCAACTGCTTTATAATTATAAAGTTACGAATTATATTCAATTAAAGCAACTGATAATCAGTTATTTATAAAGCATATAACAAAACATTCGATTCATTTCAAAACAGCTTCTTATTTGTTCATCAGTCGTGTACTCCGGTACACTCCTTCTTCACAAACATATTTATCCACAAATATCTTTCACAAAACTTTACAAACTTATTTTTCATCATTACTAACCAGGACAATATGAAGCAAGTTAAAGGCGAGATAATCCGGAATCTGGTTTGCGTGGTCTGCGTGTTCGCGCTTGGAGCATACTGCGCATCACAGAAGTGGATGCTGGTTTTCAGAGGGCAGCAGGAGATGTTCCTGTTTGATCGGGGCTACATCAAGGACATTCTGCTTCATCCGGGAGGATTGGCTGAACTGATCGCAAGGTTCCTGATGCAGTTCTTCACGGTTCCCGGAGTCGGAGTGGTGATGACGCTTGCGCTTCTGTGGCTTAACGCTTGGATGGTCTGGAAACTTATGGAGAGGACGGCTTGCACGGGAGGACGGTTTGAGAGTACTGACACCGAGTCTCAAGGCAAAAGGGAGGTGTGGGGAATATTCCCGTTCTGTCTGCTTCCATCCGTGTTCCTGGCAGTCTCGCTGCTCGACTATTACTGCTTTTACCAAGGACTTATAGCCTACGTCGTCGCAGTGTTCTGTCTGCTGGAATATTCAAAGATCAAGAATAACCATCTGCCGTGGGGCTGCGCTATGACCGTGGGGCTGTTCTTCTTTGCCGGTTCAGTGGCGCTGCTGTTCGCTGTACGGGCTTTGCTGTTCGACATATTCGTGAAACGCTCCAAAGGTCTGTTTTCAGTCATTTATCCCGCCATAACGTTGGTTTTGGGTTTAGTGATGATTCAAGCCGGTGAGATTGCCACAATCCTTGAGGCGTTCACTCCGGCAATGTACTATGAGGTGGACATCCCAAAGATGCCTGAGATTCATTACTTAAGCTGGGTGATGCTGTCGGTCTGCATATTCATTGCCGCCATTTTCCGCAGGATCACCGTGAAAGGAAATGTCGCCAAAACCGGTGTCTGCATCTTGAGTCTGGTCATCACGCTGTTCTCTTTCATCGGTTTGTGCGACATATTCAAGTCGGATGCCAAGATGAGAATCTACCGGTTGGAATGCCTCGCCACAAACGACGACTGGGATGAGATCATCCGCCTTCACGGTAAGGATGTCCGGTCGCAGAACGAGGCCAACTACCTTAATCTGGCCTTGGCGGAGAAAGGACTTCTGGCGGAGAATCTTTTCAAATACCGACAGAACGGTCCGCTTTCGCTGATAAACGACGTGAAATCACAAAATGACCTTGACCAGCTGAGACTTGGAAGAGTGCTGTTTGCGATGGGTAACATCGGGGCGGCACAGAGTGCGGCGTTCAATGCGGACCAGGCGTTTGGAGACCACGTGCCGTCGATGCTGCGTATGGTGCTTGAAATAGACTTGATGAGAGGTTCCTACGCCACGGCGGAAAAGTACATCAGACTGATGGAGAAATCCTTGCGCTACTCCAAATGGGCCTCGTCACAAAGAGTGTTCCTCTGGGATGATGAAGCTGTAATGAATGACGATGTCCTTGGCAATGGCCGGCGCGACCTTCGGTGCGAAGACGCTTTCGTGCTCTACACCAATCCGATGGACGATCTTTTCAGGATAGTGGACGCCAACCCTTGCGACGGGAAGGCTATGGAATATGCCCTGTCCTACCTCCTGCTTTCCAAGGATATGACCAATGTCGTGGAATTTGTCGACAAGCGGTTCGGTGCGCCGGCTCTGAAGAGTCTCCCTACTCCTGTACAGGACTGTATGCTTTTCTACGCAGACTATTTCGGGACTATGGACATCGACTTCGCCGTGAGTCACGGAATGTCTCCGGAAGAAGTTGAACGGCGGCAGGCCTACAATCTGGACTGGTGTCTAGCGCACGGGGTGACGGAGGAGAATGTCGCTCGATTCCGGTCTTTCAAGGAGAAATACGGGGCAGCGATGCGGAGTCAAAGTCCGCAGTCCGCACTGACGGGGTTCCGCGACACATTCTGGTACTATCTTTTGTTCACTCAAGTTTCTGACAATTAATGAATATCCTTTCATCGAAGCGACAGCGCGTCAAAACAACATTGGCCGCCATCCTGGCCCTGTTTCTGGCCGTTTCCTGCGGACAGAGAATCTGCGTTTCAGAAAGCATCGGGGAGTCTCCGGAGATCTTCCCGGATTATGTGGGAGTCACCGTTCCGCCGAACATTGCCCCGCTGAACTTCTCCTACCTTGGCGACGAGACGGCCGCATTGATCGTCAGAGGAAAGTCCGGCGAAAGGCTGATTACAGGACACAAAGGCCTGTTCTCATTTCCGAGGTCATACTGGAGAAAGCTGATGGAAGACAACGCCGGAGCCGAGATCAGCCTTACCGTTGCCGTCAGACGCGAAGGGAAATGGCTGGCTTTCAAACCATTCTCAATCATCGTCTCGACAGACGGGATTGACCCGTACCTTTCCTACAGGCTGATCCCGCCGGGCTATCAGGCCTGGAAAAAAGTCGGAATCTATCAAAGGAATCTGGAGACATATTCCCAAACCGCTATATTCAAGAATTCCTTGACGGGCGGCAACTGTGTCAACTGTCACTCCTACTGTCAAAGGAATCCTTCCAGAATGCTGTTCCACGCCCGCGCTGACTTCGGTGGCACCGCGATGATTCTGGACGACAAGGTTGAGAAGCTTAACACGAAGACCGACTCCACCATCAGCGCTCTGGTCTATCCATACTGGCATCCTTCCGGAAAATACGTGTCTTTCTCCGTCAACACCACGAACCAGAACTTCTTCAGCCACAACGAGAACCGCATCGAGGTGTACGACTCCGCATCCGATGTGGTCGTGTACGATGTGGAAAAGCAAGAGATCACCTGGTCTCCTCTGACTCGCTCGAAAGAATCGTTCGAGACCTTCCCTACATTCTCTCCGGACGGCCGCAGCCTTTACTTCTGCTCGGCGAAAGCGGTCTCACCAATGCCGCAGGAGTATTCAAAGGCGAAGTACAGCCTTTGCCGCATCGACTTCAATCCTGAAGACGCATCGTTCGGCGAGAAGGTGGACACCATCTTCAACGGAGCGGGGAGCGGGAAAAGCGTCTCCTTTCCAAGAATATCCCCGGACAGCAAATTCCTGGTCTTCACTCTTCAGGAATATGGCAACTTCTCCATCTGGCACAAGGACGCCGACCTTTGGACCGCAAACATTTCCACAGGTGAGGTCTTTCCGCTCGATTCCGCTAATTCGGACGACGTGGACAGCTACCATTCCTGGAGCGGGAACAGCCGCTGGCTCGTGCTGAGCAGCAGACGCATCGACGGTCTTTACACCCGCCCTTTCTTCTGCCACATCGACGAGAACGGACAGGCATCCAAACCGTTCCTTCTTCCGCAGAAGAATCCGCTCGAATACTATGCGGCTCAGATGAATTCCTACAACATCCCTGAACTAATGGAGCGCAAGGCAACCGTGAAGGCGCACGACATCGCCACCGCCCTGCGCGGCACCCCGGGGACTGACATCACCGTCCGGCAACGGTAATCCGGCCATTTTCATCTTTCTCATCGGTCACGTAGCTACGGCTTTGCTCCCTCTTCCAAAACCGAAATTGTCTTGAGAATTCCGCATAATATAATGCGGGAATCTTTTTAAGTAAGCGTTAAAAAATAACTTGGTAATCTTTATGTGTCTTTTTTGACTATATTCCTTTTCTCATCGGTCGTGTACGTCCAGTACACTCCCTCTTCCAAAAGAAAACTAGCCTCAAAAATCCTGCATAAATCTCTACCAACTTATTTTTTATCGCTTACTAAACAGCTTCTGAATGGCGAGCAAAATGGGAGAATATGGTCAAAAAGACAGAAAATGAACGAGTGCGACTTTCAGCCGCAGGAATGTCAAGGAAAATGACGATATTTGCTGTAGGAGAAATTACGGATTTCAATGACGGATAAATTTACCGGAATAATCACCTCCTCGGTTGACGGAGACTTGGAAAGGCAGTGTGCTGACATCCTTGGAAGGATTGGCAATGAATATATTACCGCAAGCATTGTCTATTTCTTTGAGGCGCCGGACGAGGAGACCTACATCTCGAATGAACATATTCTTCATTCCACTACTATCTCTGTTTTAAAAGATTGCCCTATAGTAAGTTATGTCTCCCAGAGGCCGATGGGCGGGAGACTCGTCGCCGAGATTCTTTACATTAAGGGTACACCCAAGATCGAGAAGTATGAGGATTATCTCGTCCTTGGCTCGGGTGGTGTCAAGGAGCTGCTGACGCAAGGGATTCACTTTCCGTCTTCGGGTGACATCGGGGAGCAATCCGTCAAAGTCTTTGACAGACTCAGGAACATTCTTGAATCAGAATCGTTCTCAGTTTCGGACATCGTCCGCCAATGGAACTACATCGACCACATTACGGCTGTTCACGACGGCATTCAGAACTATCAGCTCTTCAATGACGCAAGGTCTGATTTCTATGCCGGATCCGATTGGACAGGCGGTTATCCTGCGGCTACAGGCATCGGCTGCGAGGCGGGTGGGGTGATGATCATCGTCTATGCCGTCAGAGGTTTTGATGGAGACAACCGCCCGATTGACAATCCGTTGCAGATTCCCGCTCACAAATATTCCGGGAACGTGCTTGCCTCGGGCAAAGGAGTTGTCCGTACCACGCCGAAATTCGAGAGAGGGAGACTTCTTGGGGAAGTTGTGTTTGTCTCGGGAACCGCAGCGATCAAAGGTGAAAACAGCGAGTTTTCGGATGATGCCTGCGTACAGGCCAAAGAGGCGATTTATGTTGTGGAGCATCTGGTCGAGCCCTCCAACATTTCCAAGGAACGCTTCAGTTTCCGTTTTGATCTGATGCGCGTCTATGTGCGCCGTCCGCAGGACTTGGAAACAGTCCGCAATGTGCTCACAGCCCGTTTCACGAATATTCCCATCCACTTCCTCACCGCCGACATATGCCGCCCGGAACTTCTGCTTGAGCTTGAAGGCATAGGACGCATTTCCTGAAGACTAGGTCTCTATTCGTCAAACGGAGTCATTACCGGCATCGTGGAGCCATAAAGGTCTTTATAAACGGACTCGTTGTTCTTCCTTACGTTTTCCCGGTTTTTCTTTATCAGATCGTCCGGCATACAAGGTATCACCCTGAACACCTCATTGAATGTCATCTTTCCGTTCATAATGCTGCCGAAGTCATCGTAAAGGTAGATGTACCTCAGGTCGAGTGTCCTCTCTACATCGGCAGTGTCCTTGTAGGCGGCCGTGAACTGAAGAAGGCAGATGCTGTCGTTCTCATAGACGGTCTTCAGGTTTCTGATCTGCGCTTCGCCGGCAGCCGGGACAATGTCTGTCAGCCTTTCGTTCAGCGAGACGGGCAACTGAAGCCGCGCCCTTTTCGTTATTGTATATTGTCTGTCACATCCAAAGACAATAGCCGCAAACATAAGAAAAAAGAGAGCCTTTCTCATAGCTTTTGAATATTTATGGATAATGTATAGTCAGTTGTCACTTAAAGGAAAAGAGGGTGGCTAAAAAGTCACCCTCTAAATAATGATGTTCAAGAAAAGATTCTAGTCAACCCTTACGAAGAACTCGGCGTCACCGTCGGATGAGTTGACCTGATAGAACTGTGAGTAACTGTTGACTGTGCTGTTGTTGAACACGTTAGTGCTTGAAAGCACAGTGCCGAATCCGCAGATCTGGTTCATAGTCGAACTCTTCTTGTACTGTTTAAGCGTCTGGAACTCTATGCCATTGTTGTTCCTGTTCCTGTAGATGATGGTGTTGAAGTCATCCGTTACTTCGAACCACAGCCATACATAGTCAGGATCTCCAAGTTCTGTCTCGGTGTAGAGCCAAGGGCTTGCCCAGGCATTCGCCGTTCTGGTAGCGAGTCCAGGGAAGAATGTCGTGAACTTGCCGTCAACATCCTGCCCGACACCGTCTCTGGTGTCAAGGAACAGACCGAATCTTACGGTTTTTGCCGTGTAATCAATGTCAGCGCAGCAGTCAAGAACAGCATTGTGGTAGAGCCCATTGACTCCGACGTTGTTCTTATATGTGTCGCCGTCCGCATCCTTAAGTTCGTCCGTATTCCTCGGTTCTCCGAAGGTAGTCTTTACCTTGCAGGCACTTGAGGCGGCGACATACGCTCCGGATCCGGCGAAGACTTTGGCTGTGAAATTCCATTCTCCCTTGAAATCATCGGCGCTGATCTGAGTGATGGTTATCTTGCTGCCGGTGGAGAACTCCATTGTGGCGGTACGAGGCTTTCCGGTGGTGTTCTTAGACCAGGAAACCACGCCCTTGCCGTTGTAGCTGATGAAGTCCACGGTCTGCTGAGTGGATCCCCCGAAAATACCGAGATATCCCTCTCCGTCATCTTTCCACAGGTCAAGGGTCTGAGGCTCGGTAGGAACCTCAAGTGTTGACTCTACCTTGCAGGTGGCCGTATAGCCGCCGTCCTTTGTGGTGACGGTGATTGTCGCTTCCCCTGGTGTCAATGCGGTGACTACCCCGCCTTCCACCTTGGCGATGGATTCGTCGGAAGATGTCCAGGTTATGCTCTGATCGGTGGCGTTGGCCGGATCCAATGTGGCTACGAGGGTCTCAGTCTGGCCAAGCAGAAGTTTGATTGATGTCTTGTTGAGGGAAACTCCTTTCACTTTCACAGGGTTCACGACAACGTCACAGGACGCTGTCCATTGGAAAGCCACTGTCTTGATGTGGATCTTGGTTGTCCCGGGAGCTATTGCCGTCACAACGCCATTGTCATTGACTTCGGCGATTTTCGAGTCATCGGAGTACCAGGATTTGGCCTGGCTGGTAGCATTGTCAGGAGAGATTGTCGCATTGAGCTGATAGGTGTCTCCGACAGTCAGTTCCAAGGATGTCTTGTCGATGGACACTCCTGTGGACTTCACGTAGTTGTCTTCGTCCTTACAGGCGGTCAAAGCGAGTGCCGCAAGGACTGGAATCGCTAGATATTTAATGAATCTTTTCATACTTTTCTTGGGTTTTTCAAGACCCCGGGGCGGTGGTGGCCGCCACCGGGACATTGTTTGTTACCTTTTCCTTGTGTTAGTTGGCGCTATAGCCTGTGTTCTGAGGGTAAAGCTTGTCCTTGTTGGACTGGATTACCTGGGTAGGGATAGGGTACTGGTAGTTGTACGGCTTGAAGTTCGAGTGGTGACGCTTCTTTCCGTCCTTGTCTATGTAAGGCTCGCGGTAGGTGTCGTTGTCGGCCACATTCTCGTAGCCGAAGCCATACTTGTAAACCCGCTCGTACATCGTGTTGCTTGTGGTCTCGTCCTGAACAGGATAAAGATCGCTGATGTAGGTGCAGTTAGGGTTCACGGAGAGACGGTTCAAAGTGATCCAGCGATCCTCCTCGATGAGGAGTTCACGAGTGCGCTCGTCAAGGATGTAGTCGATGTTGACCTGGTCTGCCGTGCAGTCCTTCGCACCGGCTCTGCTGCGTACTTCATTGATGTCATCAGCTGCCTTGCCTTTCTGGTTCAGAGCCAGATAGGCTTCGGCGCGAAGCAGGTAGACCTCAGGGACGCGCAGCATATACCAATCTACATCGTACTCCTTGTTATTTCCGTTCGGATGGAAGTCGTCCGTGACTTTCCAAAGTCGAGGGAACAGTGCCGTGGTGTCGCTTGCCATAACGGAGCAATTCACTTCGTCAGCTGTACCGACCGCGGCTTTAGCCCTGTCGTACATCTCTTTCTTCACGTCGAACCAGCGTCTTCCGCCAGGCACATACATATTCCTCTGAATCATCACCTCGGAACCGCGGAAGTCATTAGGGTCATCCCAGAGTTCGCCATAGACGTACTCGTTAGGAATGCACTGAGTTCCCAGATAGGTAACCCTTGCGCCGGTGGAATCGCACGCTATGTTGGCGATACGTCTGTTGCCGCAGCCCGGCACATCGGAGAAGTTTGAAGTTGCATTCACGCCTTCAGCGAAGCAGGCGACATCGTTGCCCAGAACATAGAATTTCTCACCGTTGGCCTTCGTGCGCGTTGTCTGGTTTCCAATCACCAGACTTGAGGTCCAGGATGTCTCTACGGCGGAGCAGTGGGTACGCCACCAAGAGTCTCCGCCACCGCCTGTCGAATAAGTACCATAGTTGAACTGGGCTACCCAGATGGCCTCAAGGTTGTCAGCCGAGTTCGGGTTGCTGTCGTCGGCCTTCTTCACGCCGGTACCTGACCCGTTGTCTCCCCAGCTGCCGCGGAACAGATCCCAGTAAGGATTGAGGGCGTTGCCGTAACGGTCGGTCTTCTCATCCTTGCGGGAGCCGAAGCGGGTTCTCATAATCTGGTAGTTGCCGTCCTGCTTGTTGATGACACGAGTCGCGGCATCAACAGCCTCCTGGAAATCTCCAAGAGCGAGGCAGACCTCGGCGAGGTAGGCGTCGGCGGCTGCCCTTGTCACGCACCCGAGTTTCCTAGGGGTGAGAGGCAGATTCTCGGCGGCGAACTGGAGATCTGACTTCACGAACTCCCACACCTCCTGTCTGGTGTTAGGCTCATAGTCGTAGCGGGCTTCGGTGGTACGATGCTCCATTATGACGACATTGCCGAACATTCCGGCAAGGAAGCGATAGGCCCAGGCCCTGAGGAACACGGCCTCGCCGCGGAGTTCATTCTTCTTCGTCTCCGTGCTGTAAGTCACGTTTGTCCGCTCGTCAATCATATCGATGACGGTGTTGCACCTGTTGACCAAGACATAGCCATAGTCAAACCAGTGGCGAGAGTAGCCGTTGCTGGCCAGCATCTTGTCCCTCCAGTTGGAGAAGCAGTCGTTGCTGCTTGTCTGGCTGAAGGTGTCAAGACCGATTCCCTGAAGCATCCAGGAGTGCGCGGTGTGCATATTGCCGTAGATAAGGTACTGCATCTCGGCGTAGCAGGCGGCGATGCCCATCTCCATATCAGCCTCCGATGTATAGAACGAACCGTCATCGTACTTGTAGGATTTCTCCTCGATGAAGTCCTCGTCATTACAGCCGACAAGACCGCCCATAAGTGCTGCCCCGGCTGCTATCACTGCAAGAAATCTATTGATTTTCATAATCATTTTCCGGTTTTAAATATTAGAAAGTCAGGTTGACACCGAAGGTGACCGTCTTGTAGGTACCGTTGCTGCCATATCGGGAAGACGAAGCGTTGGCCGCGATGGTACCGCCGGTCTCAGGGTCGAGTCCGGACCAGTTCGTGATGGTGAACAGGTCAGTGGCTGCGACATAGAGTCTCGCGCTGCCCAGACCCATCTTCTTGATGAACGGCTGGTCGAACGTGTAGGAGAAAGAGAGATCCTTCAGCTTGAGGAAGGAGCGCGTGTTCCAGTACAAGTAATTGTAGGTGTTGCTGTAGCCGTAACGCGGATAGGTGGTCGAGTGGTTCGTCTCTGTCCAAGGCTTTACGTCAGCCAGCTGGGCGGAGTTTCCGAAGGATGTTCCGAATGCGTTCGGGTCGAACCAGAGGAAGTGTGTGTCGTCACCCTGCGCCCAACGGAAGTTGAAGTAAAGCGAGAAGTTCTTCCAGGAGAGCGTGTTGCCGATGTTCACGGTGAAGAGAGGATCTGGCGATCCGAGGAAGTGGCGGTCCTTGTCATCGATGACACCGTCATTGTTGTAGTCTTCGAACTTCAGGTCTCCAGCTTTCGCTGACGGCATGATCATCTGCACCTCTCCTGTCTCAGGATTTGTCCAGGTGTAGTTCTTGACCTCTTCCTCGCTGTTGAAGATGCCTAACTTCTTGAGGTCGTAGGCCGAACCGATAGGATGACCTACCTGAAGAGCATAATATGTGTCGAATCCGTAGGCGAGAGCGTTGGCGACATCATCGGCCTCGTCACCGTTGTAGTCCGGTCCGTAGAGTTCCTTGACGCAGTTCGTGTTGTGGTCGAAGACGATGTTGGACTCCCAACGGAACTTGTCCTTGCCGTCTCCGTTGATGTTGACGGTGTTGATTGTGAATTCGACACCGTTGTTTGTCACTCTGCCGACATTGTCGTAAACGGAGCTGAATCCGGACATATAAGGAGCGGAGCGGGTCACGATCATGTTCTTGGTCTCACCGGTGTAGATGTCGATGTTTCCGTTGATCCTGCCGGCGAGGGTCGAGAAGTCGATACCAAGATTGAGCTTTTCGACGGTCGCCCAGGTGAGAGTGTGGTTAGGGATTCCCTGTGGCGCAACACCGTAGGCGCTGGTATTGTCAAGCCAGGTGTAGGTGATGGCTCCGTTGTTGGCGGAACTTGTTCCGACCGTGGCAAGCGTCACGTAAGGGCTGACGGACCTGTTACCGTTCTGACCCCAGGAAAGACGGAGCTTCAGGAAGTCGAAAGCGTTGAGGCTCTTTATGAAATTCTCGTTGCTGAGGACCCAGGCGGCCGACGCACCATAGAAGTTGCCCCATTTGTGACCCTTTGCGTAGGCAGAGTAACCGTCCCTACGGAAGTTCACCGTAGCGTAGTAGGTGTTCTTGTAGTTGTAGTTGGCGCGGGCGAGATAACCGACGGCCGAACTCTCGGTACGTGTGCGGGCGATGGTCAGTTTCTCCTTGTCAGAGAGACCCTGGATATAAACACCGAGATAGGTAGGTGAAGTGAAACCCTCGAAACTTGTGCCGAGGTACTCGTTAATGTACTGCTCGCGTGTGTAACCCACCATCACGTCAGCGTGGTGCTTGCCGAAATCCTTATTGTAGGTGAGGATGTTGTCGATGTTCCAAGTCTGGGAGCGGCTGAAGGTTGACGAACCGCCGGCCCTGTCCGCGAACTGGGAAGGATTGTCCATCTGGGCGGTGTCGTGGGTGCTGACCCAGATTTCCGGGTTGCTGAATGTGTCGCCGTTGCTTGTGTTGTACTGTCCCTGGAGAGACACTCTATAGGACAGGCCTTTCAGGAACGGGAAGTCAATCTGGGCGTAGGCCACACCGTTCACGTGGGTGGCGTAGCTGGTCTTGTCCGTCCAGAGGTAGGAGTCGCCTGCGCCGGTTCCCCAGAGAGGGCTGATCGTCGATCCGTCCGGATGGGAGTTAGGCCAGCTCTCGTAGCCGGCGATTAGGCTATGGGTGTAGGAATAAGGAGAGATCCACGTCGCATTCTGAATCCTGGCGACCTGTCCCCAGCTCTTGGCCTTGAGGAAGTCTCCCTTGAGACCGATTGTGAGCCAGTCGGTGACGTTGATGTCGAGCTTGGAGAGAATGTTGTACTTCTCGAAGTCGTCACCCAGACGGATGCCCTGCTGGCGTGTGTAGTTGCCGGAAATGTAGTAGTTGACGTTCTGCGCTTTCCCTGACACGCTCAAGTCGTATTTCTGACCGACGCCGGTGCGTGAAATCTCATCGATCCAGTCCGTTCTCACGTTCTCTTCGAACGCTCTCCAGGATGTGGCCGAGAGGAGTTCGCCGGCCGCAGCGGAGAGATTGGCGTAGTCGCTCCAGGATTTCGCCTTGTAGGACTCGTCGTTGGCTTGTCTGGTGTAGAAGATGTTCTTGAGGAAGGTCTCGTCATCGGTAACCCTGTTCGGGGTCCTTGTCCAATCGGAGAGGCTGACGCTTGCGTTGAAGGCGACAACAGGTTTCTCCGAGCTTCCTTTCTTGGTCGTGATGATGATGACACCGTTGGCGGCGCGGGATCCGTAGATGGCTGCCGCAGACGCATCCTTAAGGACATCGATGCTCTGGATGTCAGCAGTGTTGACTGACTGGATGGAACCGAACGAGAGAACACCGTCGATGACAAGCAGAGGCTGGTTGATGCTCTGGCCGCTCAACGCTCCGTTGGTAGGGATGGCGTTCTTACCGCGGATGGTCATTGAACTTGTGTTGTCACCCGCTGCGGAACTTGTCGGGGCGTAGCTGAAACCGGCCACGCGGCTTGAAAGGCTTGAAAGGGCGTTAGGGTTAGGGAGGTTGACAATGTTCTTGTCATCCGCATAGTTGACGCTGGCGATGGCTCCGGAAACGTCTTTCTTGCGGGCCGTGCCATAACCTACGACAACAACCTCGTCAAGGAAATTGGTGTCGTCCTGAAGTGTGACATTGATCACCTTGTTGGAGCCGACAGTCACCTCCTCGGATGCGTATCCGATTGAGGAGAAGACCAGAATCTGATTCGTCTTCACGTTCGGAATAGTCCAGGAACCGTCGAGTTCCGTCATAGTTCCGGTTGTCGTGCCCTTCACAAGGACGTTGACACCGACCAGAGGTTCACCAGACTTGTCCGTGACCTTTCCGGAAACGGAGGACTGGGCGAACACTTGTACTCCGACTGTAAGAAGTACAAGCAAAGCCGTAATTAATCGTTTACCCATAAACTGTTTTTTTAATGATGGTTATATAATTTATTAAACGTCCCCTTTAGGAATATTCAATACTTGAGGAAGTGCCAAACTTCCGGAGAGTGTCGCTATGACCGGTTCTCCGACGGGGTCACGCAAGGGTGCGAAAAGGATTGCGGCGGTCAAATTTCAAAGTAATTTTATCAAAAATTAATAAGGAGTTTGGATGTGATAGCCTACTTTTGTACAATGACTCCATTAAGTCAACACATTACGCATTAATGGCACTGTCATATTTAATAATCAATTATACGGTTGATTTTATTAAAGGGGACGATTAATAAAACCATTATTAAAAAACACTTTGTTTATGGGTAAACAATTAATTACGACTTTGCTTGTGATCCTTATGATTGGAACACAGGCGTTTGCCCAGTCTGCCGTTTCCGGAAAGGTCACGGACAAGGCTGGTGAACCTATAGTCGGCGCTGGCGTTCTCGTCAAGGGAACCTCCAGCGGCACAATGACAGACCTCGACGGAAAGTTCAGTCTTTCAGGCCTGAATTCCAATTCCGTCCTTGTCTTCTCATCAATCGGCTATGAGACTCAGGAAATCACAATCGGCAACCAGAAGGTGATCAACGTCACCCTCAATGACGAGACCGAATTCCTTGACGATGTTGTCGTTGTGGCTTACGGTACGGCGAAGAAAAGAGACCTTACCGGCTCAATGTCCTCAATCAAGGGCGACAACATCAAGGCACAGAATGTGTCCTCGATCTCACGCGCCCTTGAAGGTGCGGCGCCTGGTATTCAGCTGTCTTCGGTTGACGGTCAGCCGGGTGTCGATATGGCGATCCGTGTCCGCGGAGCCTCTTCCACGACTGACGGCTCAGCCGTGGCACTCGTGGTGATCGACGGTGTGCCGGCTCAGACATCCAACCCTCTTTCCACCATCAACCCTTCCGACATCGAGAGCATTTCGGTTCTCAAGGATGCCGCATCGACAGCGCTTTACGGTTCACGCGGAGCCAACGGTGTCATCCTCATCAACACAAAGAAGGGCCGTGACGGAAAGACCGAAGTGTCATTCGACACCCGCATAGGCTGGAACAGCGTGGGACAGTTCAATATGTCCAACATGAAGAATGCATCCGACATCTACGAATATGCTTGGCTCTCCATCTACAACTCCTACCGCTACGGTGTGGACGGAACTGGAAGACCTGGCGTCGGTGCGGACGGCATTCCTTACACAAACCTCCAGAATCCTAACTGCTCTCACGAGGAGGCTGCGGCATTCGCCTCGCAGCACCTTTTCGACTATGCCAACAGCAACACGAGTTTCCAACGCAACAACCTCAAGAACGCCCTCGTGTATGATGTTCCGGGAGCAAGGTATGTCTCCACAGGAGGTTCCGGAACGTCACGTTCCGCCACGATGATGGACGCTTACCTCGTAAACACGGACGGCAAGCTCAACCCTAACGCGGTTTACTTCCTTCCTGACGACTGCCTGTACGACAATCTCTTCACATCGGCGTTCCGTCAGGAGTACAACGCCTCGCTCAAGGGCGGAAACGAGAAGTTGAACTACTTCGCTTCCCTCGGCTACGATTCCGACCCGTCCTACATTCCGACCTCCTCATTCGACCGCTACAGCGGACGTGTGAGCCTGAACGCCCAGCCGCTCAAGTGGCTCAAGTTCGGAAGCAACATCGGCTACACCCGTACCAAAACGAATGAGATGGCGACCCGCTACGGACGTAACGCCGGATCAGCCGGAGGAAACGTGTTCCGTTATGTGAACGGTACTTCCTCTCTGGTTTCCATCTATATGCTTGACGAGAACCACAACTACGTCTATGATTCAGAAGGCAACAAGCTTGAGAATGTGACCAACAGCACGGAGACATATTCTCCTCTCGGCCCGACCACCGGCAACGCTTTCGGAAAGGGCGTGCACGCCGAGTTCGACAAGAACAAAAACGAAACCATCCGCAGCATCTTCACGACCAGGTCCTACGCCAAGGTTCTCTTCACCAAGGACCTCAATCTCCTCGTGAACTTCAGCTACGACTCTGACAACACCGACTATCTCCGCTACCGCGCCGCCGGCACGTACAACGGAGGTGTGAACGGAGGTCTCAACAAGACTCTCACGAACAGGTTCATCCTCAACAACCAGACGCTTCTCAACTACTCGCATGACTTCAAGGGCGGACATCATGTGGACGCGATGGCGGGTCACGAGTGGAACAGCGACAAGTACCATTCAGTGCTCTATGTGTCAGGTTACGAACTCATTCCGGGATGGATTTCCGCAGGAAACTTCATCGGACGCTACACCAACGGAGGGACCACTCTTTCCGGCTCGCCAAGCTGGAGCCAGTACGAGGTCAATATGGAGTCCTACATCGGACGCGTGAACTACAACTATGACGAGAAGTACTACCTCAGTGGGTCGATCCGTAGGGATGGTTCTTCCAAGTTTATGAACAACAAGTGGGGAACGTTCGGCTCCGTGGGAGCGAGCTGGGTCATCTCGAAGGAAGGATTTATGTCCTCCACACGTTCCTGGCTTGATTTCCTGAAGCTGCGCAGCAGCTACGGTGTTCTCGGCAACTCCAACGGAATCGGCAGCTATACCAACCACACTTGGTCATATTCAGCCACTTCTTATGTTTCGGCCACGAACGGAACCGGCGTTCCTGCGGGGTACAAGCTTTCCAGCGGCAGTCTCGTGAACGACCAGCTCACCTGGGAGAAGAACAAGGAGTTTGACCTCGGTCTTGATTTCAGCGTGCTGAACCACAGGGTCAGCGGTGCGATTGACTTCTACAACCACGAGACACCTAACGCTTTCTACAGCGCCAACTACTCGGCTCTCGCCGGATCGGGCAATGCTACACTCACCCAGAATGCGGCCGTTCTGCGCAACCGCGGACTTGAACTTGAACTCAGCGTGGACATCATCCGCACAGATGACATGACCTTGAACTTCACCACCAACGGAACCCACTACAGAACCACTCTGGTGGATGTTCCTGACGAGAACATCCCTGACAACACCAACCTTGACCTTCCTCAGGGAACATGGCAGGCGGGCGTAGGTTCGTTCTCCGCATCGGGAACAGGTGGAGTCTCCATCGGTTATCTCCGTGGCGAAGGCCGTGACTGGTACAACATCTACCTTTACAAGTACGCAGGGGTGGACAAGGCCTCCGGTCTTCCGTTGTACTGGCACCGCGTCACCAACGCCGACCTCGGTCTCAATGACGATGGCACGGCAAGGTCGGCGGGCTATGACCACGACGGCCGCTACAAGGATCTCAAGGCAGGGGACAATGTGAAGACTCTTGTCAGCGGCGACGCCTCTCTCTATGAGATGGGCAGTGCGACCCCTGACTGGATCGGAGGATTCAACATCAGGTTCAACTACAAGAACTTCGACATCTCCACACAGTTCGCCTACCAGCTCGGTGGAAAGTTCTACAGCACGGAATATGGAAACGGACTCTATAAGAGCGGTGAGGTCAACGCAACTTCGGAGCAGCTGTCAACCGACCTGATCGGCGACACCTTCACGGCTGACAATACCTCCGCCTATTTCCCTATGCAGTGGTGGAACACCTCGTACTACAACGGAGCGACTTTCGGCTCTTGGAAGTACACCGATATGGCTCTCTTCAGCGCATCTTACATCAAGTGCAAGAACATCACCATCGGTTACACCCTTCCTAAGAAGATTCTCGACGTTGTGAAGGCAAGCGCCATCCGCGTCTATGCATCCGCTGACAACCTCTTCTATGTTTCCGCAAAGAAGGGTGTCGATCCGTCGATGTCCATCCTGGGAGGTTTCGAGGTCGGACAGTATGTCTATCCTTCGATGAGGACATTCTCGCTCGGAGCAAACATTACATTCTAAAACTCGGTTTGACATGAACAAGATCAAAACAATAGCTGCGTTCGCAGCAGCATCGCTTCTGACATTCCAGTCTTGCTCGGATATGCTGGATGTCACAAATCCGAACTCGCTGACAGACGACCAGATCAGGGAACTGCTCGCAAGTTCCGATGAGACGAAGGTGAATGCCACCCTCGAGGCCATTGGCTCGGGACTTGAGAACTACATCTGTCTCAGCCACGCGACAATGTCCGGCGGCTTCTCCAATAGCTACGCCAACGAGTTCGCGGTTCATCTTTTCCGTGACGTGGCGTGCGAGAATATGGTCTATGGCGACAACGCCAACTCGACCACGGACGGCTACGCCAATTACTACAACCATTCCTACAACGCCGCGGCCAGCACAGAGGCAGCGGGTTGCTACGGATGGTGGTACAGTTCCGCCTACATCATCGCCCAGGCGAACAAGTCAGCCACATATCTTACGGACGAGGTCGCCACTTCACCTAACGCTCTTCCTGCCGTGAAGACTTACGCCGCCCAGGCAAAGACTCTCCGTGCCTACGGCTATCTCCAGCTTATGGAGCGCTTCCGCAAGGCCTACAAGTACGGAGGCAGCGAGCAGCAGGGAATGCCTATCTATACAAGGTATGCTTACAACACGCCAGTGGCCCCAAGCACTGCGAAGGAGACCTGGGAGTGGATCATCAATGAACTTGAAGTAGCCGGCTCATACTTCGCCGCCGGAAAGAACAGCGCCACCGACGGTTACACCACGGTCGTACCGACCGACCTCACGACGTTCTACGACATCGACCGCACCCTGTCGGACTACTTCCTCGCCCGCGCCTGTCTGGATTACGGTGAGTATGACAAGGCGATCGCAGCCTGCCAGCGCATTCTGGCAAAGTACCCGACACTCATCGACGAGACCCATTATGGTGTCCAGACAAGCCGTCTTGACGACCTTGCCACACCTCTTGACGACTCTTGGACCAAGTGCAAAGATGAGGTCAAGAATGACGACAACGCTTTCCTCAGCATTCCGAGCAACCCTGAGGTTCTCTTCGGCTGGGTGAGCGAAAGCAACCTCTATACTTGGAACAACCTCAACAGCCTCAAGGCCGGCAACGACAAGAGCGCCCTTTTCCAGATCAGCGAGAGCCTCTACAACAAGATTGACGACAACGACTACCGCAAGGGTGTCTTCGCCGACCACGAGATTGCGGAGTATCCTTACTTCTCGACCGAAGGCCACGCCGGCTCCAAACTCTTCAAGTACACGAATCTTAAATTCGGCGCGACACTCTGCCAGAACGCCACCGAGCGTACATTGGCCAACATCCAGTCCGACCAGATTATTTTCCGTTCCTCTGAAGTCCTCCTGATGCTTGCCGAGGCTCAGTACCAGGCCGGCAAGGAAGCCGATGCGAAGGCAACTATCAACAAGCTCCTCGCAGCCCGTACCAAGTCCGGAGCCACTACCCTTACCTGCGACAATTACAAAGGAAGTCTCGGAACCTGGGATCAGATTATGCTTCAGTGGCAGATTGAGATGTGGGGCGAGAACGGCCTTGACTACTATTGCCACAAGCGTTGGAACACCGACGCTGTCCGTCAGGGTGGAAACCACTGGAAGGATTACACCTGGAAAGTAGAGGATATGGAATGGGAGATCCCTCGTCAGGAACTCTCGACCAATTCCTATTGGAACAAATAAAATAATGGACTGTCAATATGAAAAAGATATTTTTGATTCTTTCCACCATTCTGGCCACTGTGGCGGCTGTCTCATGCCAGGATGAAGACGTGACGGAACTTGTGGCCACGACCGGTGTCACTCTTGACAAGACAACCGCCTCAATCTTCCCTGGAGAACAGGTTGACCTCAATGCGACCCTCACCCCGAGCAACTGCACAAGCACCTACAAGACCTGGGCGTCTTCAGACACCAAGGTGGCGTCAGTTGACATTTGGGGACGTGTCCTTGGCCTCACCCCGGGTGAGACCGTGATCACCGTGACCACCGCTTCCGGCAAATGCACCGCAAGCTGCACGGTGACAGTAAAGGAGATCCCTGCCACGAGCGTCACTCTCGACAAGACCTCCACCAAAATCTACGTCGGTGAGTCTGACAAACTTGTGGCCACTGTAGGTCCTGACAACGCTTCCGACAAGACTGTCACCTGGACATCCTCGAACACCGAGATAGCTACGGTTGACGCCGAAGGCAAGGTGACGGCCGTTGAACTTGGAGAAGCCACCATCACCGCCACAACCAAGAACGGAATAACCGCATCCTGCGCCGTGACGACAACCATCCGCACTCCGACAGAGGCGGAAGATGTCACCCTCTGGAAGACTGACAAGGCCGGTTACCGCGGACTCTTCGGAGCGGACGCAGACAACGGCAAGACCGCCGGGACCGGCGGCTGGCTGAGCTACAAGGACGGTATCGCGTACTGGACGGAGAACACCACGGGCGCTCCTCGTAAAGCGACGCTGGAACTCTCCACCGGCAGCAAGATCACCGTAAAGCAGGTTGATGCGAAAGACTTGGCAGGGAATTACACATTCTACAACTACTCCTTCAAGACAACGGGAGTCAGCGACACCAAGGTTGTCAACCAAACCGGAAGGCAGCACGAGACCACCGTCCAGTTCAAGGCCGTGGAGAATCCTCAGACTGTCAACGGACATATCCACAATCTTGACCTCGTGGGGCTGTACCTCGACTTCGCCGTTCCGGCTTCCATTGAAATTGTGGATGACACTCCTGTGATCTACTTCTATCTCTCTCTTGATTACCAGACGGTCAGCAGCGGTGCTGAGGTAGCCTGCATCCCAGAACTTACCAACACCATCGGCTACCAAACAGGTTATTTCGCTCCGCTCTCATTCGGAGTTGACGCTTGCAACTATGTCTGGGTGGCATGGGGAGTTGACGATCTCTTCGGTGCCCCTAAGTTCGGTCTTGGAACAGGTGAGCAGAGGCTTGTCTCCGAAGGCAGGTACTGCTGCGGATTCTCATTCGTCATCAAGGGCTACAAGGAAGGCGGTTACACCACCATCTACCAGTTCAACTACAACAACAAGTGGGTATATGACGGCACCGCGGGAGCTGCATATTTCGCAAAGAAATAAACAGTTGAGATAATTCTTTTAGACAAGGGCAGACCCTACATCGAGTCTGCCCTTGTTTGATTGTGTAATGCTCGTTCCATTATGGTGCCGGGTTTGTGTCATCCAAAATGATGTGCTGAATAACAGATATTTATGCTTTTGTTATATAGGATAAGATAAATAATCACTGAGAAATTGTATCTTTAACGAATGATTGACAAATTGAAAACATTTGCCGGAAGCTGCCTTTGCGCGGCTTCCCTCCTGACAGGCGGTATGTCGTCCAATGCACAGAACTGGACTTACGTCGCGCCTGAAGAGGAGGATGTCAGAGATAATCTGGCCAAATGGCAGGACTTGAAGTTCGGGCTTTTCATCCACTGGGGCGCCTACAGCCAGCTCGGAGTGGTCGAATCTTGGTCGATCTGCCCGGAACTGACCGACTGGCAGTATAAAGGGAGACCCGAGGGGATGTCTTACATAGAGTACCTTCGCTTCTACGAGCATCTGAAAGACACCTTCAACCCTGTCCTCTTCGACCCGGACAAATGGGCCGAGGCCGCCGAATATGCCGGGATGAAGTACGTCGTGTTCACGACGAAGCATCACGACGGGTTCAACATGTTCGACACCGCCTTGACAGACTACAAGGTGACTGATGAAGACTGTCCATTCCACTCCAACCCCAAGGCTGACATTTCCAAGGAAGTCTTCAACGCGTTCAGGAGCAGGGGTTTGAAAGCTGGGGCGTATTTCTCGATAGCCGACTGGCACAACAACGACTACTGGTGGAGGCTTTTCCCCCCGAGAGACCGCTACATCAATTATGACCCTGCCCGCTGGCCGGAGAAATTGGAGGGTTTCGAGAACTTTGTCGAGGGACAGGTCAGGGAACTGACCGGCGGCGGTTACGGAAAGATAGACCTTATGTGGTTTGACCTGTGCGAGGTTTCGGAGAAGTACAAGATCGATTTCCCTTGGAGCCGGATCGCCGCCGCGGCAAGGGAAGGACAGCCGGGGATGATAACGGTCGCAAGAGGCACCCGCTCCTCCTACGAGAACTATATGACCGCGGAACTCAAGATCCCTACGGTGGTCTGGGACTGCCCGTGGGAGGCCTGTATGCCGATGGCGAAGGGCTGGTCCTACAACTGGAGACCGAAATACAAAAGCACGCAGGAACTACTGAATATGCTCGTTCAGGTTGTCTCAAGAGGAGGCAACCTCCTGCTCAATGTGGGGCCAAGCCCGCTTGGAACGTGGGACGACGAGGCTTATGTCCGTCTGCGGGAGATCGGAGACTGGATGAAAGTCAATTCTGAAGGAATCTACGGCACCAGGCCTACCGCTCCGCATCAGACCGGGAATGTCTATTTCACGGCGAAGGATGAATATGTCTATGCGTTCTACGTGCCGGAAGATGGCGCCGCCGACAATGTCCCGGGCAGCATATTCATAGGTGATGTCACGCCTAAGGACTCCTATGTGACAATGCTTGGCTCAGACATCCGCCTGAAGTGGAAAAAGGGTGAGGACGGCGTTTATGTGAGCATCCCGGAGCGGTTGCGGAGAAAGGCTCCGTGCGACCACATCTATTGCCTGAAAATCAAAGCGCAGCGCCCGTGAACAATCCGGAACGGCTTCTGACAAGCGAATATATTCAAAAAGTTAGAAGCTGTTTAAACAGTTTCTTAATGTTCAACCAACAAATCGGAATCGATTATACTTGAATTTCAACAGAAAACAACTGATGAACAATCTGATTAAAATCATTACTGCGGTTTCGCTCTTTACCGGCGCGGGTTTTGCCCTCGGAGCGACCGACTATTTCGCCCGTGATTTCGGAGCGAAACCGGACGGACTGACCCTGAACACTGCAAGCCTACAGGCCGCCATCGACTTCGCCTCCTCTCGCGGCGGCGGACGAGTCGTGCTTGACAAGGGGGACTATGTGTCAGGAACCATCTATCTGAAGAACGATGTCATCCTTCACATCGAGAAGGATGCGTCTTTAATGTCTTCCTTGAACCCTTACGATTTCATCAGGGATCCGGACGCGAAATGGACATCCCTGGTCTTTGCCATCAAACAGAAGAATGTCGGAGTGACCGGTGAGGGGATGATCAACGGACGAGGATTCGAGGTCGCCACCAAATACGTTGATTTTGTGCATCTGGGTCTGATTGACGATCCTCTCGGGCTTGACCGTGTCAGGGAGATAATGCGTCCGCAGAACCTTCACTTCTACAAGTGCGACAGCATCACCATCAAGAACATAACCCTCAAGGACCCGGCCAGCTGGAACCAGCAGTACGACAAGTGCAGCAACATCCTGGTGGACGGAGTGAAGGTTGACGCCAAGAGCTACTGGAACAACGACGGAATCGACATAGTGGACAGCCGGGATGTCGTGATCCGCAACTGTTTCTTCGATGCCGCCGACGATGTGTACTGCTTCAAGAGCCACAGCGAGGACGGCGTGAGCGAGAACATCCTGGTGGAGAACTGCGTGGGACGCAGCAGCGCCAACGGCATCAAGTTCGGGACGTACACCA
>CAVCPY010000274.1:0-41459 GCA_963604245.1 Eggerthellaceae bacterium
CTAAATCCCTCCCCTCGGGGGAGGGACTTGCTCCGTCACTGCCGTGACGGGAAATGAGGTGTTTCGCATATGCGAAACTTAAGTACATAAAAAATCGCTTAATACGTTTAAAATTTGTTAAAAAAGTATTATATTTGCTCTGCCATGTCACAAGTGTTTTCGGAAATATCGGGCCTTTCCCAGCGAGACTGCTTCTACATCGTGGAAAGGCACAAGAAAGAGTTCACCTATCCGCTCCACAGACACCGGGAGTACGAGCTGAACTTCATCCAGAACGCCCCCGGGGTGCGACGCATCGTCGGGGACAGCGTGGAGACGATCGGGGACTATGACCTTGTCCTGATTGCGGGTGAGAATCTGGAGCATGTCTGGGAGCAGGCCTCGTGCAAGTCTCCGGACATCAGGGAGATAACGATTCAGTTCTCTCCGGAGCTCTTTGGTGGCGGCATTCTGGAAAGAAACCAGTTCGCCAGCATCAGGAAGATGCTGGACAGGGCAAGCCACGGTCTGGCGTTCTCCATCGGGGCCATCCTTGACGCATATTCCCAGATCAATGCGGTGGTGAATGAGAAAGACAGCTTCGTGCAGTTCATAGGCTGCCTTCACTTGCTTTACATCCTCTCCCGCTGCGAGTCCAGAGAACTGGCCAGCAGCTCTTTCGCCCATTCTCCGAGAGACACGGAAAGCCGCAGGGTGATGAAGGTCAAGGAGTACATCAACCAGCATTACGCCGAGGATGTGACATTGCCCGCGCTTGCGGACCTCGTGGGGATGAGCCCGAGTTCGTTCAGCCGTTTCTTCAGGCTTCGGACAGGCAAGACTCTGTCCTCCTATCTGATTGACATAAGGCTCGGTAATGCTGCAAGGGCACTTGTGGACACCACATCCAACGTTTCCGAGATCTGCTACTCCTGCGGATTCAACAACCTGTCCAATTTCAACCGTGTCTTCAAGTCGCGCAAGGGCGTGACTCCGCACGAGTTCCGCTCGATGTACAAGAAGAAGAAGGTCATCGTGTAGCGGAATATTTGCATTATTTATCAAAATTGTATTTGTTTACGTCTCCGTATGTGCGTAATTTTGCAACGTTGACAAAATTAATGACACTTGGAACGTAATCAATTAATTCTTGCAGCCTTAATCGGCTTGTTTACAATGACTTCGTGTGTCGGACGCTCTGAAGGTTCCGACTTCTTCACCGTTGAGGACTCCCGCTTCGTCAAGGGAGGAGAGCCCGTGCGCTTCATCGGGACGAATGTCTGGTACGCCGCTGACATCGCCGTCAGCGACCGCGGACGGCTCGAAACCGAGCTTGACTCGCTCAAGGCCATCGGCCTCACGAACATCAGGGTCTGTGCGACCGAGGAGAATTTCGAGGGAATGGACATCCTGCTTTCCGAACTGGAGGAACGTGGGATGGCCGCCGTGCTGTACCTTAACAATGCCTGGGAATGGAGTCCGAGCGGCTATCGGTCCTACCTTGAGGCCGCCGGAGCCGGGAAACAGCCTCATCCCGCGGTCGATGGCTACTGGCCTTATATGTGTGCGATGGCCGAGTTCGCGGCCAATGAAAAGGCAGTCGTTCTTTTCCGGGAACATATACGCAGGTACGTGGAGAGATATTCACGGAATCCGGCTGTCTTCGCCTGGCAGATATGCAACGAGCCGAGACCTTTCAGCACGGATTCCGTCAAGGTGGAGGCCTTTGTCAATTATATTCAAGGTACGGCCGGGTTCATCAAATCGCTTGACCCCAATCATCTGGTCTGTACCGGTAACGAGGGGGCGATGGGCTGCAACGACGGGGACTATGACCTCTGCCGCAGGTTGAACGACTGCCCTTACATCGATTACATCACGGTCCACATCTGGCCTTTCAACTGGGGCTGGATCAAGGAAGGCGAGGCCACAGCAGATCCGGAACTGGTCAAAAGAAAGACTATTGAGTACCTTGACCGTCATCTTCAGATTGCAGGGGAGCTCGGGAAGCCTGTAGTGGTCGAGGAATTCGGCTACCCCCGTGACGGGCAGGACTGGAGGAACACCGCCGGGGTGGAAGGAAGGGACGGCTACTATGCGCTCATATTCAATGAGGTCGTGAAGTCGGCCGCCGAGGATGGCCTTTTGGCCGGCTGCAACTTCTGGAGCTGGAGCGGTGTGGCCCGACAGACACACGAGATCTGGCAGGAAGGCGACGACCTTTGCGGCGACCCGTCGCAGGAGGCCCAGGGACTCAACGGGGTCTATCTTTTGGACAGAAGCACTGTGGATTTGGTCCGGGAATGGACCGGCGCACTGGCTGAAGCAATGAAACAACACATATAATAACGTAAATCTAAAATCGGATAGCATGAAAGGTAAGCTATTGACTTGCTTGCTGGTGATCTTCCTCGGAAGTTCACTGGCGGCTTTGGCTCAGACGAAGACCGTGACCGGCACCGTTAAGGACAAGTCCGGCCTTGGGGTCATCGGAGCCGGCATCCAGGAGAAAGGTACGCAGAACGGTACCATCTCGGATCTGGACGGTAACTTTACAATCACGGTCAAGGACAACGCGGTCCTTGTGTTCTCATCAATCGGTTTTGTGTCGCAGGAAATCTCCGTTTCCGGCAAGACAAGGGTCGATGTGATTCTGGCCGAAGACAACGAACTTCTCGACGAGGTCGTTGTGGTCGGCTACGGTACAATGAAAAAGAGCGACCTCTCGGGAGCGTCGGTCTCAATGAAGGAGTCCGACCTCAAGGGTTCGGTCATCACGAACCTGGACCAGTCGCTTCAAGGCCGCGCGGCCGGCGTTTCCGCCGTGCAGACCTCCGGTGCGCCGGGATCGTCATCTTCCATCCGCGTCCGCGGACAGGCCACCGTCAACGCTAACGCGGAGCCTCTGTACGTCATCGACGGTGTCATCGTTCAGGGCGGAGGCAACTCGGGCAGCGACTTCGGTCTCGGCGGTCTGGGCAACGGAAAGGTGTCCACGATCTCTCCACTGGCCACGATCAACCCTTCCGACATCCTCACTATGGAGATCCTCAAGGATGCCTCGGCAACCGCCATCTACGGTGCGCAAGGCGCCAACGGAGTTGTCCTCATCACTACCAAGAGAGGAAAGGCCGGCGAGGCGAAATTCACCTATGACGGAATGTTCGCGGTTTCCCGCCAGACAAGCCGCATCGAAATGATGAACCTCCGGGAATATGCCGAATACTACAACGATATGGCCTCTCTGGGTGAATATGCCGCCAACTCCTGGTACTCCGACCCGTCCATTCTCGGAAAGGGGACCAACTGGCAGGACGAAATCTTCCGCACTGCGGTTCAGCATCAGCATCAGATCAGCGCACAGGGCGGCACGGAGAAGGTCCAGTACTACATCTCCGGCTCCTATATGGACCAGGAGGGTACGATCATCGGTTCGGACTTCAACCGTTTCTCGGTGCGCACCAACATCGACGCACAGCTTAAGGATTGGTTCAAACTTGGAGTCAACGCCACCTTTGCGAACACCAACGACAACCTCAAGCTTGCGGACGGCGGCGAGGGTGTGATCTTCTACTCCCTCTCGTCCCTGCCTGACATCCCTGTCTATGACATCGACGGCAACTACTCTACGACTGTCCGTGAGGGCTACACAAGCGCGAATCCTGTCGCCCTGGCAATGCTCGACGAGTATCTGCTCGGCCGCCAGAAGCTCACGGGCAACATCTACGCCGAGCTTACTCCGGTCAAGCACTTCGTGTACAGGGCGGAAGTCGGCTTCGATGTGAGCGCCTCCGACGCCAAGACCTACAAGCCGATGGTGAACCTCGGCGGATGGACCCGCAACTCCAACTCAATGAGCTGGCAGAAGAACAACAGCAAGTTCTGGCAGCTGAAGAACTACCTGACCTATTCCAATGAGTTCGGGAAACACAGCGTCACCGCAATGGTCGGCCAGGAGTGCTGGGAGTCCAACTACAACTACCTCAGCGGCACCAACACCGGTCTGCCTTCAGATGAGATCCACAACCTCAAGCTCGCCACCGGCAACCCGAGCGTCAACTCCGGTTTCGGCTCTTCGGCTATGGCTTCGTTCTTCACCCGAGAGACCTACAACTACGACAACCGCTACCTGTTCACCTACACCTACCGTTATGACGGCTCCTCGAACTTCGGACCGGACAGCCGTTGGGCGGGATTCCACTCCTTCGCGGGCAGCTGGAGGTTCTCCAACGAGAAGTTCCTTCAGGGCTTCACAGAGGCCATCAGGATGAACAACGGTAAGCTCCGCATCGGCTGGGGACAGACAGGCAACGCCAACATCGGCTCAGGAGCCTGGGAGTCCGGAATGAGCAAGATGCCTTCCGCCTTGGGTGACAGCCAGCGTCCTTCCAACATTCCTAACACCGGCATCCATTGGGAGAAGCAGGTTCAGACCAACATCGGTCTCGACCTTGGCTTCCTTGACGGGGCCTTGAATGTCACGATCGACGCCTACGACAAGAAGTCGTCCGATATGCTTATGTCCCTGACCCTGCCGGCCTATATGGGTACGCACGGCAACGGCTCCTCCGCTCTCGCCGCCCCTAAGGGAAACTACGGAACCATTGAGAACAAGGGTCTTGAGATCACTCTTGACACCCATCCGATCAACCATCAGAAGTTCGGTTGGGACAGCAACTTCCAGATTTCCTTCAACACCAACAAGCTCGTGTCCCTCGACGGCACCGCCAACGCCCAGCTTGTGGGCTACGGCCAGTGGAGCGACATCGTCAGCGTCACCGAGGTTGGCCAGTCCCTCTACAACTTCTACGGCTACAAGGTCGCCGGAGTCTACACCTCCCTGGAGGACATCCAGAACTCCCCGAAGGCGGAGAAGTACCCTTCTGACGGTGTGTTCAACAAGAACACCACTGTCTGGGTCGGTGACCTCAAGTTCGAGGACATCAACGGAGACGGCGTGATCAACGAAAAGGATAAGACCAACATCGGCTCGCCGCTTCCTAAATTCACCTTCGGATGGACCAACACATTCCGTTACAGGAATCTTGACCTCAGTGTCTTCCTTAACGGCTCCTACGGCAACAAGGTGCTGAACTACAATATGATGGGTCAGGGTTTCAACGGTCTGGTCCATATGAACAGCGCTTGGGTCAACCAGCACGTCTCCGTCAACGAGCGCGCGAGAATCGTCCCTATCGACGCCCAGAAGACCTACACGAGCGGCAACTGGTACGAGGACATCACCAATGTCACGGTTTCCAACCCTGACACCAAGACTCCTCGTCCTACCGTTTCCGACCCTAACGACAACGACCGGCTCAGCGACCGCTACATCGAGGACGGAAGCTACATCCGCATCAAGAACATCACCCTCGGCTACACATTCCCGAAGGCGGTGCTCAAGAAAGTGAAGATCGACAACGTGCGCGCCTATGTCAACATCCAGAACCTCTACACGTTCACCAAGTACACGGGCTACGATCCGGAGGTCGGCGCAAGCACCCAGGACTCGACCGGTCTTACCTTCGGTGTGGACAACGGACGTTATCCTTCACCGATGACCTGTTCCTTCGGACTGAACATCACATTCTAACACAAGGAGGAAATGACAATGAAAAATATCATAAGAACATCCGCGGCTCTGGTCATCGCGCTGATGACGCTATCCTGCACTGATTTCCTGAACCGTCCTTCGGAGGACAGTTACACGACTGAGCAGTACTACACCAACGACACACAGTGCGAGCAGGGAGTCAACTATCTGTACAACTCTCCGTGGTACGACATCATCCGCTTCTACATCTACGGTTCCGAGACTATGTGCGGCAATGTCTATCAGGGACAGAGCGCCTACAACACCCTCACCGTCAACGGGACGGACGGAGATCTCAAGAATATGGCCTACTCCCTCTGGGCTGTCAACGCTCACTGCAACACGGTGATAAACAACATCCTCAAGTCCGAGGGCCCTTCCGAGGCGAAGAAGCGCCAGTGCATCGGCGAGGCCCTTTCGTGGAAGGCGATGGCTTATTTCCTGCTGGTAAGGACTTTCGGGGACGTGCCTATCATCCACGACAACACCGAGTCCATAAAGGCCGGCGACTACAATCAGATCGAAAAGGTGGAGAAGGCCGATGTGTATGAATATGTCATAATGACTCTCGAGAAGGCGATGGAATTCCTTCCGAAGAATCCTTACATCGGAGTGTACAACCGCATCGACTATTATGCCGCCGAGGGACTTCTCGCCAAGGTCTATCTGACCAAGGCGGGCGTGAGCGGAACGCTTGACAGCGAAGATCTCGCCAAGGCACGTGACTACGCCAAGGATGTCATCGACAACTCCGGCAGGTCTCTGACACCTTCATATTCAGACGTCTTCCGTCTTTCCCCGAAGGTATTCCAGCAGACGGGCGAATGCCTGTTCTCCTGGCTTTGGACTTGCGACCAGGGGTACTGGACCTGTCAGAACTCCATCCAGTGTGATGTCGGACTTACCGGTTTTGACGAGTTCGGTGACCTCTGGGGCGACTGGAAGGGGCCTTCCGTTGATCTTCAGGACGCTTTCGGAGTCTCCGCTGCCGATGATCCGGAGGTCAGGAAATCCAAGGAGAAGGATGATCGCCGCGCCGCGACGATGATGATGTTCGGCGACCAGTACAGCTATTACTGGGCAGATTTGGGCGGATTCGATTTCTACCGTTTCTTCTACGATTCGAGCTATTCTCCGAACAGTACGAACGGCAGCTGGGCCTGCGCGTCCGGTGCCAACTACTGCAAGCATCTGTACGGCAACGACACCGACCACGTGACCGCTCTCGGAGTGCACGCCTCGAGTATGCGCAACCAGCTTCCTACACACATCCTAAGGCTCAGCGACATCTACCTTGTCTATGCCGAGGCCTGCGTGCTGACCGGAGACGCATCCTCCGCCCTTACCTATGTCAACAAGGTGCGCGAGCGCGCCGGAGCCGACCTTCTGACCTCCGTCACCTTCGACGATGTCTGGAAGGAGCGCCGCCTCGAACTCGCCCTTGAGGGTGACCGCTGGTATGACTTCGTGCGCCGTTCCTACTACGATGTGAACGGCTGCATTGCCGAGCTGAAGGCGCAGAGACGTTCCTCCTACGACGGTCTTGCCAACGCCTATTCCAACTACGTTCTTGATTCGACAGGAGAGTATGTCGGTCCGGGAGCGAATTCTTGGGACAACTCCGGAATCAAGTACAAGGGAGACGAGGAACTCGTCGACGTGAAGGCCTCTATGTTCACCCTGCCGTTCCCGAGCGAGGATGTCGTGCTGAACCCTAACGTCGGCTCCGATGTTCCGGGAGTGCACGTCGATGTACGCGAGACCTACAAGTATAACTTTTAACCACAGGAAGCAATGAAACCTATCATAATATTTTTTGTGTCGTCTCTGACCGCCGTCCTCTTCCTCGCGGGCCTCTCTTCCTGCGACAGGGTGGACTATCCTGACCGTTTCCGTCAGGCCGACGGCAAACCGACGATCGACTTCGTCAGGGAGGCCGACAACGACATCGCGATCACCCAGGCCAGCCTTGAGCAGATCGTCTGCATCGTGGGCGAGAACCTCAAGAGTGTCCACGACATCTACTTCAACGACCAGAAGGCGATTCTGAACACCAGCTTCATTACCGAGAACACGATTCTCGTGGCTGTCCCGAAGAATCTTCCGAACGTCACCAGCGACAAGATGTACCTCATCACGAAGGACAGCATCGTGGTCGATTACGGCTTCAAGGTCCTTCTTCCTTCTCCGAAGATTTCCGGAATGTCCTTCGAGTGGGCCGAGCCGGGACAGACTGTCACCGTCACCGGCAACTACTTCGCCGAGCCTCTGACCGTTGAGTTCCCGGGAGCCGAGGCGACCGAGATTTCCAACGTGACAATCGGGTCGTTCGACGTGGTCGTTCCGGAGGGGGCGCAGCCTGGGAAGATCAAGGTCACGACGGCTTCCGGAACGGCCCAGTCAGTCTTCCAGTACAAGGACAGCCGCGGAATGCTCTTCAACTTCGACAACGCCCGACTGAACCACGGCTGGCACAACCAGACGATCCAGTCCGACGAGAACTCGCTTGACGGCAACTATCTCCAGCTTTACGACGCCGCCACCGTCTTCAAGTGCGATGGCACCGACTGGAACGACACCGGTTACCACTTCGAGTACTGGCCTGGCAACTGGAACAGTCCGGAGACCTATGAGGATCCCGACGGGATAGACCTTACGAAGGTCGTGGACTTCACCAATTTCTCCAGTATGGCCATCAAGTTCGAGATGCGCATCCCTGCCGACCACCCTTGGACCGGCTGCCCGATGCAGATCTACTTCTCCAGCCTTTCGATGTGCACGCTCGGCTCTGCCAACAACTCTTATTTCCACGATGAGTCCATCTCACTTCCTCGTGTGATGTACCGGCCTTGGCAGGCTACCGGCTCTTTCGACACGGGAGGCAAGTGGATCACTGTCTCATTCCCTATCGACACTGAGTTCGTCTGGGATTGGGGAGGAACGAAAGCCTCGGGAACCCTCTCGGCCGACTCTTTCGCCGGAATGGAAATTTTCTTCGCGGCGGGAAGCTCAAGCGGCGAAGGCACACCTTGTACCCCGTTGATCCAGATCGACAACATCCGTGCGGTCCCTTACAAATAATGAAAGGAGAATATGAATATGAAAAAGACACTAAGATATTCAGCGCTTGTCGCTCTTTGCGCCGCGCTTGCCGGTCTGGCGGGCTGCGGACAGAAGGAACTCGACACTGATCCGTATGGAGACGGAGTCACCTTCGCTGCATTCGCACCGGATCCGGTGATGCGGGGTGGTGAGCTGCGCATCCTTGGAAGCAACCTTCAGGACGTGTCCGAAATCCGTCTTGCGGGAGGAGTCTCTGTCACCGACTTCACAGTTGTGGAATCGGGCAGAAAATCCGAAATCCGTTTCACGGTGCCTCTCGAAGGCCCGGAGCCGGGAAAGATCACCATCGTGGACAAGAGCGGAAAGGAATATTCCAGCCTTTCGTCCATCAGTTTCACAGAGCCGATGGAGATCGCTTCCTTCGCTCCCGCCGAGGCTCTTTCCGGAGATGTCATCACCATCACGGGAGAGTACCTCAACATCGTCCGGGAGGTCATCTTCGGCGGAGATGTCAGGGCGACCGAGTTCGTCAGCCAGTCCCGTCACGAGCTGAAGGTCAAGCTTCCTTCAGACGCCTTGAGCGGATTGGTACGCGTGGGTGACGTGAACGAACTTGTGGACGAGCAGACCATCCCTAACATCATCTATTCCGAAACGGAACTGACTGTCGGCGACCCTACTGTGGTCACGGCAGAGAAGGCCACCTACAAGTCTGGTGATGTCGTCACCGTCACGGGAGCGCATCTGGATATGATTCAGACCATTGACCTCGCCGGCGCCGCCGGAGTGGAGTTCACCTGCGGTGACGACGCCACGGCGATCACGTTCAATCTTCCCGCTTCTGCCACAGACGGCGAGATCACATTGACCTCGTTCGCAGGAAAGACTTTCAACGCCGGAGAAATCGAGACCGTCACCGTGGCTGACCTCGGGATATCATCCCTGGCCAAGGATGGACGCTACAAGGCCGGCGGCTCCGTCGAAATCACGGGTTCCGACCTTGACCTTGTCTCCAAGGTGGACTTTGCCAACGCCGAGGCCTCATTCGTCTTCAAGGACGGAAAGATCTACGCCGACATTCCTGCCGCTGCCAAGGACGGAGCTGTCACCGTCACCCTCGCTTCCGGCAAACAGGCCTCGACCCCTGAAATTGAGGTCGTGAAGCCGGTGGTGACAGGTCTGGACAAGACCGCCGCCGTGGCCGGAAAGGACAAGATAGAGATCGCCGGAACCGACCTTGACCTTGTCATCGATGTCAAGAACGGAGACGAGTCCCAAGGATTCATCACTTGTGAATATGTCATCGACAGTCCTGAGAAGCTTACAGTCACCGTGGCCCGCGAGGCCTACAACGGTCCGTTCACCGTGACCTCCGCGGCCGGCTACGAGTCTGTCTCCGCCAATGTCGAGATCACTTATGACGAGGCGGTGTCCATCACGTTCACAAAGCCTTCGTTCAGCGTAGGACGTTCTGTCTCGATCACCGGAACAAACCTCCAGAACATCGAGTCGCTCACCATCAAGGGCAAGAAGGTGACCTCGTTCGTAAGCAGGTCGGACGACGCAATGTCGTTCGGCATCCCTGAGGGAGTGGGACCTGGGGTCTATCGCCTTGGAATCACACTGGTGAGCGGCGAGACATTCAACTGGCCGGTTCCGTTCGAGATCACTGCTCCTTACACCGAGACCTACATCTGGGAAGGCTCCGAGGATCTTGCGGGATGGGGCAACTCCCCTTATCTGGGTGCGCCTAACGCTTTCCAGGAGATCGGAATCGCCGAAGGAGACGTCATCAGGGTTTACTTCACCGCCTACAACGACTGGTGGCAGTTCAAGACCTACGCCGGTCACTGGGGAGATGCGTTCAAGTTCGCCGAACTGGGCGGAGGCGACACGATCAACCCTGACAATTGCGACACGTCCGGCGGTTACTTCGCCTTCAACGTGACGGCAGAGATTCTGGCCGCTCTTTGCAATCAGGACACCGGCTGGGGCGGAGCGTTCCAGTGCCAGGGTGAAGGAGTTGTCATCAAGGGTGTCAGCCTTATCCACTACGGAGCGACCGAGAAGGTCATCTGGGAGGGTGAGGAGTACACCGGAGACGACTACGAGAACAACCTCTCGCTCGGAACGGAGGATGACTGGGTGAACGCCGGTCTGGAAGAGGACTGCGAGATCAGGATCTACTTCTCCGCCAAATCAGAGACCGACTGGCAGATTCAGCTGTTCGACGGCCATTGGAACGGTCTTTCCGAGTTGAATATGCCTGGGGACGCCGCCAACCAGTTCAATGCCGGGAACTCTCCGGAGGCCTTCGGCAAGGGCTACATCAGCTTCAAGGCGACAGCTCCGATTTTTGCCAAGCTGACTACCAAGGCTTGGTGGGGCAGCGCCATCATCGTACAGGGCAAGGGTGTCACCGTGAAGAAGATAGCCTTCCTTTAGAATCGAATGGAACGGTTGCCGGCCTGTCGGTTGACACTGTCCGGCACCCGTGCCGTTGAATAAGAAGTTGTTTAAAAATTGTTTCCTCATTTAATTATGCGGAATTTTCGAGACAGTTCCGGCTTTGGAAGAGGGAGCGTAGCAGCAGCTACGTGGCCGATGAGAAAGATGAAAATGGCCGGAAAGGCCGCATAAGAAAAAAGAGGAATTATTTTTAAACAGCTTCTAAACAGCATCTAATTCCGTGGGAGGGTGAAACCTCCCCCGGAATCCAATGAAAACGAAGGCGTATTGTCCGGGAATGCCGCGGATTCCGCCTGAAAAAACGAACTTGAAAAATTTTTAAGGATTATGAAATTGAGTTTTTCGGCGATATTCCTCGCTGCCGCGCTGTTCTGCTCCTGCGGAGAGAAAGAGAACGGAACACCGGTTCCTGAGCCGGAGGTCCCCGCGACGATGACCGTGTCTCCGACAAGTTATGAGGCTGCTGTCGAGGGAGGAGAGTTCACCATCAGCGTCAAGGCTCCGTCAAGACCCACGGCCGTGTCCGGTCAGAGCTGGGTCACGGTGACGGACGGGACATATTCAAACTACAAGATTGACTATCCTGTCAAGATCGCTTCCAACGAGACCTATGAGGTTCGTACGGCGGTTGTCACCATCAAGAGCGGATCTTTCTCGCAGGACGTGACCGTCTCGCAGCCGGGAAAGGAGAAACCGGTTGATCCTGATGAGGTCCGGATTCCTCAGGAAGGTGACAATCAAGCCTGGAAGATGGCGAAAAAGCTTGGCTTGGGACTGAACATAGGCAACCAGATGGACGCTTTTGACAGCAAGTCAGAGATGGCGACTGAAGGCTACTGGACAAACGGACAGAAGTTGACAAAGGCTGTGTTCACGGGTCTGAAAGCCAAAGGATTCAAGTCAGTGAGGATTCCTGTCACCTGGCTGGGTCACATAGGCGAAGCCCCGGACTACAAGCTGGACGACCGCCTGGACAGGGTGGCCGAGCTTGTGGACTGGGCAGAGGAGGCCGGTCTCAATGCGATCGTCAACATCCATCACGACGGCTCCATCGACCACAATGGCGGTTCGTCCTACACGACCCATTGGCTGGACATCAGGGGAGCCGAGGCAAGCTCTGCCGTCAACACGCAGATAAAGGCCGAGATAAAGGCTGTCTGGACCCAGATTGCAGAGAGGTTCAAGGACAAGGGCGACTTCCTTATCTTCGAGTCCTTCAACGAGATTCAGGACGGCCATTGGGGCTGGAGCGACGACTATCAGAGCGCGGCAGGAAAGAAGAAGCAGAACGACATACTCAATGAGTGGAACCAGGTCTTTGTGGATGCCGTGAGGGCTACCGGAGGGAACAACTCCACAAGGTGGCTTGGAGTCCCGGGCTATGCGGCCAGCCCTGATTTCACACTGACGGACGGTTTCGAGTTGCCTGACGATCCTTCGGACAAGATAATGGTCAGTTTCCATAACTACACGCCTTATGAATTCTGCCAGACAGGTAAGGCTATCGACTGGGGACACACCAGACGCACCAACCTGTCCGATTCAAACTACTCGGAGGACTACCACGTTGGGATCTGTTACAAATTCTACAAGGCCTACGTCGAGAAAGGCATCCCTGTCTATATGGGAGAGTTCGGCTGCACGAACAGGACTGACGCCACGGCGCGCAAGTTCCAGCTCTACTGGCTTGAATATGTCAGCAAATGCGCCCGTTCGTTCGGAATGAGCGGATTCATCTGGGAGAACGGAGCGGTGGGCGAGAATGGAGAGACTTACGGCATCATCGACCACGAGACAGGGGAATATCTTGACGCGGAGTACTCCAAGCTGATTGTGGAGGCTTGCTCGAACGGTTTCTATAACGAGGGAGTCGCCTACACTCTTGAGTCAGTCTATAACAAAGCTCCGAAATATTGATTATGAAAGGATTATTGGCAATGATTTCAGTGGCGGTTATTGCCGCCGGGTGCGCCCCCAAGGCCGGTTGGCCTCATCTTGACAAGGGTGCGAACGAGTTGATGGCGGCGTTGGAGGCGGCTTCGTCCGAAGGGAAGTTCCTGTACTTCCATCAGGATGATCTTGTCTATGGCCACGGCTGGAAGGTTGAGGATGCGGACAATGATTCCCTTGACCGTTCGGATGTCAAATCGGTCTGCGGACAGTTTCCCGCCGGGGTAGGCTTCGACCTTGGCGGAATAGAACTCGGAAACTCCGCCAATCTGGACAACGTTCCGTTCGACCTGATGCGAAGGGCTGCGGTGACCCACTATGAAAGAGGTGGGCTGGTGACTTTCTCGTGGCATCCCCGGAATCCTCTGACCGGAGGAGACTCCTGGGACATCAGCAGCGACAAGGTCGTGTCGTCCGTCCTTGAAGGCGGAGCGAACCACGAAACATTTATGGGCTGGCTGTCAAAGGCTGCGGATTTCCTCGGCTCGCTGAAGGACTCCAAAGGTGATTGCATTCCGGTCATATTCAGACCTTGGCATGAGAATCTGGGTTCGTGGTTCTGGTGGGGCGGCAATCTTTGCACCGCCGACGAGTACAAGGCGTTATATTCGCTGACCCATAAGTATCTTGCAGAGGATAGGGGACTTGGGAACATCGTCTGGGCATATTCCCCCAACTCCGACCTGACGGAGGAGAGTTTCCTCAGCCGTTATCCCGGAGACGGGAACGTTGACATCATCGGTGTGGACCACTATGACTTCGCCCCGGCCGATTCGACAAAGACAGATGCGGAGAGAATCGTTGAGGCCAACACTTTCTTTGCCAAGGTGTTGCGTTCCGATCTCGGGCTTTTGTCCTCTGTCGCCGCAAAGCGTGGGAAACTGCTGGCATTCTGCGAGACGGGTTTCGAGTCCACTCCGGATCCGCAATGGTGGACAGACGTGCTGCTGGAGAATCTCAAGGACACCCCTGTCTGCTATGTGCTGACCTGGAGGAACGCCTGGGACAGGCCGGAGCATTATTTCGCTCCGTTCGATGGATCCCCGGATGCGGAGAACTTCAAGAAGTTCTGCCGGAGCGACAGGACCATATTCCTGAAACACTAAGGAACAGTTGGCGGAAGTGCATCCGATGAATTCTTGGATATCTTCAGGACCGTTGATTTAAGAAACACAAAAAAGATGATGCAGGTTGTCTTTTGAAGGTTTCATAGTTTGACTAAGAAATAACAATAGATGAATTTTGAAGAAAGACTGAAGTGGCTGGAGGCCGGGCATGAAAAGATGCTCTCGCTGAAGAATGAGCCGGTCTATGTGAATGGAGTTTATGAAAGGTACAGGAATCCGGTGCTGACCGGGGAACACGCACCTCTTTTCTGGAGGTATGACCTCAATCCGGCGACCAATCCTTATCTTGAGGAAAGATTCGGGATTCACGCCGCATTCAATTCCGGAGCCATAAAGTGGAACGGGAAATATGTCCTGGCCGCACGTGTCGAGGGCGCTGACAGGAAGTCGTTTTTCGCGATTGCCGAAAGCCCTGACGGGGTAGACAACTTCCGCTTCTGGGACAGACCGGTCACGATGCCCGAATATGGCGAGCCGGCGACCAATGTCTATGATATGAGGCTTACCGCCCACGAGGACGGCTGGATTTACGGACTGTTCTGCGTGGAGAGAAAGGATCCCGCCGCTCCGGCTGGAGACTTGTCCTCTGCAGTGGCCTGCGCCGGAATCGCAAGGACAAAGGACTTGGTCCATTGGGACCGGCTTCCTGACCTCAAGTCCGCTTCCCAGCAGCGTAACGTCGTGCTTCATCCGGAATTCGTGGACGGGAAATACGCCCTCTACACAAGACCTCAGGACGGTTTCATCGACGCGGGCAACGGTGGGGGAATCGGCTGGGCTCTTGTGGATGACATCACCTCCGCCGAGGTGGTTGAGGAGAAGATCATCAACCTGCGTCACTACCACACGATTAAGGAACTCAAGAACGGAGAGGGACCCGCCCCGATCAAGACCCCGAGAGGCTGGCTGCATCTGGCCCACGGAGTAAGAGGCTGCGCCTCGGGACTGAGGTACGTGCTTTACCTGTATATGACCTCACTTGAGGATCCGTCGAAGGTCATCGCCGAGCCGGCCGGTTTCTTTATGGCTCCGGAGGGGGAGGAATATGTCGGGGACGTGATGAACGTCCTGTTCTCGAACGGCTGGATCGCCGACGAGGATGGCCAAGTCTTCATCTACTACGCCTCCTGCGACACCAGGATGCACGTGGCCACATCCACGGTTGACCGCCTGGTGGACTACTGCTTCGGCACTGCCCCTGACGGACTATCGACCGGAGAGTCCGTGCGCACACTCAACAGATTGATTGATAAGAATCTCAAAGCATAACAAATGAAAAAGATAAGGACAGGTTTTGCGGAGAAGGTCGGCTACGGCTTCGGAGATATGTCTTCCTCGATGTTCTGGAAGATATTCTCCTACTATCTCCCGTTCTTTTACAGCAACATCTTCGGCCTCACTCTGGATCAGGTGGCGCTGCTTCTGGTCGTGACCAGGGTATGGGACGCCGTGAGCGACCCGATGATGGGAGTTCTGGCCGACAGGACGGCGACAAGGTGGGGGAAATACCGCCCTTATCTTCTTCTGATGGCGGTGCCTTTCGCCCTCAGCGGAATATTCCTGTTCTCCACTCCGGCCGCCACCCCGACCGTCAAGCTTGTCTGGGCCTACCTGACCTACATTATGATGATGACGGTCTACACGGGTATCAACGTGCCTTACGGGGCTATGCTCGGCGTGATGACCGATGACTCTGACACTAAGACCGTGCTGAGTTCGTACAGGATGTTCTTCGCCTACGGTGGCAGTTTTCTGGCCCTGTTCTGCTGGGAGCCGCTCTGCAAGGCGCTCGGAGGCTATGACAGCCCGACCGGTTGGCAGAACACAATGATTGTCATCGCAGCATTCTGCCTTGTGCTCTTCCTGCTTTGCTTCCGGATGACACGGGAGAAACTTCACACTGTCAGCAAGGTGTCTGTGGGCAGTGACCTGAAGTCCCTTCTACGCAATGCTCCGTGGTGGATTCTCATTGGAGCCGCACTCTGTTCAAACCTTTTCAATACGGTTCGCGGGAGCACGGTGGCGTACTTCTTCAACGATGTCATCGGACAGGATGTCCGCTTGAATCTCGGCCCGTTGAGTTTCCTCTTCTATGCGGGTCTGTTCTTGTCGATCGGCGAGGTCTGCAATATGGCCGGAGTCGCGCTGGCAGTCCCTCTTGCGGAGAAATTGGGGAAGAAAAGCACATATATGCTTTCCTTCGCCGCCCTTATCGTGTTCAGCGCCTTGTTCTTCTACATTCCGGCCAGTCAGGGAGGCTATTACTGGATGCTTGTCCTTCAAGTGGTCATCAGCGTGTTCACGGGAGTGATCTCGCCGCTTGTCTGGAGTATGTACGCCGATGTCAGCGACTTCGCCGAGAACCGTGACGGAACCGCCTCGACGGGTCTGATCTTCTCCTCAGCCTCAATGGCGCAGAAGTTCGGGGGAGCTTTCGGTGGTTTCGCCGTGATGTGGTTGCTGAACGCTTTCGGCTACAACACCGCCCAGGGAGCCGTGCAGACCCCTGAAGCAGTGAAAGGTCTTTGGCTGTTGATGAGCTGGATTCCGGCCGCCGTGGCCGCGTTGGCCGTGGTGGTAGTGTTCTTCTACCCTCTGACAAGAAAGAGGATGGAGGCCATTCAGGCCGAGCTTGCCGTGAAACGTGTTCAGGAGCAGGAAGTTGTTTCCGAAGTGGAAAGCGCCGGGGCGTCTTCGGGTTCCGGTCTTTGGAGCGGTCTGCCGAAAGTGATGCGGTGGGTTGTCTGCGTTCTGGCCGTGATTCTTGCCGCGGAACTGCTGTTCGTGATATTCAATTAATCAAATATGGAAGCCGCTGTCAGCGGGTCGCTATGATGGAATACGGTCATTTTGACGATGCCGCCAGGGAGTTTGTGATCACCGATCCCGAGACTCCGTGGCCTTGGATAAACTATCTCGGAACCGAGAACTTCTTTTCGCTGATTTCAGGAACGGCTGGTGGATATTCATTCTACCGTGATGCCAGATTCCGCAGGCTCACCCGTTACCGCTACAACGGGGTGCCGACGGATGCCGGAGGAAGGTACTTCTACATAAACGACGGAGGATGCGTCTGGAGTCCCGGCTGGAAGCCGTGCAGGAATCCGCTGGATTTCTACGAGTGCCGTCACGGAATGGGCTACACGCGCATCGTGGGGGAGAAGAACGGCCTCCGGGTGAGCGAACTGTTCTTTGTCCCGCCAGGCTACGACTGCGAGATCCAGAAAGTCACGCTGGAGAATTGCGGAGGAGTACAAAAGACATTCAAGTTCTGGTCCTTTGCGGAGTGGTGTCTTTGGAACGCCGGAACCGATATGGAGAATTTCCAGAGAAATCTCTCCACGGGCGAGGTTGAGGTCGAGGGAAGCGTCATCTATCACAAGACCGAGTACCGGGAGCGCCGCAACCACTACGCATTCTATGGAGTCAACACCCGCATCGACGGCTTCGACACGGACAGGGATGCGTTCATCGGGATGTACAACGGATTCGACAGTCCACGGAATGTCGTGGCCGGGGTTTCCACGCAGTCGATAGCGCACGGCTGGAGTCCCGTGGCCTCTCACTATCTTGAGCTCTCGCTTGAGCCTGGCGAGTCCAGAGACCTGGTCTTCGTACTTGGCTATGCGGAAAACCCTTCCCGGGAGAAGTTCGTCAGGCCTACGGGCTATGAGCGGAACTCCGGGTCAGGGGTGATCAATAAGAATGTCGCCAGAAAAGTTATGGCTGCGTTCGACACCGTGGAGAAAGCTGACGAGGCTTTCGCGGCGTTGAGGCGTTACTGGGATGGGATTCTGGGCAATTTCTCTCTCATTTCCGGTGTGCCTGAACTTGACAGGATGGTGAACGTCTGGAACCAGTACCAGTGTATGGTCACTTTTCTGATGAGCCGCAGTGCCAGTTTCTTCGAAAGCGGAATCGGGCGTGGGATGGGTTTCAGGGATTCCAACCAGGATCTTCTCGGAATTGTGCACCAGATTCCCGGGCGCGCCCGCCAGAGAATCCTCGACATAGCGGCGACTCAGTTTCCCGACGGCAGCTGCTACCATCAGTACCAGCCGCTGACCAAACGGGGCAATGACGGAATCGGCGCCGGTTTCAATGACGATCCTCTCTGGCTTTTGGTAGGAGTTGACGCCTATCTGAGGGAGACCGGAGACTTCGCGATTCTTGATGAACCGATCCCGTTCGACAACGTACCGGGTAGCGATAGCCCCCTGCTCGAACATCTTGCGGTCAGCTTTGAATATGTCAGGGGACACCTCGGCCCTCACGGTCTGCCCCTCATCGGACGGGCGGACTGGAACGACTGCCTGAACCTCAACTGTTTCTCGGCCGACCCCGACGAGTCTTTCCAGACCACGGAGAACAGGACCGAGGGCAGCAAGGCCGAGTCTATGATGATTGCGGGTCTGTTCGTCTTCGCCGGGCATCGTTATGCGGAGATTCTTGACCGCATCGGCAGGGACTCCAAGTCGGTGCGGGAGGCCGTCGGGCAAATGTCGGAAGCCATCAAGGAATATGGCTGGGACGGGGAATGGTTTCTGCGCGCCTATGATTTCTTCGGGCGCAAGGTAGGTTCGAAGGACTGTGAGGAAGGCAGGATATTCATTGAAAGTCAAGGCTGGTGTTCGATGGCGCGCGCCGGAGCGGAGGAGGGTCTTTGCGACAAAGCCTTGGATTCCGTGAAAAGATACCTTGACACCCCCGACGGAATCGTGCTGTGCAATCCTCCTTTCAGCCGTTACTACCCGGAGTACGGGGAGATTTCCTCCTATCCGGAGGGCTACAAGGAGAATGCGGGAATATTCTGCCACAACAATCCCTGGATTGTCATCGGTGAGGCGATGGCGGGTAGGGCGGACGATGCCTGGGAGCATTACAGCAAGATTTCTCCGGCCTTCATAAAGAATCAGGAACTGCACAAGGTCGAGCCTTATGTCTATTGCCAGATGCTTGCCGGCAAGGATTCCGCCCGTCCCGGCGAGGGCAAGAACAGCTGGCTGACAGGCACTGCGGCCTGGAACTGGAACGCTGTCTCTGAATATCTTCTTGGAGTGAAGCCCCGGTTCGACGGTCTTCTCATAGAACCTTGTCTGCCTTCCTTCATCAAGGAGTACCGGATCCGCAGAGTTTTCCGAGACTCCGTCTATGACATCACGGTCTGCAACTCGGGCGAAAGGAAGTCCCGCTTCATACCATATTCTCCGGGACATCATGAACTGACTTTGGATTTGTAAGAAGCTGTTTTGAAATGGTTTCCGAATTTTATTATTATGAACACTAAAAAGATTCTGTCAGCGGCCGCGGCTCTGCTTGCCGCTGTGGCTTTACAGGCCGGGGACTTCCGCGGACTGTTGAACAATGGCTGGACGTTCGCTCTCGGCGACGCCTCTTCGATGAAGGAGGATTTCACTCACGGTACCGAGTATTTCACCTATCTGACGAAAGCGGGTACAGCAGGACACAGCAGGTCTCCGATAATGCCGGATTTCGATGATTCGGGATGGCAAAAGGTAAGTCTCCCGCACGACTGGGTTGTGGACCTGCCTTTCAGCAAGGACGCGAGCCATTCCCACGGCTACAAATGTGTCGGCTGGAACTATCCGGAGAATTCCGTAGGATGGTACAGAAGGCACATAAGGATCCCGGCCGAAGACTACGGCAGGCAGATACGCGTCGAGTTTGAGGGAATATTCAGGGACAGCGAGGTGTTCTGCAACGGTTTCTACCTCGGCCACGAGAGAAGCGGCTATGCCACCCGTTCCTACGACCTGACACCGTACCTCAACTACGGCGGCGACAATGTCATCGCGGTGCGTTGTGACGCGTCCACCGAGGAGGGCTGGTACTACGAAGGTGCGGGAATATACCGCAACGTCTGGCTCTATAAGGCCGGTCCGGTCGCCGTGAGGCCATATTCGTTGGATCTGACGGGAGATGTCCCCCGGTTCGGAATTGTGATGGCAAGTGACACTCTTGACAGGTCGAAGGTTAAGTCCGAGACTGTCTTTCTCGATGCCGAAGGCAACGAGGTGAAAAAACCGGATCACCTTTGGAGTCTTGAGGATCCTTACCTCTACACCGCCCGGATCCGGCTTTATTATGACGGCATCCTGTCCGACGAGCAGCGCTGTCGTTTCGGGGTACGCACGATTGAGTTCAGCCCGACGGAGGGCTTCCTTCTTAACGGTAAGCAAGTGAAGCTGAAAGGCTGCAACCTGCACCTGGACCATGCCGGAGTCGGCGTGGGAGTGCCTGACGAATTGTGGCGCTACCGTCTGGCGCAACTCAAGAAGTACGGATTCAATGCGGTGCGCAGCTCCCATAACCCAGCGTCTCCGGCTATGCTCGACCTCTGCGACGAGATGGGAATTCTGGTGATCGACGAGAACCGCCAGCTTGGGGTCAACGAGGAGCAGCTCACTCAGGTCAGAAGGATGATCGAGAGGGACCGCAACCATCCTTGCGTCATTCTCTGGAGCATCGGCAATGAGGAATGGAGCGTTGAGGGAACAGGGGCAGGCACGAGAATCGCCAGGAAGATGAGTGAATATGTCAGGTCGCTTGACCCGACCCGTCCTACGGGCTACGGCAGTTCCGGCGGCCGCGAGCTTGTGAAAGGGGTGGACGTGTTCGGCTACAACTACATCGTCCAGAATCCGGTGGACGAATTCCACGAGATCTTTCCGGACAATTGTGCTGTGGGCACGGAAGAGACCTCCGGAGCAGGCACGAGAGGGAAGTATGCCACCGTCCCGGAGGAAGGATGGATGACTCCTCTGAACAGGGTTGACACCCTTGGCAGGATCAATGTCATCGAGCACGGGTGGAAATTTTACAAGGCCCGCCCGTGGACAGGAGGGCTGTTCTACTGGACCGGTCAGGACTACCGCGGCGAGCCGAATCCGATGGTCTGGCCGGCGACCGGCTCTCAGTTCGGAATCCTGGACTATTGCTGCTTCCCCAAAGACGAGGCCTTCTACGTCAAGGCGGTATGGACGGACGAACCTACAGTTCACATCTGCGGTCCGTACAAGGGTGAGGTCTGGGTCTATTCGAACTGTGACCGGGTCAGGCTGTCGGCGGATGGTAAGAACCTCGGCATAAAGAATATGCCCGAGGACGGTCACATTGTCTGGAAGGTCGGGGATGCGGCCCGGTTCACCGCCGCAGGCTATCGCAACGGTAGGAAAGTGGCTGTGGATGAATATCCTTACATCGCCTCCGAGACAATCCTTTCCCTTTCCGGGAATCGGCTGAAGGCTGACGGTCAGGATGTTGTGGTGATTGACATCGACACCCCGGCCGAAAGTCTGGACGTGTCGGTCGCCGGAGCCGAGTTCCTCGGCTGGGGCAACGGCAATCCGGGCTTCAGGGAGACAGAACGGCCACTGAACGGCAGTTCGATGACCATCAAGCCGTTCAGCGGCAAAGCCCAGGTCATCATCCGCTCGATTGAAGGCTCCACGTCTCCGGTCAAAATCAAGATCGGGGACAAAACCGCCGAAATCGAGGTGTTATAACCTTCTGCGGCTTTTCGGTGACGGCTTCCTCAGTCCAGCACCTGAATGTCGATTCTGTAGGCTCCGTCGTTCAGGTAGCCGTACTGGAATGTCGGAAGGCAATAGACTGCGTACAGCTGGAAGTGCTTGTCGCCAAGTTTGACGTTCTGGGCGTCGTACTTGGAGAAGTCGCGTCCCCACTGATAGTCGCTCGGGTAGTACGCATAGGCCGGGTACTTGCCGTTGAAGAGCATCCCGGTGAAGAATTCCTTGAAGGAGATGTGGTCGCCGTCGCAGGTGAACTCCACATAGTCAGGCGTGCTGCCCATCCAGCCGTTGGCGGCATATTCCTCCGCTATCAGTCCTTCGCGGTACGGATCGCTCACGCGGTAGATTTCCTCTCCGTCGGCCTTGTAGATCTCGGTCGTGTAGGCTTTCTCGAATATGCATTCGTCGTAGTACGTGCAGTCTCCGTATTTCTTGAAAACAAGTTTCTTGGTCACGGTGATGGTGACCGTGCTTCGTCCGGAAGGGGAGACCCCGTCCGTGATGTCGAGCTTCATCCTGTACTTTTCCGAAGTCTTCAGCCTGTCCGTGTCCTTGAACCTCAGGCGCACCAGAGCCTTGCAGGAATTCGCCGAGAAGGTCACCTTCGGCGAGATCAGCGAGAACACTCCGTCCGGGTCGGCGTCCTCCCAGACCGGGTCAGAAGTGCCGTCGGGTGCGGTGTCGTATTTGAATGAAATCGTTGCCTGTTCCGATGTGCCGCTGACCCCTCTATAGACAGGAATCTCCAGGATGCCCTTGTCTTCCGGTGACACTTCCGCATAGAGTACCGGAGAAGCGAAGGCGAATCCGCTTTCTCCGTCGTAGAGCGGCCCTTCGTTCCCCTTGGAGCAGGACACAGCCGTTGATGCTATGATGCCTGCCAGAGCGGCTATGGTGGATGCTTTAGTTCTGAACATAAGGATTCTGGTCTTCGGAGTTGATGTTAGGGTTGTTGTCTATCTCGGCCTGGGGAATCATCAGGATGCACTCAATGTAGTCCGCAGGAAAGTTAAGATATTCAGGATACTTGCTCAGGTAGTTGGTGTGATTTGACACCTCGCCGTTCACAGTCCAGTAGCGGGTCCAGCCCTTCGCCAGCCGGAGGATGTCGAAGATGCGCCCAGTCTCGCCCCACAGCTCGATTCTGCGCTGAACAAGTATTTCGTCCAGAAGCGTCTTCACCGTCCCTGTTGTCCCGAAGCTCTGCTCGTTACCGCTCAACAGGCTCAAAACGCTGCGCCATCCGGTGTAGCGGCGGCTCATTACCTCTCCGAGAGCCTCCTTGGCTCCGGTGTCGTTTCCCTGTCGGCAAAGCGCCTCGGCAAGGATCAGATAAGCCTCCTCCAGACGCATAAAGATGTAGTCCCCTTTGTAGGATTTCTGGTCCGCCCACTGGAACTTGAACTGGTTGTAGTCGATGTTGGCTCCGTACTTCCATTCCTTGGCGCTGACCCCGATGTTCCCGTTCCACCAGCCTTTGCGGACATCGGAGTCGGGAATCTGCGCATAAAGCCAGTTGCTGATGCACTTCGGGGCTTCGGCCGCATAATAGACATTGGTGCAAGCGTCCAGATTCGAGAAGAATGACGCGTACACGGTTGACTGGTCGGAGATGATCTCCGCTCCCCACATCACCGAGGAGGAGCCGACGCTGTTGAACGGTGTCTTGCCTGTTGTCCATTCCGTGGTGCTGTCGTCGAACGTGCCTTTGGTGACCGTCGCCTCCGACATCGAGAGCAGTTTGGCGTCCGGAGTGCTGATGGCTTTTTTAGCGGCCTTCGCCGCCTTGTCCCAGTCATTCTCCACCAGCGCCACCCGGGCCTGGAGCAGGCTTGTGGAGTAGAGGTCGAGATTGGAGATGTGCTCCCGTTTGCCCCCGCAGCTCTCAAACAGGGAAATGGCAGCCTCAAGGTCACTGTCAATCTGCGCGTAAACCTCTCTGACCGTGCCGCGTCCCTTGCCTTTGCTTGAGGCGTCGGTCGGCTCCGTGTAGATCGGGACTCCCGGAAGTTCTTCGTGTCCGACAAGTGTCTGCTGGAAAGACTGAATCAGCATAAAATAGCTGAACGCCCTCGTCGCATACGCCTGCGCGAGAATCCGGCCTATCTCGTTCTCATCGCCCGCCGCCGTTCCTGCCGCCGAGATGATGTAGTTGACGTTGCTGATGATTTCGTAGAAATATTCCCACGTGAAGTAGCAGCGCCAGATTTTGCTGGTGTAGCGGCTGCGCTGGTCATAGTTATAGTCTTTCCAGAACCATCCCGCACCCTGCGCTGTCTGGATCATGTCATCGCCCATCAGGTCGGCGGCAAGCGTCACCGCCATATTGCCGAAACATTGGTGCGCGTTTGCGGTGACGAAGTCGAGGCGGTTGTACATTGTCGCGTAGACCCCGTTCATCGCGACCCTGAGACCTTCTGCGTCTGCAAGGATTGTCTCCTTGTCCACATCGGTGGTCGGGGAGGTCTCCATCAGGGAGGAGCAGGAGCCGCAGATCGCCGCTGCCAGTATGGTGATTATTGTGAATCTTTTCATAAAGCTTTGAAGCTGTTTTGAAACAAGTTCTCTCTCTTCTCAGAATTTGATGTCCACACCAAGTGAGACCGTACGGTTGGGAGTATAGGTGTAGGAGGTGGAACCAGTGAAGCTGCTTTGAGGATTGAGTCCCTTCAGCGCACTCAACATCAGAAGGTTGTCTCCGGAAGCGTAAAGCCTGAGGGATCGGATGTGGTATTTCTCCAGTCCGGTGGTCTTGAATGTGTAGCCCGCGGAGACGCTTTTTATGCTGAAATATGACGCGTCGATGAGAAACCTGTCGTTGATGACGGTCGTGGCTGTGGTCGTGACCTTCGGGACGTCAGTGACCTGTCCGGCCTCCGTCCACGCGCGCAGGGAGTTGACGTGATAGGTCTGTCCCACATACGACGGCTCCATCAGAGACCTGTAGGTGCTGTCGTAGATCTTGCCGCCAAGCGAGTAGGTGAACAGGACGGCAAGGTCGGCGTCCTTGATGTGAAGGTTTGAGGACAGGGAACCGTAGATTTCAGGCAACCTGCTGCCGCAGAGCCATTTGCATCCTGACGCTATTGTCGCGTCGTTGGTCACGTACTCGCTGCCCTTGACCGGGTTGCCGTCCGCGTCCTTGGCATAGGCCAGATAAAGCTGCTCTCCTGTCGCAGGATCGACCCCGGCGCTGCGGGCCAAGTAGAAGGTGTTGACTGTCTCTCCCTCACGGATCAGGTACACGCCGTTGTTGATGTCCTCGCCGTTGCCGGTCAGGGACACGACCTTGTTGTCCACAGTCGAGGCCATCAGAGACACGTTCCAGAACAGGTCCGGTGCGTTGATAATGTCATAGCCGAAGGTCATATCCAGACCTGTGTTGTACATTTTCCCGACATTGGCATAGTAGCCCGGAAATCCCAGTGAGATGGCGACAGGGTATTCAAGCAGCATATCCGTGGTGGTTCTCCTGTACCACTCTACGGTCCCACTCAATCTGCCGAGTGCCTTGAACTCGACGCCGACGTTGACGTTGCCGTTCTTCTCCCACGTGACATCCTTGTTCTCAAGGGATGAGATGATGGCTCCGGAATATGTAGCGTTGGGATATGTCATATCATAGAGTGCCTGCCAGGCGTAGTAAGAGCCGATGTTGTCGTTGCCCTGGACTCCATAGCTCGCCTTGAGCGTCAAGTTGTCTATCCACCCGATTTCTTTCAAGAACGGTTCCTCGGAGATGCGCCAGGATGCGCCCAGAGACCAGAATGTCCCCCATCTGTTGTCCTTGATGAACCGGGACGAGGCGTCCATTCGCAGACTGCCGGACAGGTAGTACCTGTCGGAGAAGTTGTAGTTCGCGCGGCACAGCCAGGAGTTGATGCTGTAGGTGTCTCCGGTGGAGGTGGCCTCGGCGATGGTGGATCCCATCCCGAGTTCGTCGAACCTGTCGAACGGGAATCCTGTCCTCTGCCCCATCAGGTAGTGGGCCTCGCTGTTGTAGAATTCGTGTCCGGCCATCACATCCACGGAATGTCCGCCGAACCCGCGCTTGTAGGACAGCAACTGGTTCCAGGTGTAGCTGCGTGTGCGTTGATATTCCTTGGTCAGGCGTCCTGTGCCGGCGGCGTTGCCATTGTTGCGGTTGTACATAGTGGTGTTGTAGGCGTTGATGATGTCGGCGCCTATCGATGTGCTGAATTTCAAGTCGCCGAAGCTTAGTCCAAGATGTCCGCGGAGGTTGACGTTGTCGCTCGTCACGTAGTAGTCATCGTCGAAAAGGGTGGCGATGCAGTTGCGGTTGTTCTGCGCTCCCGCCGGCCTTGATGAGCCGTAGTCGAACACCCGCTCTCCGTTCTCGAGAACCGGGTATCCGTCAGAGCCGGTCTCATAGACCGGGTAGATCGGAGCCATCATCATTGCGGTGTACCAGATGTTGTTGGCCTCTGTGCCGGAGGCTCCGAGGTAGTCGCTTCTTGAATTGGTATAGTTGGCGTTGAGGCCGAACTCGAACCAGTCGTAAGGCGTGAATTCCGCTCCGACCCGGGCTGTTATCCTCCGGAACGAGGTTGTCGTGATGGTGCCGTTCTCGTCAAGGTAGCCGATTGAAGCCAGATACTTGCTGGCATCCGAGGCTCCGGACATCGAGAAGAGATACTCCTGACGGGTCGGGAGCTTTGCCTTGGCAGCACCCAGCCAATCGGAGCTGTATTTTGTCGTTGCGTTCTCGACGACCTTCCCGTCCGCGGTGAAAAGGCTCTCCACGTCTTTGTCGAAGATGTTGTATTTGCTGTCGATGCCTAGGATGTTTTTCGCAAGGCGCGAAGGTGTCAGAGATGCGGCTTCGCCGGGAAGATACCCTTCCGTATAGACAAGGTCGTTGTAGGTCGCCCTGTACATCTGTTCCATATACCGGGCGGCGTCTACGGTCTCGTACGGGCTTATCGCCATCGAGTTGAAGCCTAGGCGGGCGGTGAAGTCAATTGAGATTCTTTCGTCGGCGTTTTTCCCGCTCTTGGTTGTCACGATGACCACTCCGTTGGCTCCTCTGGAGCCGTAAAGCGCTCCGGCGGAAGCGTCCTTGAGTACGGACAGGCTTTCGATGTCATTGGGGTTGAGGGAATTAAGGTCACCGTCGTAGGGAATGCCGTCCACCACGATGAGAGGTGAGCTGCTGGCGTTGATGGAACCGAACCCTCGGACCATGATCCCGGAGCCGCTTCCCGGCTGTCCGCTTCCCGATGTGGTCATCACGCCTGACATCTGTCCGTCAAGCATTCTTGAGACATCGGCGACCGGCCTGTCCCGCAGTTTGTCGCCTCTTATCGTCTCGGCCGAGCCGGTGAACGACTCTTTGGACGCCGTCCCGTAGGCCACCACGAGGACATCTTCCAGCACATTGACGTCAGCCGTCATCGCGATGTTTAGGGTGGTGCGTCCGTTCACCGCGACGGTCTGTTCCCGCATCCCCAGGCAGGAGAACACGAGAGACGCGTCCGAAGGGACCGACAGTGAATATTTCCCGTCAATGTCAGTGATCGAGTAGCCGGTTCCGTCTTTCTCAAGGACGGCGACCCCTGGAAGCGGCGCACCTCCAAGAGCATCGGTCACCTGACCGGCGACCGTTACTCTTTGCGCCGAAAGAATCTGCGATGCCGCAAGCAGAGCCAGCAGCGTGAGCAGAACGTGTCTGATTCTCATATTACTCCTTTATGCATCTTGTGGCCGCTCCGTAAGGACGGTTGAGTCCGGCCTCGCTGGCAGGATTCCCCCACGCCATACTTTCGTAGAACACTGTGTTGGAGTTGTCAGTGCGGGTGTTGTACAGTGCGCTTCCTCCCACGCTCTGGAGTGTGCCCTTGCTCGGGTCGATGTTGCCCACAAGCGGGAACCAGTACTCTTTGCCCTCCTTCGTTCTGTAGCGGAAACCGATGCTCTTGTCGTAGTCCTGATACCAAGGGTAAGACTCGTCGTAAGCCCCGTCGTCGTTGAGCTTGCCGGCTTTCTTGTACTCGCTGCGGAAGCCCCATCCGTCTCCCGCGGCCGGCATCCACCAGCCCTCCGGGCAAGGATCGTAGATTGTCTTGGCGTTGGTCTTGCCTCCCCACAGGTCGTTGTTCTGTAGCGCGGCCTTGTCTGTGAGCCAGTCCACCGCAGGCCACGAACTTGACGGAGCGCAGTAGTACACGTCCGGATGTTCGATAGCCAGCTGTAGGTTGGTGCTGGTGTTGTCGTTGTAGGTCGGTCTTTCCTCGGTCTTTATGTAGATCTGGTTGCCGTCAATGTCGTAGATGCGCCGTTGGATGCTTGACTCCACGTCATCCCCTCCAGGGAACGGATCCTTACGGCCCCACTGGTACATAAGGCCTAGAGATTCCTTGCTGTACTTTTCCGCGCTGAAAGCTCCGAGGTTGCGGTCCATATACCTGTAGGTGATGCCGTTGGCACTGGTCCATTCGAAGACGTCGGCCTCGGGGTCATAATCTGTCACCCAGACGTGCCAGCTCCACACGACCCTGTCCCCGTCGCGGGCGGCCACAACGGCGTTGCCTTCCTTGCCGGCGGCAAGCTTGACCACGACGACGCCTTCGCTTCCGTTTCCGGAAACGGAGCTGACAAGCCCGATGGCGTCCTGCCAGACAAGCGATGCGTTGTCAAACTCAAGAGCTGTCGTGGAATTGCCCTTCACGGCCTTGATTGTCAGGGTGCCGCCCGGTTTCACGATATGGCAGTTGGCAGCTCCGGCAGTCGTGGTGATCTCGACGATGGACAGTGTACCGGAATATTCCACCTTCCTGTAATGGTCGTCGGTCGCGCCAATCTTGACAGAGAGGCTCTCGCCGATTGTCGAAGGGGCGTTATATTTCACCTTGATGATGTCTTCGTTGACGGATGCCTCGGCGCTCCATCCCGAGGACACTTCGACCGTAGGATTCCCTGCAATCTTCGCCGGCGCGAGATTGAGGACTCTGTAGGACAGAGTGAAAGAGCCTCCTGCCTTGACAGCCATCGAGACCGGTTCCCCTACAGGGGAAATGGAGAGCGGTTCCGAAGCGTTCACCTTGACGGTGACGCTCTTTGTCAGGCTGCGCTTGTGGGTGTCGCTTACCGACAGGGAAACCTTGACCTCGGTGGCTTCCGTGATCACTTCGGGAGCGGTCAGGTTGATGGTCCCCTGATAGTTGACGTAGTCCACCTTCCCAAGCGTGCAGTCATACCCGCTCTTGTCCACCGATGGCTCAAGGCTGAGGGTGGCTCCTTCCGAACCGGTGACTGTGAAAGGAATGCCCAAGGTCTGTCCCGGAGAGATTGCCGGAGAAGCCGAGTCAAAGAATATTCCGAGATCACCGTACTGGCCGTCGTCTTTTCCGTCTCCTCCGTCGTCACCTGAATCGTCGGAACCTCCGTTCCCGACCAATGTCACATCCACAAACCTTGTGAGTTTTCTTTGATGCGAGTCGGAGACCTTGAGAAAGACCTGGGCTTCCTGGTCGGTGGGGATGGACTTCGCGGCGGACAACCTTATGACTCCCTGGGCGTTGTCGTAGTCAACCTTGCCCAGTCTGCAGGTCAGCCTGCTGTTGTCCGAGGACGGCTCGAAATCAAGGGCTGCGCCTTCAGATCCGGTGACTGTGAATGGAATCTCGAAGGTTTCACCCGCGTTGAGGACAACCTCTTCCGTGTCGAAGATGATGCCGAGTTCACCGTACTGGCTGTCAATTTCATTGTAGGTGCAGCCGATCAATGCCGCCGCTCCTGCCAGTGACAGGGCGGTGAGTTTAAGAATATTCTTCATCAGATACAGTTGATGTACGGGTGGATGTTATTGCTCTTTGACGCAGCGCGTCGGGAATGCATAGTTGAGGTTGTATTTGGCCAGATTCAGCGCATTGACCTTGATCGCGGAGATGTCGTCATAGTTTCCGTTGCCGGAGGTGTTCACTTTGAAAGCGCATCCTCTGAAATAGGAGGCGTTAAGCTTGGCGGCGAAGTCCGGATCCACATCAGAGCACCAAACGACGGCTGTAGGGAGAGGCTTCCCGATGCAGTTGGCAAACGAGAATTCCGTCGAGTTGGAGTTGAGTTCCCCGGTGACGGTGAGCCTCAGACCGTCATAGACGCAGCCCCTGAACTGGACTTTCTTCTTGTTGCCCGGAATGTACTTGTCATTTGTGCCGATTGCGGACGCATCGAAGGTCTCGTAGGCGGAGTCCCAAAGTTCCTTGACATCCGTGGCGGCCTTGACGGCGGTCCAGGCCTCGGTGCTTGCGACTTTGTACCCGGCCGGGCAAGGGTCGTACTTGCTCTTCTTGCCGTCATTCTCCCAGAGAGCCTTGAAGTTGTCAGACCCGAAGGTTGTGGCGTCCGTGGTGATCCAGCTGTACCCGTGCTTGCAGCCGCTGTAATACTTATTGTTGTAGTAGATAGTCGGGTTCTTTATCGCATTCTCAAGATTGTTGGCTTCGGTGTTGTTGACGACGGTGATTTCCACCTCGGCTCCGGATGCGTCATAGACAGGTCTTGTCGAATATTCCCCGAACCTGATTCCGGGGAACGGGTCCTTGCGCCCGTACTGATAGACGACACCGACGGAGAGTTCGCTCTTCTCGTCGAGGTTCAGCGCACCGATGTTGCGGTCCTGGAATGTGAAGCCTCCGACCGTGACATCCTTCGGAGCGTCGGAAGTGACCCAGAAAAGCCAGCTCCAAACCACGTTTCCGGAAGCGTCAACTCCGTTGACGACCGCATTGCCTTCCTTGCCCGCGGAGAAGTGGACGATGGCGTCGGAGTCATTGACCTGTGCGATTCCGGAGAACAGACCTTGTGTGTCCTGCCAAGCGAGGGTCAGGGACACGGCTCCTGATTTCTCCCCGCTGTTGCCCTTGAATGTAGGGAACTGCGCATAGGCTCCCGGAGCCACGATGAAGCAGTTGGCGGCGTCGGTCAGCTTCACGAATCCTTCAAGGATTGTCGGCGTCACGTTGATGGTGGCCGAGGAAATCCTGCTGTTGGCCTCGTCGCTGAATGTGGCGTTGACGTTGAACGGCGTCCCGTCCAGAATCATTTGGGGAGCTGCGATGGTGATGGCTCCTTCGTCGTCCCCTGGATTGAGAGTGTAGCTGATCTTGTAGTCCTCCACGGCATTGTCGTCGATTTTGACCGTAATGACATTGCCGCGGACATCATTCAGCGTGAAAGCTATAGTGACAGTCTCACCTGAACTGATGGTGACTGACTTGCCGTCGCTGATGGTTGGAAATTGAGGATCAAGTTCCTCGTAGGACTTTTCGCACGATGCGAAAAAGACGGCAACCGCGGCTGCCGCAATGCTTTTGAGAATCTGTTTCATTCGTTTTGCGTTTATATACGTCCGCAAGAAAGCAAATCATTTCCACAAATCCAAGCACTTTCGTTCAAATCTCGGCCTCAAACGTTTTGAGTGGCGCGGCCCAGGCCGGGATTCCCGATAATTGCTTATCTTTGCAGCGGAAACGGGATTCCCACACATTATGAATCCCGGTCCGGGTGGTTTTAATTCACGAATATGATCAAATCAATGACCGGTTACGGCAAGGCTGAGGCCGTCCTGGAGACAGGGAAACTCACCATCGAAATCAAGACACTGAACGGCAAGAGTTCCGATGCGAACATCAAGTCGTCCCTTCTTCCTAAGGACAAGGAACTGCTTGTGCGCCGGAAGCTTGCAGACTCTCTGGTCCGCGGCACGATTGACTTCTATATGACGTGGGAACCCAAGGCCGGCGGACAGGCGAAGCAGATCAACAAGGAACTTCTCCGGGAATATTACGACCAGCTGATGGAATTCGGCTCGTCCCTGCCCGTCTTTGATTCCCTGACCTTCAATCCGAACACTATGCTGGCGTCCATCCTGCGTTTCCCGGACGTGCTGGACAGCTCCCGTCAGGAGGTCATCGGCGAGGAGAACTGGCCGGTGGTGGAGAAGGCCATAGACGAGGCTCTCGCCGCTGTCAACGACTACCGTGCGAAGGAGGGCGAGGCTCTCTACAGGGATGTCACCTCAAGGGTCGGGACTATCCTTGACCTTGAGAATCAGGTCGAGGGCTTTGAGAGCGAGAGGCTTGCCGCCGTGAGGGAGAAGCTGATGAAGAATCTGGAGACCCTCCGGCAGAAGGTCGATCCGTCACGCTTCGAGCAGGAAATGATCTTCTACCTTGAGAAGCTGGACATCAACGAGGAGAAAGTCCGTCTCCGCCAGCACTGCAAGTATTTTATGGACACGATCGACGGTGAGGATTATCCGGGACGCAAGCTGGGATTCATCATTCAGGAGATGGGCCGGGAAATCAACACGACCGGCTCCAAGGCCAACCATTCCGGCATCCAGAAGGTTGTGGTCAGGATGAAGGACGAACTGGAGAAAATCAGGGAGCAGTCTATGAATATCCTGTGATCACGGAATGTTCATAGACTGAATATCCATCCCCGCCAGTCATTTCGTGACAGCCCTCAGGGACACGGGGAAGGACCTGACTTTTCAATCATCAGGAGATGACCGTCATTTGACGGTGATGGAGTTGAGAAGGTCGAGGCGGCCGGTGTCAACAAGGTGGAGAATCAGTTCGCCGAAGAGGGTGTTCTGCCAGGCGAACCAGGCGCGGGTGAACTTGTTTGCGTCATCCTTGTGGAAAGACTCGTGCATAAAGCCGGTGCCGGCGTCGGTCTTCATCAGGGTCTCGACGCACCATTTGATCTCCTTGTCGTCTTGGGACGTGAGGGCCTTCATCATTATGCTCATCGGCCAGATGTAGTCGTAGCCGATGTGCGGACCTCCGATTCCCTCGCCGGCCTTGCCTTTGAAGAAATACGGATTGTCCTCGCTCCAGACGAACCTGCGGGTGTTCTGGTAGATCGGATTGTTAATGTCAATATCTCCGAGGTAGGCCATCGCCAGAAGGCTCGGCACGTTGGCGTCGTCCATCATCAGCTGGTTGCCGAAACCATCCACCTCAAAGGCGAAGATTTTGCCGTACTTCGGGTGGTTCACGACGGCATATTCATAAAGAGCTTTCTCCACTTCGGCGGCGAGGTCGAGGCATTCCTTCGCGAGCTTCTTGTTGTGGCTGACCTCGGAAAGGATTTCGGCCGCCTTGCGCAAAGAGGTGACAGCGAAGAAGTTGGACGGAACCAGAAACTCGAACATAGTCGCATCGTCCGACGGACGGAAAGCCGAGGCGATGAGGCCTACCGGCTTGACCGGATTGCCGCGTCCGTCGTTGGACTTGGTGTCGAACTGGCGGTCGGTCTTTCTGGCGAACCTGTAAGGTCCCGGGCCGTCCTTGCGCTGCTGCTCCTTGAAGGTTTTGAGGGTAGCCCGGATGGAATTCAGCCAAGTCTCTCCGAAGACGGAATCGTCACCGGTCTCCTTCCAGTACCGGTAGGCGAGACGTATAGGATAGCAGTGAGAGTCAATCTCCCACTTGCGCTCGTGGTCGTAAGGGTTCATATCGGTCAGGTCGGACTCCCATTCGCTGCCCGTAGGCCCTTCGTTGAAAGCGTTGGCGTACGGGTCAAGGCAGATCAGCGAGAACTGGCAGTTGATCACCCCTGCGAGCATATTCCTAAGATGCTCATCCTCCTTGGCCAGACTGACGTATGGCCAGACCTGAGCTCCGGAGTCTCGGAGCCACATCGCGTGGATGTCGCCGGTATAGACGAATGTCCTGAAGTTGCCGTCCTCGTCCTTGCCGAAGTGGACGGTGGTGTCAAGGGTGTTAGGGTAGCAGTTGGCGAACATCCAGGCGAGGCGAGGATTCTTCATAAGTCCCTGCATCCGGACGATTTCGTTCTCCACAGCTTCGGAACGGAAAAGACGCTTTTCCGGAGCGGGACGCTGCGATTCGTAGTTCTGGGCCTGCATCAGGATGCAGCCGAGCAGGAACAGGGCCGTAGCCAAAAGAAATGTGCGTTTCATTGTGTTATCTTTTCGTTAGTGTATGAATATGGTCTGTCATCCTTCGCGGTTCCTCTCGCCGTGTCTGGCTCGGATGTCACAAGGTATTTGATTTTCGCGCCTCCGGCAAGGTCTTCGTGGCGGAAATAGTTCCGGCTCCAAGCCTTACCGTTGATTATTATGCCCTTGATGTAGAAGTTATCCTTCGAATTATCAGGAGCCTCCATAGTGATGGCCTTTCCGTCCGGGCGGCTGATCACAGCCTTCTTGAACAAAGGAGTTCCGATGGCATATTCATTGGATCCAGGGCAGACAGGATAGAATCCGAGGGCGGAGAAGACGTACCAGGCAGAGGTCTGTCCGTTGTCCTCGTCACCGCAGTAGCCGTCGAAGCCGGGAGTGTAGAACCTGTCCATCACCTCGCGGATCCGCTGCTGCGCCTTCCAAGGCTGGCCGCACCAGTCGTAGAGGTAGAGCATATGCTGGATGGGCTGGTTGCCGTGGGCGTAGTTTCCCATATTCATCACCTGCATCTCCCGGATTTCGTGGATAGGGAAGCCGTAGTAGCTGTCATCGAATGCGGGCGGGATTATGAATATGCTGTCGAGCATCCCGGCGAACGCTTCGTCTCCTCCCATCAGGTCGATCAGCCCCTGTGGGTCGTGGAACACCGACCAGGTGTAGTGCAGGCTGTTGCCTTCCGTGAAGTTTCCGCCCCATTTCAGAGGGCTGAACGGTCTCTCGAAAGAGCCGTCGAGGTTCTTTCCGGCCATCAGCTTATGCTCCGGATAGTAGAGATTCCTGTAATTGAAAGCGGCCTTCGCATAAGGCGCGAGCTCTTCCTCTCCGCGGCCAAGAGCCTTGCCGAACCGGTAGATGCACCAATCGTCGTAAGAATATTCAAGTGTCCGTGCCGCGTTCTCGTTGATGCCGACATCGCAAGGGACATAGCCGAGGCTGTCGTAGAGCTCCCAGCCGAGGCGGCCTGTGGAACTTACTTCAGGATGGACGGCGTGCGCTCCGTGCGTCACGGCCTTCCAGAGTTCCTCGGCGTCGTAGCCCCGGAGTCCTTTGAGCCAGGCGTCCGCCACGACCGAGGCCGAGTTGTTCCCGACCATACATCCCCTGTGTCCCGGACTGGACCACTCCGGCAGGAATCCGCTTTCAAGCCAAGTGTTCACCAGACCTTCCTGCATCTTCACGTTCTCGTCCGGATAGACAAGGTTCAGCAGCGGGAAAAGGCATCTGAACGTGTCCCAGAAACCGGTGTCGGCGAACAGATAGCCCTGGTGGACGGCTCCGTCGTAGGGGCTGTAATGAACCCTTTCGCCGTCGGCGTTGATCTCTGACAGGTCACGAGGGAACAGTACCGAACGGTAAAGACAGGAATAGAATGTGCGCAGGTTGTCAAGGTTGTCGTCCTCCACGGCGATGCGCCCCAGCACTTCGTTCCATCTTGCCCGACCGGCTTGAGCGGTTTCGTCGAATGTTCTGTCTCCTAACTCATTGAGATTTAACTCGGCCTGAGCCTGATTGATGAATGATGACGCTACTTTCAGGTTGACTTTCTGTCCTTTGGTGGTCTTGAATCCGACCATCGCGATGTGTCCGTCAACGGTCTGTGTCTCGAACGGAGTGTCGGACACCACCACGAACCAGTTCCGGAAGTTCCCGGTCACGCCGCCGTGGTTGGCGGTCGAATACCCCACGATCATATTCCTGTCCCTCAGGACTTCCGCCCGGCCTCCGCTGTAGGCGTCCACCACGAGGTAGGACATCTCCTTCGCGGGGTAGGTGAGCCTGAACGCCGCCGCCCTTTCGGTAGGGGTGAGTTCGGCCACCACATCGTGGTCGGCCAGATAGACCCGGTAATAGTAAGGCTTCGCCGTCTCGGCCTTGTGCGAAAACCAGCTTTGCCGCCCTTCCTCGTCATAGACTGGCCCCGAGGTCACCGGCATAATCGAAAACGAGCCGTAGTCGTTGATCCACGGACTTGGCTGGTGGGTCTGCTTGAAACCTCTGATTTTAGTGGCTGAATAGGTGTACGTCCAGCCGTCTCCGTTGCGTCCTGTCTGCGGGGTCCAGAAGTTCATCCCCCAAGGCAGGGCAATCGCAGGATAGGTGTTGCCTGTCGAAAGCTCGAAGGAGGATGCCGTCCCCATCAGCGGGTTCACGTAGTCCGCGGGATCGTTCATCCGCGTTTCCTCCGGAGCCCCGCACGCCGCAGCCACCAGTGCCGCGGCAGAAAGTATTGATAGTAGTTTCTTCATCTGTGAATATTTCAACTCTCTTGTACCAAGCCACTCGGCCAAGCCGGGCGTCGTTTTCAAAGATAGTGAAAATCCCGGAAAAAGAGTATCTTTGCGCCCGGTTAGTTTATCAAGTGTTATGTGGTTATCGTTAGCGTTCCTGTCGGCGGTCCTTCTTGGATTTTACGACTCCTTCAAAAAGGAATCCCTCGGCGGCAACGCCGTCATCCCCGTGCTGTTCCTGAACACGTTGTTCTGCTCGCTGATTTTCATCCCGTTCATTCTGCTGTCCTACAACACGTCAGCCCTTGACGGAAGCATCCTTGAGGTCGGTGAGTATGGCGGTTGGGAGGTGCAGAAATGGATTCTGCTCAAGAGCGTCATTGTCCTGAGCTCCTGGACGCTTGGCTATTACGGAATGAAGCACCTTCCGCTGACCATCGTAGGGCCGATCAACGCCACCCGCCCGGTTCTCGTTCTGGTCGGTGCGATGCTGGTCTTCGGCGAAAAACTGAACTGTCTCCAGTGGACCGGTGTGCTGCTGGCTGTGGTGTCCTTTTTCTTGCTGAGCCGAAGCGGAAAGAAGGAAGGGATTGACTTCGAGCATAATGTCTGGATCTATGCGGTTGTCGGGGCGGCTATCCTCGGAGCCATCAGCGGACTCTACGACAAATTCCTTATGGATCCGAACGGTCTGGCGATGGACAAAATGTCCGTCCAGAGTTGGTACAACATCTACCAATGCGGGTTGATGGGTGCTATGATGCTTCTGGTGTGGTACCCGAACCGGAAGAAGACCACCCCCTTTCAGTGGCGTTGGCCGATCATATTCATCTCCATATTCCTGAGTGTCGCCGACTTTGTCTATCTCTATGCCCTGACGCTTCCTGGCGCGATGATTTCCATCGTCTCGATGATCCGCCGCGGCAGCGTCATAGTAAGTTTCCTTTTCGCCGCCCTTGTCTTCAGGGAGAAGAACCTCCGCAGCAAAGCCATCGACCTTGCCCTTGTCCTCCTCGGAATGGTATTCCTCTACCTCGGCTCCAGATAGTTCGCATCGGTCGCCAGGTTGATGCCGTTATTTTTAAACAGCTTCTTAAGTGCCATAACCAAAAAAATCCGCCCCGGCAAGGGACGGATTCTTTATGAGAATATGTCAGCGGACCCACTATTTGCTCTGCTCGATGGCGGCCTGTGCGGCGGACAGACGCGCGATAGGCACACGGAATGGTGAGCAGGAAACGTAGTCAACTCCTATCTTGTTGAAGAAGCGGATTGACGCAGGGTCTCCACCGTGTTCTCCGCAGACACCGCACTTGAGGTCAGGCCTCTTTGAGCGGCCGGCCTGGATGCCGAACTCGACGAGTTTACCGACACTCTTGGTGTCGATGGTCTGGAACGGATCCGCGTCGAGAATCTTGTTGCCAAGATATTCACCCATAAAGGTGCCGACGTCATCGCGGGAGAATCCGAAGGTCATCTGCGTGAGGTCGTTGGTGCCGAATGAGAAGAATTCCGCGGCGCGGGCCATCCTGTCGGCGGTCAGAGCGGCGCGTGGGATCTCGATCATCGTTCCGAAATTGTAGAGGATGAACTGGCGTGTTGTGCCTTCAACCTCGGCCTTCACCTTGTCGCAGATGGCTCTCTGGAAGCTGAGCTCGCGTGCGGAGATCGTCACAGGAATCATAATTTCAGGGTGAGGGTTGAAGCCTTCCTGCTGAAGTTCGGCGGTGGCCGTGAAGATGGCTCTGTACTGGGTCTCCGCGATGAGAGGGTAGGACATATGCAGACGCACACCTCTGTGACCCATCATAGGGTTGACCTCGTGAAGGGCCTCGCCGCGCTTTTCGATGTCCTCAACCGTGACTCCGAGCTCATTGGCGATTTCCTTCTCCTTTTCTTCTGTCTTTGGGACGAATTCGTGGAGAGGTGGGTCAAGAAGACGGAACACCACCGGTTTGCCGTCCATTATTTTCATTGTACTCTTCGCAGAGGCCTTGATGTAAGGCTCCAGCTCGGCGAGAGCGGCCTTTCTCTCCGCGTCGGTGTTGCAGAGGATCATCTTGCGAAGTTTGGCCAGCGGCTGCTCGGAGTTGACTCCGTAGAACATATGCTCGATACGGAACAGTCCGATACCTTCGGCTCCGAAACTCAGGGCCTTCTGCGCATCCTCAGGAGTGTCGGCGTTGGTTCTGACACCGATCTTGCGGAACTTGTCAACGATTGACATAAACTTGATGAACAGAGGGTTCTCGGATGCGTCCATAGTGTCGATCTTCTCTCCATAGACGAATCCCTTTGTGCCGTTGAGGCTTATCCAGTCCCCCTCCTTGAATGTGACATCGCCGAAGGAGGCGGTCTTGGCCTCGAAGTCGATCTTCATAGCCTCGCAGCCCACGATGCAGCATTTGCCCCATCCGCGTGCCACAAGTGCGGCGTGGGATGTCATACCTCCGCGGGTGGTAAGGATTCCGTTGGCGGCGCGCATACCCTCGATGTCCTCAGGAGAGGTCTCCTCACGGATGAGGATGGCCTTCTTGCCGTTGGCGTTGGCAGCCATTGCGGCCTCGGATGTGAAGACAATCTGGCCAACGGCTCCGCCCGGAGACGCCGGAAGACCGATCGCAAGCACCTTTGACTTCTTCTCGGAAGCAGGGTTCAGAATCGGGTGAAGAAGTTCGTCAAGCTGTGCCGGGGAAACCCTCATCACGGCTGTCTTCTCATCGATCATCTTCTCGTCAACCATATCCATAGCCATCTGCAGGGCGGCCAGACCGGTCCTCTTGCCGATGCGGCACTGGAGCATCCAGAGATGTCCCTCCTGAATGGTGAACTCGATGTCCTGCATATCGTGGAAATGCTGCTCAAGCCTCAGGCGTATCCCGTCAAGTTCCTTGTAAACCTCCGGCATGGCGGTCTCAAGGGACTGGAGATCCTTGTTCTTTTCTGTCTTTGTTGCCTCGTTGAGAGGGTTCGGGGTGCGGATTCCGGCCACCACGTCCTCTCCCTGGGCATTGATCAGCCATTCCCCGTAGAACTTGTTGTCTCCGGTGGCAGGATTGCGCGAGAATGCCACGCCGGTGGCCGAGGTGTCTCCCATATTGCCGAACACCATCGACTGGACATTTACGGCTGTCCCCCAGTCATCAGGAATCTTCTCGATTCTTCTGTAGGCGATGGCCCTCTTTCCGTTCCAAGACTTGAACACTCCGCCGATCGAACCCCAAAGCTGGTCCTCGGCGGTGTCCGGGAAGTCCACTCCAAGGACTTCCTTTACCTTGGCCTTGAACTTCACGCAAAGCTCCTGAAGCTCCTCGGCGGTGATTTCGGTGTCGGACTTGTAGCCATTCTTCTCCTTGAGGTTCATCATCATCCTGTCAAGCTGCTGGCGGATTCCCTGACCGTCGGCCGGCTCGATGCCCTCGGCCTTTTCCATCACGACATCAGAGTACATCATTATGAGACGTCTGTAAGCGTCATAGACGAACCTTGGATTGCCGGTCTTTTGGATCATCCCCGGAATGGTGGCGGAGCAAAGACCGATGTTGAGGATGGTGTCCATCATACCTGGCATTGAACTTCTCGCGCCGGAACGGCAGCTTACGAGAAGCGGGTCGGACGGATCTCCGAATTTTTTGCCCATAATGGTCTCGGTGGCCTTCAAGGCCTCGGCGACCTCTTTCTTGAGTTCTTCAGTATAGCCTCCGCCGAGTGAATAATATTCGGCGCAGCATTCGGTTGTGATTGTGAATCCGGCAGGTACCGGCATACCGAGCCTGCTCATCTCGGCCAGATTCGCTCCCTTTCCTCCAAGGAGCTCACGCATTCGTCCATCGCCTTCGGCTGTCTTGCCGCCGAAACGATAGACTCTTTTCTTTTTGTCGAACATATTATAAATATTTGTTTTATAGACCTTCTCAAATACAGCCTGCAAAATTACGAAAAAACTTTGGTTCTACCAATCACAATAGTTTTGACGCTATGTCGGAGAGCTCGCTCCTCTCGCCGATTCTCAGGAATATATGTTCGAAAAGTTTCTGCCCGTCCATCTTCTCGTTCAGATGGGACAGTCCGTTGGACCATTGGTCCAGATAAGGCTGGTCAATCTGGAATATGTCGCCGGTGAACACCATCTTTGTCCCTTCTCCCGCCCGTGTGATGATGGTTTTGACCTCGTTCGGCGTGAGATTCTGTGCCTCATCGCAGATCAGGAACACCCGTCCGAGACTTCTGCCTCTGATGTAGGCCAGAGGAGAGATCATCAGCTTCTCTTCCTTGAGCATAGCCTCGATCCGCAACGCCTCCTTGCTGGAAGGACGGAACTGGGACTTGATGACATTCAGATTGTCCATCAGCGGCTGGATGAACGGACTCATTTTGGTCTTCAGGTCTCCCGGAATGAACCCGATGTCCTGATTGCCAAGCACTATCGTAGGCCTTGTGAGGATGATCTGGTCGAAGTCCCCGGCCTGTTCCAGAGCGGCGGCCAATGCCAGAAGGGTCTTCCCTGTGCCGGCTCCACCGGTCATCGAGACCAGCTGGACGGCCGGATTCAGGCAGGCCTCAAGAGCGAACCTCTGCTCGTCGTTGCGGGGGCGTATTCCGTAGGCCTGTCTGTTCTTGACCAGCACGATTTTCCCTTTCCCCTCATCGAAGCGCGCGCAAAGGGTGCTGTCCCCGTTCCTGATCTTGTAGAGCTGGTTGGACTTGGGCTTTGCCTTTCCGACCATCCTCCAGTCCACGGAAGTGTCAGGGCTGTAGGCCAGTTGCCTTATGGCCTCCGGGCTGGCTCCGTCAAGGTACTGAACCTCCTTGTTGGAGTTTTCGATCCTGGCCTCCTCGATTCTGTCGGTCAGGTAGTCCTGCACCTCCATCCCGGCGGCCTTCGCCTTCATCCTGAGGTTGATGTCCTTGGTGACAAGCGCCACGAACCTGTCCGGGTTGTTGTCTCTGGTCCAGATTGCAGTCGCAAGGATCCTATGGTCGGGAATGTCATCGTAGAACATCCCTTTCATACTCTCCGGAAAAGTATGACCGGGGTCTATCCTGATGTTGCCCAGCCCCTTGCCGATAGGCACACCGTCCTTCCCGAAGGACTTCCCGTCGGTGATCCGGTCGATGTCCCTGAGGAATCCTCTGGCATTGAAGGCCAGATTGTCGTTGCCTTTCTTGAACTTGTCGAGTTCTTCGATGACCGCGATCGGAATGACCAGATCGTTGTCCTGGAACTTTCGGATGGCCTTGTGGTCGTGCAGGATGATGTTCGTGTCAAGAACAAAGATTTTGGGCTTCCTGCCGCCCTCTCCGCCCTGCGGAGCGTCTGCGTGTCTTGCCATATTTGGTATTAATTATTCAACTTTCGCAAGTAACAAAGTTCCTGTGACAAAGTGCCTTATCTCACGTTCGGAGTGCATCGGGGGAGAATGCTCAGTCCACGTTACCCCCTCCCTAAATCCCTCCCCTCGGGGGAGGGAGTGTGCTCCGCACATCCCTCAGGGCCTTTCACGTTACCCCCTCCCTAAATCCCTCCCCTCGGGGGAGGGA
>CAVCPY010000275.1:0-33488 GCA_963604245.1 Eggerthellaceae bacterium
TAACTTGGTGCTTTTGCTCGTCTTTTTGGTCTGAATTTATTTTTTCATCATCACTTAATCATCAATGATTCCCTCAAGTCTGGATGAAGTCCCGGACCTTGTCACAGCTGCCGAGGAAGGTCAGTTTGTCGATGGCGCGGAAAAACTCAGATGCATAACACTCGTGAAATTCTGCAACGCCGTTGACGAAATTCTCGAAAAAAACGTCAACGACACAGCAACCTCAGTAAAGGTCATCAGAACACCAAACTCTTTGCAAGGTTTATTGTTACGTAACCATCCAGGCGCACAGCCTCGAAGCCCAGGCCCACTGTGCGAAAGCCCAAGGATTTCACGCACGCATCATTCGTCAAAGTGACAGAATCCAGGCGATCATCCCGGAAAGGACTTCGGGAGAGAATGTCTCCTCGATTTCCTTATATTCAGAGAACTCGCCGGTGACGCAGTGCTGGAAAAGGTGGTTCAGGCCGTCCTCGGCGCGAACAAGGTTCTTGCCGCCGGAAGGCAGACCGGCCTTCAACGCCTCAATATTCCTGTCGCACCGGACCTGTGTGTCTTTCGTTCCGTTCAAAGCCAAGACTGGGCAGGTGACGGCGGACAGCCTTCGCGACACGTCCAAACCCAGGAAATATTCCATATAAGGGGTACGGAACTGATTCAGGGCAGCAGCATAGTTCTTTTTCAAAGCGTCGGAGATGTCATAATTGCCCACCGAAGGCAACGGAGACTTTGACTTTATGGAATCGAATGTGTCGGAAAGAAGACGGGTGAAGTTTTCGACTTCCGGTTCCGGCAGAGCGGCGGCCTTCAGGGCACGTCTGTTCTGGGCAATCAAGGTCTCGCTTCCCGAAACAATCATCCCTGCAAGGCTGACTGCGAAATCCACCTGTCCTTCCGCCGCCAGCATCAGTGCGATTGTCCCGCCCTCGCTATGGCCGATGATTCCGACACGGTCAAAACGGCCCCTTAACAATTTGACACCAGACAGCGCGTCATTCTTCAGATCCTCGGTCGTACAGAGAACTGCGTCACCGGTTGATTCCCCGAATCCTCTGTCATCGTACCGCAACGTGGCGATCCCCGCCTTGGCGAAAGCGTCGGCGATGACAGCGAACGGCTTGTGGCCGAACAGCTCCTCGTCCCGGTTCTGAAGGCCGCTGCCCGTCACCATAATCAGCACGGGAGTTCTCCTGTCACAGTTTTCGGGAAGTGTCAGCGTTCCTTTCAGGACAGCGTCGCCGTTCGTGAACGAAACATCCTCGGTAGCGTAAGGGAACGGCCCGACAGGGGTCTGCGGCCGCCTGACGACAGGTGCGCCGGGGGTAAGCGTCATCGGGAATGACATCCCATTCTGGGTGAAAGTTCCGGCGATGACCTTCCCTGCCCACAACCCTTTGAACGAGGCGTTGATGGCCGGGACATTCAGCGTGACACCTCCCACAGCGTCCCTCGACACCTCCACCGGAATCTCCTTCGCCCCCTGGTCCGGCACGTCAAGCGTGGCGGATTCCTCCCCGATGTTGAACACCAGCGCCAGCTCCACGCCTGAAACCTTCAGTTTCCCTGTCCACGCGCCCGTCTGTGCATTCAAAGAAGCAGCAGCCGTCAAAGCGACCGTCACTGCGATAAAAAACTTTCTCATCTCCAATCTCATACTGTGCGAATATAGTGATTCCTGAAAAAACTTGGTGCTTTTGCTCGTCTTTTTGCGGCTGAATTTATTTGTTCATCAGCCTCTGCGTGACCTGCACACTCCTTCTTCACAAACAAATATATACGCAAAAATACTTCACAAAACCTTACCATCTTATCATTTCATCATCACCTAACATTTTATTGTTTCATCATCACATAACCAATCCCGGGCAATTTCCGGTTTACAGCCAGGCAAAACGCCGATAGATTTTTTTAGGTCGGGGGCTTTCATTATCTTTGCCGGTCGAATCGTGGGATTATGGCGAAATTTGTAAAATTCATAAAGGATTGGATGTTGCCGCTGGCAATCATCGTGGGAATATCTTCCTATCTGATCCTGTTTCTCGTGAATCCTTTGGCCGAAAACATCGAACCCGGATTCTCAGGATTCGCCAAGGACATCCAGCCGGTGCTTGTGGCCACGATGCTGTTCCTTCAGTTCAACACAATCTCGCCCCACGACCTCAGGTTCAGGGAATGGCATTTCCTCGCACTCTCGTTCCAAGTGATAATGTTCATCGCGCTCACCTGGCTCGCCACGATGCTGCCGGACGGCAATCTCAGGATTCTTGTGGAATGCGCAATGCTCTGCTTCATCTGCCCGACAGCCGCGGCAGCGGGGGTGATTACGGGCAAATTGGGAGGAAGCCTCGCGGACACTGTGTCTTATGTAGTATTGATAAACATCGCGGCGGCAGTGATTCTCCCCTTGGTCATTCCAATCGTCAATCCGGGAGCAGGGACATCTTTTATGGACGGATTCGCCGCAATCTGCGCAAGGGTTTTTCCTCTGCTGGTTCTGCCTCTGCTTCTGGCCTGGGTCATACGTTACACCCTGCGAAGACTTCAGCGATGGCTTATGCGCTTCACTGACTGGGCGTTCTATTTCTGGGGAATGTCTCTGGCATTCTCGATCTATCTTGCGACAAGAGCCTTGGTCAACAGCGGAATCTCCGTCTGGACAGCGATATCAATCGGGATTCTGTCCCTTGTCTGCACAATCATCCAGTTTGCGGTCGGAAGAGTGGCCGGAAGAGTGTCCAGCGGCAGCAAGGACCACACAATCACACGGCCGGACGAAATCACAGCCGGACAGGCTCTGGGGCAGAAGAACTCAGGCTTCCTGATCTGGCTTGGATATTCCTATATGACCCCCGTGACCTCCGTCGCCGGAGGCCTCTACAGCATCTGGCAGAACATAATCAACTCCCTCGAGCTCTACGAGCAGGAACACCGCACCGGACAACGCAAGAAATGAATATAATGCCTACTTCAGGGCATCCAGACGAGCCTGGGCGGAAGCCTTTTCGGTCTCGTCGGGCGTGACGCGGACAAGCATCGGGAGATATTTTTTCTCCAACTTGAGGTTCCTGTCATTGCGGGCTAAAAGCACACAGTTCTTGATGGCGGTGTAATCGTCCGGGTTCTTCTTCAAGACTTTGTTGTACATCTTGAGGGCATTCTTGCTGTCGTGCTTATAGACAAGGTAGTACGAACCGATGTTCGTCATATAGGCAGTCTGCTCCGGATAATAGCTCAACATCTTCTCGGACAGGTCCTTGAATGCCTCGAAGCAATGCGGAGTGCCAATCTTGAAGAAAGCATAGCAGTATTCCTGTATCACCGACGGAAAGAGTTCGTCGCTCGGCTCGACACCGGGATATTCCCATTCCGGATGACTGTGACCATTGTAGTCGATCAGAGCCTTCAGCCCTGCCAGAGCCATATCCGGACTGTCCTTCTCATAGCCGATAAGGGAGGAAATCTTGAACAGACGCAGATCCAGGCGGTCAGGATTCAATTCGATGGCCTTCTCGATGGCCTGCGTGGCCTTGCCGAACAACTCGTCGTCATAGTTCACGACCTGAAAATAATTGACATCCCTTCCGAGCGAATCCTTCAGCGTCAAGGCCGGGGCGTTGCCAAGATATTTGGCGGCTTCCTTTACCTCAATCGATAAGGACTGGCTCTTGGTCAGGTAGTATGAGAACTTGCCGAGCAGCATATCGGTGTCATCAGGATAATCCTTCCCCCAACGCTGGAGAAGTGTTTCTATGCCCACCCCGTCGGCGCCAAGCTTGGAGACCAGCAGTTGGTAGCGGTCAAGATATTCCTTCTGCGCCGGCATAGTCTGTGCCGAAAGCGGAAACAAAGTTATGACAGCCAGAATGGCTAATAGCATTCTTTTCATATTCAATAATTTACACATCCATTTTTATTTTTCGTCCTTGTGGGTGCAAGTTGTTGCAACGAGTGCCGAGGTTCTTCACGAAGCCGAGGGAATGCCCTTCGAAACGCACCAGCACGAACCCTTTCGGAGCGTCTTTCAGGAATATGCAGTCCCGGTGCAGGAACTTAAGCGCGGTCTCTCGGTCCAGGTCCGCCACAGGATAAGAGCCGGGCGGAAGCGCAAGGCTCAAAGCCCAGTCCGCCGACGGCACAAAATCTTGTCCTTTCAACTCACCTTTGGCGACTCCGACCTGCACCGGACGCAGCAGGTCAAGGGCGGCTACTTCACGCGAGATGGAGCCAGGAATATGTATGAGCAGGTCCCCTTTCCGCCTTTCTGTCGCTCCGGCGGCCGGTTTCCCGGAAAGCCTACAACCTGTCGCGCCGGTGTTCTTGACCAAGGCGGAGACAAACTGCCCCTCTCCTTCCACGAATCCGGGCACAAGCAGTCCGCCGGTCCTGGTGGGAATCACGCCGGGAAGAGCCTCGTAATCATATTCATAGACATCGCCGCCCAGTTCGGCCGCGGCCCATTCGATGATTCCGTCATTCTCCGACTCTTCGAAGGTGCAAGTGGAATACACCAGGCTTCCGCCCCGGCGAAGCGCCGGCCAGACATCTGCCAGGATTCGCCTCTGCCTCGTCGAACATAGATTCACGACGCTTTCCGACCAATCCTCGACTGCCTTGGCATCCTTGCGGAACATTCCCTCTCCCGAACAGGGAACATCGGCCACGATGACATCGAAAAAGCCCTCCAGCCTTGCGAACGCCTTGGGGTCGACGCTCGTGACCACCACGTTCGGATCGCCCCACACAGAGATGTTGTCCGCCAGAACCGACGCTCGGGAACGCATCACCTCATTGGAGACAAGGATGAAACCGTCCCCGAAAGCCTGCCGCAGCGACACTGCCAGATCAGTGCTCTTGCCTCCGGGCGCGGCGCACAAATCCAGAACCCTGAGCGGTCTTGCGCAATCCTCAGATTGTGGAAGCATATTCCTGAATATGTTCCCGACAACCATAGCCGAGGAGTCCTGGACGTAGTAACATCCGCAGTGGAACAGAGGATCCAGCGTGAATTTTGGCCTTTCACCAAGCTTGAACCCGAAAGGACTCCAAGAGACCCTCCGGACATCCGACCCGAAATGTTCCTTGGCAAATGCCTCCGGTTCGTGAACTTTGAAAGGATTGATCCGGACAGACACCGAAGCCGGACGATGGAAAGCTTCCACGGCGGTTCCGGCCATTTCCTGCCCTATCGCCCTGGTAAGGATGTTCTGAAGCTGAATGTCGTCCAAGCCCCTCATCTACCGGTCTCCGCCGAGTTTCTCCTTCATCTTGCGGAGGGTCTCCTCATCGATTCCGTCCGGCATCCTGCCTTCGGACATCGCCACCAGACCGTCCACCATCTTGTTCATTGCCTCGCGTATCTTCCCACCGAGCATCATCTTCATCATCAGGTTCAGGTCGGCGTGGAACTCGATGTGGAAATCAGTCTTGGACGGATCGTTCGGCACAGCGTCGAAATGCAGAGAGCCTCCGAACTGGAACGGAGCCCCGTTGTCGATGAATTCTATGCAAGAGTACGGAGTCCGGTTCTTGACCATCACCCCTATCTTGAATCCCTGGACAGTTGTAGAGATTGTGTCATAATCAGCCTCCACATCAGCTTTCTTGTCCTCCGGAAGGAACTGGAGGAAATTACGCATGTCCACAAAGGCCATATACAGCTCGAAAGGCTGCTTTGCGACCAATCCGTGTTTGCTTGTTATCTCAGTCATTATCGTACTTCTAATTACCAAATGCCAATCGGGACACCTCTCACTTATTCCATTCGGACGGGTTCCGCCGCCACTGACGCAGCACCTCGACATCAGCCTCCTTTACATAGCCCGTCGCCGTGGCCTCATCTATCAGAGCGTCATAGCAAGAAAGAGTCTTCAACTTCACGCCTTCCTCCTCAAAACGCCGTGCGGCAAGGTCAAAGCCGTAAGTGAATATGGCGACCATTCCAAGCACCTCGGCTCCGGCTTCGCGCAAGGCCTTCACCGCCGCAAGGCTGCTCATCCCCGTCGAGATAAGATCCTCGACCACAACCACTTTAGAGCCTTTTGTCAGAACGCCCTCTATCTGGGAGCCGGTCCCGTGATCCTTCGGTTTAGGACGCACGTAAACGAACGGCTTCTCCATTCTGTCCGCGGCCAGAACCCCGTGGGCGATCGCCCCTGTCGCCACCCCTGCCACAATTTCGGCTTCAGGGCACTCTTCCGCTGCTGTCCCGGCCAGCCAACAGGCGACCTTTGACCGCAGCCCGGGATCGGAAAGAATCCTGCGGTTGTCGCAGTAAATAGGTGAATGCCAGCCCGAGGCCCAAGTGAAAGGTGCGTCAGGCCTGAGCAGAACGGCTTTTATGCGAAGAAGCTCTGAAGCGAGTTTTCTGTCGATGTTTTCCATATTCATTGAAAATGATTGTTAACTTTGCACACAACATACAAATATAATAGTTTTACGCCAATATCATACTCACCGGATGCACAAGATTTACCTTGAAACGAGATGTCTGGTCATCTGCTCCCCGCAGGAACAGGCTATGTCCGACCCTAATTCCATAGAGCTCCACCTTGGTGACAATCCCGACATCACCGCCCTGGTGACAATGTTTGAGACATCGGACACCTTGGCCAGAATCTACATCCCGACCGATGATATTGAGGCTTCATACAAGGAATTCTGCGCCAGATTCAAGGAAGTCAACGCCGCCGGGGGGCTTGTGTCAAACCGTAGGGAAGATGTGCTCCTGATCAACAGGAACGGCCTTTGGGATCTGCCGAAAGGGCATCAGGAGGCAGGAGAGGACATAAAGGTGACAGCCCTGCGCGAAGTTCAGGAAGAGACCGGCGTGGGAGATCTGGAACTGAGGGGGCTGATCTGCATCACTGACCACTGCTACCGGAGGGACGGAATATGGCATCTGAAGCACACGTGGTGGTACGATATGCTCTACACCGACCCCGTGAATCTGACCCCGCAACGGGATGAGGACATCACAAAAGCAGCCTGGGTCGCCCGGTCCGGCCTCTCCCCATATTTGAAGAACACTTATCCGTCAATCGTGGAAGTTTTCCGGGAGGCTATTCAAAGGAAATGAAACTTTTCATCCGCCGATGCCGTATATCTGATTATAACGGTTGCTATCGAATATGAAACTTTCACAATTCCAATTCCTTCTTCCGAAGGAGCGTGTGGCTCAGGAGCCGACGAGATGGCGCGATGAATGCAGACTGATGGTTGTCCATAAGGACACCGGCAAGATTGAGCACAGGATATTCAAAGACATCATTGACTATTTCGGCAAAGGAGACACTTTCGTGTTCAACGACACAAAGGTGTTTCCGGCCCGCCTCTATGGCAAAAAGGAAAAAACAGGAGCTGACATTATGGTCTTTCTCCTGAGGGAACTCAACCGCGAGCAGCACCTGTGGGATGTGATTGTGGACCCCGCCAGGAAAATCAGAATCGGCAACAAGCTTTATTTCGGTGACGACCAGAGCCTTGTGGCCGAAGTTATCGACAACACCACTTCCAGAGGGCGCACCCTGCGCTTCCTTTACGACGGGCCTTACGAGGAATTCAAGAGATCACTGTTCAGTCTCGGAGAGATCCCTGTTCCGAAATGGGTGAAGTCCAAGATTTCCCCCGAGGACAACGAGAATTACCAGACGATATTCGCCAGGCACGAGGGTGCGGTGGCTGTGCCGGCGGCCGGCACGCATTTCAGCCGCGAGCTGTTCAACAGAATGATTCTCAAGGACATCGACAAGGCATTCATCACCGAACATATGGGGATCGGGCAGTTCCGCCGGGTGGACGTGGAGGATCTGTCCAAGCACAGGATGGATTCCGAGAGGCTGATCATCACTCCGGAGGCCTGCGAGATCATCAATAAGGCCAAGAACGGAGGGCACAAGATTCTGGCCGTTGGCACAACCGTGCTCAAAGGGCTTGAGACCTACGTCACGACAACCCACGAGGTGAAGCCCTACGATGGCTGGACCAACAAGTTCATCTTCCCGCCTTACGAGTTCTCCGTCCCTGACGCCGTGGTCTCGGGATTTCATCTTCCGGAATCCACAATGCTGATGGCAGTGGCGGCTTTCGGGGGCTTCAACAATGTGATGAACGCTTACCAGACCGCACTTGACGAGGGGTACCGCTTCGGCCCTTACGGGGACGCGATGCTGGTCATTTAAGCGCCCCCCGCGTCGCTCTATGCGCTGCGTGCGCCTTTCCATATCCGCATACGGTGTCAAAATCTCTTTGGCGCTTTGGAATAGCAGTGCTGCAGCAGGTCAACCGAGATGAAACCGTCACACTCAAGAGTGGTGACAAGTCTGCTGATATGGCTGTAGCTCCATTTCAGCCTCTCGCACAGTTCATCTATGGAGACGCCCCGGCGTGACTTTATCAGCAAAGCCAACCTGACGATATCTTCATATTCAGTTTCAGGAAGCCGACCTTTGTAAAAGGACTTCACCTCCTCCTTGAAATCCGCTTTCAGACGCAGCTCCGCCCGACCCAGCCCAAGCCTGGTGACAAGTTCGCCAAGGTCACCAATCTGTTCAGCCACATTCTCTCTTATCAAAAGGTTACATCCCTGTGAGACAGGATCGTCAACCCTGCCGGGCAAGGCATAGACATCCCGGCCGTAGGAAGCCGCAAGGCGGGCCGTCATCATACCTCCGCCACGGATCTTGGACTCGACAAGGATCGTCGCACGGCATATTCCGGCGATGATCCTGTTGCGCCGGAGAAAATTTATCCTCACAGCCGCCGTGCCGGGCGGATAGTCCGAGATCAAGGCACATCCGGGAGTCGATGCGATCCGCTCCCCCACATCTTTATTCCTGAACGGGTACAGCTCGTCAATCCCGGTGGCCATCACCGCCACGGTCGGCAGACCGGCCTCCAATGCCGTCCTGTGGGCCACCACATCGACCCCTAAAGCCAATCCGCTGACAATAAGCGGCTTGACGGCGGATGTTGACATCGCACTGACAATCCGGCCACACCAATCCTTGCCATAATGCGTCAAACCTCTTGTTCCGACTACAGCAATCTGAGGAAGTCCTTCAAACACATCCTCCGGCGGAGATATTCCTTTGTAATAGAGACCTAAAGGCGGATCGTCACACTCCATCAGCAGGGCCGGGTAGCCTTTCTCCCCTATTCCGACAAAACGGCAAGCGCTTCTTTCCAGAGCTTCCAACTCTATGGCAGACGTCTCGAACGCGCTTTCGGTGATCAGTGGCGCATATCTGGCCCTGGAGCAGACTCCAAGGACACGTCCTGTCTCCTTCTGTTCCTTGAAGACCGCCACCGCACCCCCAAGAGCATCTATGAGCTTCAAGCCTGTCTTCGGCTCGAATCCAAAAATCCTGTTGAGGGCGCAGAGGGCGGCCCTCTCTTCAAATGACATTTCCATACGCACCGACATTTCCGTCCAAAGATGGACACCGCCAAAGAATATCAGGGGGTAAGAACTCGGATTTTTTACGTTTTTTATGAATATTTACGTTTTTTATGGCCCGCCGACACTGTTTTTTATACTATCTTTGGCATTATGTATTTCATAGACACACATTGCCACATCAGCGACGAAGCATTTGCCGGCGAGGAGGAAGCCTACATCTCCAGGGCCGTGGAAGCCGGTGTCGGGCTTATGCTCCAACCGGACATAGACAGCACGGAGAGGGAGGCTATGTTCGCCCTTGCGGACAGGCATCCCGAAACGCTTCGCCCGATGATCGGGCTCTATCCGGGATCGGTCGGGAAAGACTGGCGCGATGAACTGGAGTCAATGGTGAGGTTTCTGGACGAATGGGAAACGAGGACCGGACGCAATGTCGTGGCTGTAGGAGAAATCGGGCTTGACTACCACGAAAACAAGGATTTCTCCAGAGAACAGAAAGACGCTCTGGAATGGCAGCTGGACTTTGCCGCCGGACGCGGGCTGCCCGTCAACATCCACCTGCGCGACGCTATGGGCGACTTCCTTGATATGATAAGAAGGCACAAAGGATTGACGGGAAATATGCACGCCTACAGCGGAAGCCTGGAATCTTTCCGGGAACTTCAGAGGCTCGGGGACTGGTACATCGGAGTCGGCGGCGTGGTGACATTCAAGAACGCCGGACTTGCGGAGGTAGTACGGAATGTTCCTCTTGACAGAATCGTGCTGGAGACCGACGCACCTTACCTGACACCGTCCCCGCACAGGGGCAGACGCAACGAAAGCTCATATATTCCTCTGATCGCCGCCAAGGTAGCCGAACTGAAAGGCATAACGGTCGAAGAGGTCGCCCGGACGACCACAAACAACGCCAAAACACTTTTCGCGATATGAAAAGATCTTCCATTCTGATGATTTACACAGGCGGGACGATCGGGATGAAGCAGGATCCTCAGGACTTGACTCTAAAGCCTTTCGATTTCAGCCAGATTCTGGACGAAGTACCCGAGCTGCAGAAATTCGCACTGCGCATCGACTCGTACACCTTCAACCCTCTGATAGACTCCTCAGACGTGGAGCCCTCATTCTGGCAGTCACTTGCTTCCCTCATTCAGGAACGTTATGACGAATATGACGGGTTCGTCATCCTCCACGGAACCGACACAATGGCATATTCGGCGTCCGCCCTCAGCTTTATGCTTGAGAATCCTGCGAAACCGGTCGTGTTCACCGGGAGTCAGCTCCCTATCGGAGTGCCGCGCACGGACGGCAAAGAGAATCTGATCTCCGCCGTGGAGATTGCCTCGGCCAAGGATTCCGAAGGCCATCCGAGGGTGCCCGAGGTCAGCATATTCTTCAATTCCAAGCTGTTGAGGGGCAACCGGTCAGTCAAGGTCAGCTCGGAGGATTTCAGCGCCTTCCGGTCGCCTAACTGCCCTCCGCTGGCCGAGGCCGGCATCAGCATCAAGTACAATGACCGCATCATCCGCCGTCCGGCGCGATGGGACGAACCGCTGAGGATCAGCACAGGACTGGACACAAGGGTGTCGATTCTCAAGGTGCATCCGGGAATCACCCCGCAGGTGATGAGATATTTCCTGTGCGGCCCCGACATCCGCGCGGCGATCATCGAGACTTACGGATCCGGCAACGCGCCTTCGGGACGATGGTTTCTGGAAACCGTCAAGGAGGCCGCCGGAATGGGGAAGGTTCTGATGAACGTGACACAATGCCTGTCAGGCACAGTGAATATGGACATCTACGCGACAGGCAAGGCTCTTGAAAAGGCCGGGGTCGTCTCCGGAGCCGACATCACCACCGAGAGCGCGCTCGCCAAACTGTTCTACCTTATGGGCAGGAATCAGGACAACGATTGGGTAAAGTCAAGGCTCGGAGAGAATCTGCAAGGAGAAATTTCCCTATAATTATTGTCAATTGGAAATTATTTAGTAAATTGCAACGGTTTTTTGGAAGGTTTTACGGCTTCCGAGACTGCTTTAAAAGATAACTATTTAATACTTTATCAGTTAAAATTAAACACACAAAAACAGTTATGAAAAAGTTTTTCATGTTTTTGGCAGTAGCCGGTGTTCTCACCCTCACTGCAAACATCGCATCCGCCCAGGATCAGCCTGCCGCTGACAACGAAGCCGCCACCGAGCAAGTCGAGTCTGCGGCAAAGCCGATGACCGCAGAGGATCTTCTCAGCGGAAGCGGCGAGGATGTTCCTATGCACCAGCAGATCAAGACCTACTTCATTCAGGGAGGTCCTGGCTTTATGGCCATGATTCTCCTCTGCCTTATCATCGGTCTTGCCCTTGCCATCGAGAGAATCCTTTATCTCTCATTCTCGAAGACCAACACCAAGAAGCTTCTCAGGAACGTGGAGGAAGCCCTCGCTCAGGGTGGTGTTGAAAAGGCGAAGGACGTTTGCCGCAACACAAAGGGTCCGGTTGCAAGCATCTTCTACGACGGTCTTCTCCACTACGAGGAAGGCATCGATGTGGTTGAAAAGAGAATCTCCTCTTCAGGAAGCGTGCAGATGAGCCTTATGGAAAACAATCTTTCTTGGATCGCCCTGTTCATCGCCCTCGCACCGTCCCTCGGATTCTTGGGAACTGTTGTCGGTATGGTTGTGGCCTTCGACGCCATCGAGGCAGCCGGTGACATCTCCCCTAACATCGTGGCCGGTGGTATGAAGGTCGCCCTTATCACAACCGTCGGCGGTCTTATCGTGGCCATGATTCTCCAGGTGTTCTACAACTATATTCTTTCCAGAATCGACGCCCTCTCAATCGATATGGAGGAGGCTTCCATCAACCTCGTTGACGTTCTCACAAAGAACGAGAAGAAATAGTCACACATCTTGGAACAATAATTTAGAATCTGTTTATAATGAATAAGATATTCAAAATAATCGGATGGGTATTAGGACTGGTCGGAACAGTCATCGGCGTATGGGCCCTCTTCACGAACGGAGCCAACGCCGATCTCCTCCTCCGGTACACCTATGTGCTGTTCTTCGCAGCCGTGGTCGTCTGGATAGGTCTGGCCATCTATATGGTCTGCACGAACAATCCTAAGGATCTCATCAAAGTCGGACTCGTGATAGTCGGCATCGCCGCTCTGATACTCGTGGCATACGTGCTGTCATCCGGAGCCCCTGCCCTCAACGTGAGGACACAGCCTTCCGACTCGATTCTCAAAATGACTGACACAATGCTTCTTCTGACCTACATTCTTGGCGGCGCCGCAATCGTCACCGTCATCTTTGCCGCAGTCAGAGATGCCCTCAACAACAAATAACATCAAGCTATGGTTAGAAAAACACCGGGGCTGAACACTCAATCGACAGCCGATATCGCGTTCCTTCTGCTCTGTTACTTCCTGATGACGTCCACAATGGACCAGCAGTCAGGACTACAGCGCCGTCTTCCGCCTATGCCTGCTGAAAATCAGAAGACAGAAGACACGAAGGTCAACAAGCGTAACATCATCATCGTGAAGATCAACTCTTCCGACAGACTGTTTGCCGGTGACCAGCTTTTGGATGTTAGCCAACTCAAGGATAAGATAAAGGAATTCCTTACAAACCCTACCAATGATCCGAATCTTCCTGAAAGAGAGATCAAAAACATTGAGGGCTTCGGGGAATATCCGGTCTCAAAGGGAGTAATCTCGCTTCAGAATGACCGCGGAACAAGCTACAGGGCTTACATTGCCGTCCAGAACGAACTCGTGAAGGCCATCAATGAAGTCCGCAACGATTTCAGCAAACAGAACTACGGAAAGCCATACGTGTCACTTTCCGAGGAGCAGCAGAAAATCGTCAGGGACGCCATTCCTCAAAACATTTCCGAAGCGGAACCTAAGGACGTGACTAAAAAGTAATTCAGGAGGAATCAGACAATGCCTAGTTTTAAAAGAAGCGGTAAAAAGGAAATGCCGGAGCTTGGAACAAGTTCAGACATCGTGTTTATGTTTCTGTTCTTCTTTATGGTAACCTCACAGCTCCGTTCTACGGAGGTGAAGGTGAAGGTGAGACTTCCTGAAGCGACTGAAGTAGTCAAGCTCGAAAGAAAGGACTTGGCCTCTTATATCTACATAGGCTCGCCTAATGCACAATATCAGGCGCAGTACGGTACAGAGGCTCGAATCCAGCTGAACGACTCCTTTAAGACTACAAGTGACATCCGTGACTTCATCGCCGCAGAGCGTGATGCCATGAGTGAGGTTGACCGCCAGTTGATGCAGGTCTCAATCAAAGCAGACGAAGATGCGAGAATGGGTATAATCACGGACGTGAAGCAGGAGCTCAGGCGCTGCTCCGCCCTTAAGATTATGTACGCTGCAAGAAAGACAGACAAATAGTAATCATTCTTGGAATATTTGGAGAGGGGCAGGCCACCGGGTCTGCCCCTTTCTTTTTTTTGTTTTTTATACTACCTTTGTGAGATTGAATCAAATGTATTAAGAAATGATAACGAGGAGCAAAGTGAAAGACCTTCTCAAAGCCGCACCGGGACAGGATGTCCTCGCCAAAGGCTGGGTCAGGACCAAAAGAGGCAACAAGCAGATCAAGTTCATCGCCCTCAACGATGGATCTACCGTCAATAACATTCAGGTTGTGGCTGATATGGCAGGTTTCGATGAGGCTCTCATCGCAAGGATAACCACCGGCGCAAGCATCAGCGTCACCGGCAGCCTTGTCGAGTCAGTCGGCAGCGGTCAGGCGGTGGAGATCCAGGCAAGGGAAATCGAGGTGCTGGGCGAGTGCGACCCTGTCAGGTACCCACTCCAGAAGAAGAACACCTCACTTGAATATCTTCGCACCGTGGCGCACCTCCGCCCGAGGACAAACACGTTCGGCTCCGTGCTGAGAATCCGTCACGCAATGGCATTCGCCATACACAAATTCTTCAATGACAAAGGATTCGTTTACCTCAACACCCCTCTCATCACAGAATCTGACGCCGAAGGGGCGGGAGATATGTTCCAAGTGACCACCCTCAATCTTGAGAACGTGCCCAAAAAAGAGAACGGGAAGGTGGATTTCAGCAAGGACTTCTTCGGAAAGAAGACCAGCCTCACCGTGAGCGGCCAGCTCGAAGGAGAGCTCGGAGCTACGGCGGTGGGAGAAATCTACACTTTCGGGCCGACGTTCAGGGCCGAGAACTCCAACACCCCAAGACACCTTGCGGAGTTCTGGATGATTGAGCCCGAGATGGCTTTCTACGACATCAACGACAATATGGCTCTCGCGGAAGAGTTCGTGAAATACCTCGTGCAGTACGCCCTCGACAATTGCGCCGACGACCTTAAGTTCCTGAACGACAAGTATGACGAAGGTCTGATAGAAAGGTTGAAGAGCGTCATCGGCATCGAATTCCAGAGAGTGACCTACACCGAGGCGGTGACCATCCTTGAGGAGGCCGTGAAGAACGGGACACAGTTCGAGTACCCTGTCCACTGGGGAACGGATTTCCAGAGCGAGCACGAACGCTTCCTTGTGGAGAAGCACTTCGGCAAACCGGTGATCCTCACTGACTTTCCAAGGGACATCAAGGCTTTCTATATGAAGCAGAACGAGGATGGAAAGACCGTGCGCGGGATGGACGTGCTCTTCCCGAAAATCGGCGAAATCATCGGCGGATCGGAAAGAGAGGCGTCCCTTGAGAAACTTGAGCGGAGAATCGATGAGCTCGGGATGAGCCGCAAGAACCTTGAATGGTACATCGACACCCGCAGGTACGGGACTGTGCCTCACAGCGGATTCGGACTCGGATTCGAAAGGCTGCTGCTTTTCGTCACCGGAATGGCCAACATCCGTGACGTGATTCCGTTCCCGAGAACCCCGAAAAACGCGGAATTCTAAAAAAAGACGAATATGCTTGTGATAGGGATAGCCGGCGGCTCCGGCTCCGGAAAGACCACGGTGGTCAATGCGATAACCGAAAAACTGAAGGAAAAGGTAGTTGTGATTCCACAGGACTCCTACTACAAGGACTCCAGTCATCTTCCTCTCCAGGAAAGGCAGCAGATCAACTTCGACCATCCGGACGCCATCGACTTCAAGCTTCTCTGCGGGCAGCTATGCCAGCTCAAGAAAGGCAAGACGATAGAGCAGCCTGTTTATTCCTACATCACTTGCTCCAGATCCAGAACGGAGACAGTGACGGTCGAGCCGGCTGACGTCATCATCATCGAGGGGATTCTGGTGTTCACCTGCAAGGAACTGCGGGATCAGATGGACATCAAGATATTCGTTGACGCCGATGATGACGACAGACTGATGAGAGTGATGGCAAGAGACATCCTGGAAAGAGGGAAGACCGTCGAAACCGTGATCGAGAGGTACACCAAGACGGTGAAGCCGATGTACCTCCAGTTCATTGAGCCGAGCAAACGTTACGCTGACATCATCATCCCGCAGGGCGGACACAACAAGGTGGCCATAGATGTCATCTCCGCCACAATTGAAAAATCATTGAGGGAACGGGAGGCGGCCGGATAGGCGGGGGAAACGTCACCGGACACCTGACAGAATATTCATAAAAGGTTATGAAGAGCGACGACAGAGCAGGTCTTTACATCACCATCATATTCCATCTGGTGGTGGTCATCGTGTTGCTTGTGTGTCAGATTTCTTCTGCCCTTAAAAGAGACAACACCTTCGTGCTGGATTTCTCCAAACAGGAGCGGGTGGAGAAAGAGCTTGCTGAACGCAACCTCAAGGAGGAAGTGAGTGAAAGACTTGACCGTATGCTGGCCGACGCGGGGGGAATCCCGATAAGGAATGTCGCCGTGGACAGGGGATCGCTGAAGGATGACCGAAACACCGATGCGGAGGAGCTATACAGGGAAGCCGAACAACTGGCGAAGGAACTTAAGGACGGCCCGAAACTGAACGAGCCTGACGAGGATTACGCCGAGGTAAGCAAACCGGCCCAGGCAAAGGAAAAACCGAAAGAGTCCTCCTACAAAGGCCCGTCGGTGGTCTCATATCAGCTTGACGGAAGAAAGGCAAGCAAGCTTTCCATCCCGGCCTACAAATGTCTGGGAGCAGGTCACGTCACAGTCATCATCACCGTGGATCCGTCAGGGAAAGTGCTGAACGCAAAGGTCCAGGATGAGGTTTCGTCCGATGACAAGTGCTTGAGGGATTTCGCGATAAGAGCCGCAAGGCTTTCGCGGTTCTCGGCCTCGGGAAACGCACCGGCAAGACAGACGGGGAATATCGTGTATTTGTTCGTTGCCCAATAGTATATTTGCCAATACATCTGCTGATGAACAGGAAGACACTGACCATACTTATCGCGACGGTGGTGGTTCTGATCGGAGGAATCGCCTTAGCCGTTGTGAAATTGTATTCCGGCTCCCCTGAAAGCGCCAGAACCGGCGACTCCCGCTTTTTGGAGACGCACCCGCTCGTCAAGGCCGTGCCGTCCGACGCCGCAATGGTGTTCTGCGTCAGAAATTTCGGAAGACTTTGCGAATATCTCGGCGACTCGGTGTCCGTTTTCAGCGAGCTGACATCCGGAAAATTCGACCGGATTGCCGCGCACGGGTACAACAGTCTCAAAAAGGCCCAGGCCATCGTCTCCATACACTACAGCAAAGACCTTCCACCGCTTATGATCATAGACGCGGGGAAAGCCATCGCAGACACGACCGGAGATTTCCGCCGCCTTATGGCGGACGCAGACACATCCGGACTCATCGCGCGCACCTGCGGGAAACTTATCCTGTTGTCTTCCTCGGAAACCATCATAAATTCATCAGTCAGGCATCTGGAGGAAGGTCACAGCATCCTTGAGGCGAAAGGGTTCACGGAGATAGCTTCAACGGTAAGCGGGGATGATGTCATCTTTCTCTCGAACACCTACACTGACAACATCATCGGGGCATATTTCGCAAGAAAGCATCGCAAGTCAGGATCTTTTTTCAAAGAACTGGCGGAATGGACAGCCTTCAGCGTCACTAAACATTCTGATTCAGGAGTCGCTGTGTATGGCACAATGCTCTACACAAGCGAGCCGTCATACTACCTGAACGTGCTCACCCACACCGGCGTCTCCGAAGTGAAGATTGCCGAAGCGGTCCCGTCAAACGTGGATTTCATCATTGACCTTCCGATAGGGAACATCTCCTCTTACACCAAGGCCTACAGAAACTATCTTGACTCCAGAAGCCAGCTGGACAAGTTCGAGGCCGCACTGGCGACACAAAAGAAAGAATCCGGCCGGAATGCCGAGGAATGGGCGAAGGCATTGGACCTCAAGGAAGTATCTGTCATAAACCTGCATTTTGGCGAGAGACTTCGCCAAATGCTGATGCTGCGCCCCGGCAACAGGCAAAAGGCGGAGAACGTCAATGGGATGAGCTGTGCGGGATTCGCCTCCACAATGTTCGGGAATATATTCAAGGAGGAAGAAGGAAGCGTCTGCGCCCTGATCGGAGACTGGATCGCCGTCGGAGCGGCGGATTGCATCAAGGAATATTCAAGGCAAGACTTCATCAAGGAGACTTTGGCGGCGCGGCTGGGGACTGAAGGTCTCGCCGGAGCCCCTCAAAAGAACTGCGGCGCTTGGGTGTACCATTCCTTAAGCGAGGACCCGAACCTGCTTGATGCGACATTCAGTCCGATGATGGCCAAAGGATGCAGGAATATCCTGAAAGGGGCGGCATACGTCCCGGTGATTGTTTCCGCAATGACGGAAGGGGGCAAGGTCGCCCTGGAGATCAATCTGGACAGGATTCAGGTCAGCAAAGGCAGTGTCCCGACCTCGGTGTCAGTCAGAGACACCACAGTGAATGTGCCGGACGGTCCTTTCAAGGTACGGAACTGCGCAACGGGGAAGACCAACACGCTCTACCAGAACAGTCATCTGTCTATTTGCCTGCGCGATGAGAACGGAAAAGACGTGTGGGGAGTGCCGTTCAAGTCGAAGATCCGGGGCTACGTCCGGGAAGTCGATTACTACAATAACGGAAAAATCCAGTACCTGTTCGCAGCCGGATCGCAGATGTACCTGATTGACAGGCTCGGACGGTTCGTCTCCGGATTCCCTTCCGAGACAGGCAAGATAATTGCGGCAGGTCCTGCGGTGTACGATTTCACGGGGGCCAAAGGCTACACCGCCTTGCTCCTGCACACAGACAACACAGTAGGCTATTATGACCTGCACGGGAAGCCGGTTTCTTCCTGGAAGGGGATAACCGCCGAAGAGACTATAAAAAGCCTTCCGGAACTTCTGGAAGGAAACGGCAAAAGATTCTGGGTGGTCAGGACATCAGCCCAGACGCTGGTCTTCCCGTTCAACGGCGGGGATCCCTTGGTCAAGGGAGACGGCAACAGGATGATCAGGCCGGACAGTAAGATTGAGATAACGGACAAAGGGTTCAGTGCGGTTTGCTACGACGGAAAGGAAAGAACCTTCAAGGCCGGCAAATAAAAACGGACATTATGAGCGAATTCAAATTTGAATCAGTGAACAAACTTCTGGAGGAAAGCTTCAGAAAGAATTGGGACAGGCTCGCCCTTTCCAACTATCAAGGGGTCAGCCTTTGCTACAGGGATGTGGCAAGACGCATCGAGAAACTGCACATAGCATTCGAGAAGTGCTTCCTGCACAAAGGCGACAAGGTGGCAATCTGCGCCCGCAACCAGGTCAACTGGGCCGTGAGCTATCTTGCGGCGATGACCTACGGAGCCGTGCCGGTGCCGATTCTCCACGAGTTCAAACCGGGGAACATCCATTACCTCGTGAATCATTCCGAGGCAAAGGTTCTCTTTGTGGACGATGTGGTCTGGGAAGGCCTCAGCGCTGACGAGATGCCGGGGCTGTTCGCCGTCGTACGGATCAACACGTTCCAGCTTCTTTACTCCAAGGTCCCACGCATCACCGAGGCCAGGGAGCATATGAATGAATATTTCGGGAAACGCCACCCGAACAGCTTCGAACCCGAGGACCTCTGTTACTACAAGGATTCTCCGAACGAGCTGGCGATGATCAACTACACCTCCGGGACCTCCGGATTCTCCAAGGGTGTGATGATTCCTTACAGGGCTCTGTGTTCCAACATCCAGTTCGCCAAGCACGTGCTTCCGGAGCTGAACAACCAGACTAACGTAGTGGCTATGCTCCCTTCCGCCCATATGTACGGAATGATGTTCGAGTTCCTCTTCGAGATGACAATCGGAGCCCACGTCCATTTCCTGACGAGGGTGCCAAGCCCGAAGATCATTATGCAGGCCCTGACCGAGGTCAGGCCGAACATCATCATCGCCGTGCCGCTCATCATCGAAAAGGTCTATAAGTCCAAGATCCAGAAAATCGTGGAGAAAGGCGGCGTGAAGACCCTGCTGAGGGTTCCGGTGATCGACAAGATGATTCAGAAGAGAATCTGCGGAGAGCTGGTGAGCGCCTTCGGAGGCAACTTCGTGGAAGTCATTATGGGAGGTGCGGCCTTCAACAAGGAGATCGAGAAGTTCTTCTGGGACATCGCGTTCCCTTACACTGTCGGCTACGGAATGACCGAATGCGCTCCGATCATCGCCTATGCTCACTACGATGAGAAAAAGCTCTACTCCTGCGGAAAGGCGGCTTTGAATATGTCCATCCGAATCGATTCCCCTGACCCGGAGAACATCGAAGGTGAGATTCAGGCTTACGGCCCGAACATCGCCCTGGGATATTACAAGAACGAGGAGGCGACCAAGAATCTCTTCACCGAAGACGGGTGGCTCAGGACAGGAGATATGGGGGTCATCGACAAGGACGGCTACCTCTACATCCGTGGCCGCTCGAAATGTATGGTACTGGGTCCGAACGGCCAGAACATCTACCCTGAGGAGCTGGAGTCCGTGATCAACTCTTTCGCCTATGTTGTGGATTCCCTCGTCATCGAGGACAACGGAGGTCTGACGGCATTGGTTTACCCGGACTACCATCAGGGAGAGCTGGACGGAATGAACCGCGAGGATCTGGAGAAGACCTTGAAGGCCCAGCTTCCTGAAATCAACAGGGAGATTCCTAACTATGCACAGATCAGGAAAATCGAGTTCATGCCCGAGGATTTCGAAAGGACTCCGAAGCGCAGCATCAAGAGATACCTCTACCAGAGAAACAAATAATGGAAAAGTTCGACCAGAGATACCTTGAGATGGCTGAAATCTGGGCCAGGAACTCCTACTGCAAGAGAAGGCAGGTCGGAGCGATTCTGGTCAAGGACAGGATGATCATCTCCGATGGCTACAACGGAACGCCGTCCGGATTCGAGAACGTCTGCGAGGACGAAAACGGAGCCACGAAACCTTACGTCCTGCACGCCGAGGCCAATGCCATCACCAAAGTCGCCCGATCCGGCAACAGCAGCCTCGGAGCAACTCTCTATGTGACGGCCTCACCTTGCATCGAATGCTCGAAACTGATTATTCAGGCCGGCATAAAAAGGGTCGTCTATAAGGATGAATATCGTCTGACGGACGGAGTGGACCTGCTCCGCAAGGCAGGAATCAAAGTTGAAAAGATAGATTAGGATGAAACGGACATCTTCCATCTGGATCGCTGCTCTGGGAATAGCCGTAGGCGCGTTGAGTGTGCTGGCCTACAATGCCTACACCCAGAAAAAGAATATTCTCCACGTGCAGTACGGAGACTGGCGCAAGCTGAATCTGATTCTCGACCAGATTGACAGGAACTATGTTGACACAATCGATGTCGGGAAAGTCACAGACGCCGCGATCACAGCGGCTCTGGCAGAGCTTGACCCGCATTCGGTCTATATGCCTCCGGTTGAACTGACGGAGGCGGAAACCGATCTGGCCGGCAATTTCGACGGGATCGGCATCCAGTTCAACGTTCCGAACGACACGGCCATAGTGCTGGAGGTCATCCCCGGAGGTCCTTCCGAGAAGGTCGGGCTTCAGAAAGGCGACAGGATTCTCAAGGTCGGGGACAAGGACATCGCCGGGGTCAGGTTTCCTCAGGACAGTATGGTCCGCAGGATGAAGGGTCCTGCCGGAACCAAGGTTACAGTCACTGTCGGAAGAGGAAACGAGAGCATCCCGTTCGAAATCACCAGAGGAAAGATCCCAGTACATTGTGTGGACGCTGCGTTTATGATTGATGACACTACCGGCTACATCAAGCTCTCAAAGTTCTCCAGAACGACATATTCGGAGTTCTCACAGGCCAGTGCCGATCTGCTCGGAAAAGGAATGAAGAAGCTGATCTTTGACTTGCGCGACAACACCGGAGGCTATTTCGACCAGGCGCTGCTGCTCAGCGATATGTTCCTCAGAAAAGGGGACGAGATAGTCTATATGAAGGGGCTTCACCGCAAGAAGGACGACTACAAGGCCGACGGCAAGGGCATTCTTCAGGACGTTGACCTGACAGTGCTCATCAACGAGTCCACGGCATCATCCAGCGAGATATTCGCCGGAGCCATCCAGGACAACGACAGAGGACTCATCATCGGACGCCGCTCATTCGGCAAGGGTCTCGTGCAGGAGCCGGTCTATTTCAGCGACGGTTCCGGAGTGCGTCTTTCGGTGGCAAGGTTCTACACGCCTTCCGGACGATGCATCCAGAAGCCCTATTCAGAAGACTACCAGTACGACATCTACAAGCGTTACGCAGACGGTGAGATGTACGACGCTGACAGCATCAAGGTGGACTCCACAGCGGCCTACAGGACTGTGGCGGGCAGGACGGTTTATGGCGGTGGCGGAATCATCCCGGACGTGTTCGTGCCGGTTGACACAACCAGGGCCACAAAGTTCTTCATCGCCTGCAACAAGAAAGCGACGCAGATGAGGTTCGCCTCGGCGATGTTCGACAAATACAAGAGCCGGCTGTCAGAAATTGACAGTGACACTGAACTCGGCGGATTCCTTGACAAGATGAATATTCCGTCCGCCTTCCGCGAATATGCATCCTCGAAGGACGGAATCAACTGCACTCAGAAAGAATGGGAAGAGACTTCTGAATATCTCCTCCCACAACTCCGCGCCCTCGTAGGACGGTATTCCAAACTCGGTGAGAACGCCTTCTACAAGATGTACCTCAACGTGGATCCCGTGCTGAGGAAAGCTATTGAATCGGACTCACGTAATCTTTTACATCCTGCCCGCTGACAGGATTGCCGCCCAGAATCATCAGACGCTCCACGACATTCCTCAGCTCCCTGATGTTCCCTGTCCAGGATTTCTCCTGAAGCAACTTGAGCGCCTCTGGAGAAAATGTCCTTACAGGCATCCCGGCCTCTGCACTGATCTGATTGACAAAATATTCGACAAGCATCGGGATGTCGGACTTCCTCTCGTCCAATGACGGGACTTTCACCACTATGACGCTCAGGCGGTGATAGAGGTCTTCCCTGAAATTGCCTTTTGCTATCTCGTCCTGAAGATTCTTGTTCGTGGCGGCCACGACCCTCACGTCCACCGTTATGTCCTTGTCGCTGCCGACCCTTGAGAGTTTCCTCTCCTGAAGGACACGCAGAACCTTCGCCTGTGCGGCGAGGCTCATATCTCCGATTTCGTCCAGAAACAAGGTGCCGCCATCAGCCTGCTCGAACTTTCCCTTGTGCTGCTTGATGGCGGAGGTGAAAGCACCTTTCTCGTGACCGAACAGCTCACTTTCAATCAGTTCCGAAGGGATCGCCGCACAATTGACCTCGATGTAAGGCATCGCGCTGCGCGCGCTTTGCTCGTGAAGGCTTCTGGCCACAAGTTCCTTTCCGGAGCCGTTAGGCCCCACAATCAGCACTCGGGCGTCCGTCGGGGCAACCTTGGCGATGATGTCGCGCACGTGCCTGATCGGCTCGGACTCCCCTATCATCCGCTGGCCGTAAACCTTTTTCTTCAGAGACTTGTTCTCGGAGATTATCGTGGCCTTCTCGGACGCATTCTTGATGGTGATAAGGATTCTGTTCAAATCCAACGGCTTCTGAATGAAGTCGAAAGCTCCTTTCTTGATGCACTCCACAGCCGTCTCGATGTCCCCGTGGCCGGAGATCATCACAATCGCCGAATCGATTCCCTCGGCGACCATCTTTTCCAGCACCTCGGTTCCGTCCATTCCCGGCATCTTGATGTCACAGAAAATCACGTTGTACCTTTCCTTGTCCACCATCGCAAGGGCTGCGGCGCCATCATCGGCCACATCGACATCATAACCTTCGTCCCCAAGAATCTCCTTCAGGGAGTTCCTGATGGCTCTCTCGTCGTCAACAATCAATATCTTCATAGAAATCCGTCTTTATTCATCTCGATTCCCCAGTCAAAGCCAAAGGGGACCGCATAAGTTGAATGCTGATACAAATATCGGACAAAAAACTTTCTTTGGGAAATGAAAAGGATAACATACGTCAGGTTTTGCGCTTCTTTCCATAAAAATTGATAATTTTGCCGTATGAAACTACCTGACATCATCATAGCCATCGACGGCTATTCCTCAACCGGCAAGAGCACGCTTGCCAGACTGATAGCGGAACACTACGGATTCCTTTACCTAGATTCGGGCGCCCTTTACCGCGGCGTCACCCTGTTCGCACTTGAGAAAGGGCTCATCGGAAAGGACGGAGCCATTGACGAGAACAGCCTAAAGGCCGCCCTTGCGGAACTGGACCTCGGATTCAAGACAGACGGAACATTCATCGGCGACCGGTGCATAGAAAAGGAAATACGCACGCTTGAGGTGTCCGGCCACGTCAGCCCGGTCTCGGCGATTCCGTTTGTCAGGGAATATGTCGATGAGCGTCTGCACGCTTTCGGCCGCAGGAAAAGGGTCGTGATGGACGGCAGGGACATCGGGACTACGGTGTTTCCGGACGCCGAGGTGAAGATCTTTATGACCGCAAGCGACGAGGTCAGAGCGCAGAGGCGCTTCGACGAGATGAAGTCCAAAGGGCAGAACCCGAGAATGGAGGACGTGATGAAGAACCTCCGGGAAAGGGACTACATTGATTCACACAGAGAGGTTTCCCCTCTCTCAAGGGCCGCTGACGCTTTCGTACTTGACAACTCTGAGATGAACCTGCACGAGGAACTGGTCTGGTTCCAAGGACTTGCGCAAGGCCGGTTCGGGATTCTGGAATAGAGCGATGGGCATTCAGGTTGAGATAGAGAGGCATTCCGGATTCTGCGGAGGTGTCATCCGGGCGATTGGCCGGGCCGAGAAGTTCCTGGAGGAGTTTCCCGGACGCAGACTCTACTCCCTCGGCGACATCGTCCACAACGAGGCCGAACTCCGGAGGCTCGGAGAAAAAGGCCTTGTCACAATCGACAAAGAAGGGCTTATGAATATCTCGTCGCCCGCCTCCGAGACACTTCTCATCAGGGCGCACGGAGAGCCGCCGCAAACATATTCATTGGCCGACAGACTGGGAATCACTGTCATCGACTGCACCTGCCCGGTGGTGTTGAGGCTTCAGAAGAGCATAAGGGAGGCCTACGAGAGGGTCAAGCCGGCAGGAGGGCAGATCATAATATTCGGGAAGATCGGTCACGCCGAAGTGCTTGGACTGCTTGGACAAGCAGGAGGAGACGCAATCGTGATTGAGAATATTCAGATGCTGCTTTCAGCGCTAGAGGATGGCCTCATCAAGACAGACAGGCCGCTTGAAATTTTCTCACAGACCACCAAAAGCCCGGTCGAATATTCCGGAATCTGTGAATATCTGAAGTCGGAGTCCGGCGACAGGCTTGAAATACACAACACCATCTGTTCACAGGTGGCTTCGAGGCATAAGGAATTGGCGGAATTTGCATCGGAACACGATGTGATTGTCTTTGTGTCAGGGGAATCCAGTTCCAACGGGAAAGTGCTTTTCGACCTCTGCAAGTCCAGGAATCCACGTACTTATCATATTTCCAACCCATTAGAACTGTCTTCTGACTGGTTCTCGGACGGAGACAAGGCCGGTGTCTGCGGTGCGACCTCCACGCCACGATGGCTGTTGGAGCAAGTGGCGGAAAGAATTTTTTGCAGGAAAATCCACAAATAGTTAAATTTGCGGTCGAAATGATTGCACTTCAATCTTTTGTCCGAGACAGACAATTGCGCGTGTTGAGGCAGTTTTTTAAAGGTAACAAATTCATTACATATTTTATGGCAACAACAGCAGATTTTAAGAACGGCCTTTATATCAGCTACAACGGCAAGCCTTGCCAGGTAGTCTATTTCCAGCACGTCAAGCCGGGAAAAGGTCCCGCATTCGTAAAGACAAAGCTTCGCAACCTTGAGAACGGAAGGATTCTTGAGAACACCTTCACGGCAGGTATGAAGATCGATGTCATCAACGTCGAGAGGCGTCCTTACCAGTTCCTTTACTCTGACGAGGACGGATTCAACTTTATGCACGAGGAGACCTTCGAGCAGATTCATCTGCCTCACGATGTCGTTGACAACTCCGACCTTATGAAGGAAGGCCAGCACGTCGAGATGATGTTCGTCGTCGAGCCTGAGGAGAAGTGCCTTACCTGCGAGCTCCCTACCTACGTCACCCTTGAGGTGACCTACACAGAGCCGGCCGTAAAGGGCAACACCGCCTCGACCAGCGCCCTCAAGGAGTGCACGCTTGAGACCGGAGCCAAGATTATGGTTCCTCTCTTCATCAATCAGGGCGACAGAATCACCGTCAACACCACCGACCGCTCCTACGGCCAGAGAGTGTAAGCGAATCCGCAACTCAAGAAATCCAACCGGACGACTCCCCGCGAGCCGCCCGGTTTTTTTATGGTACAATCCTTAGAAAGAAAAAGTTGGTAAGTAAGCGTTAAGTGATGATAAAAAGTACCTATAACAGAGGGGCGGCTGCAATTGCAGCCGCCCCTTTTCTGCTTTTGATTGGAAGTCCTTGTTACTTCTCGCAGGTTATTTCAATCTTCGAGAAATAGACGGCATAGCCGGACGCATTCTTGATCGTGAAGAACGTATAGTTCCCGCCTGAAAGGTCGAATGTCGTGCTGACATCATCGGAAGTGCCTTTGACAGCGGTGTCCTCCGGCTTTGCCGAAGTGCCGGCATAAAGGCTGACATTGTCAGGATAGTAGGTCTTACCGTCAGTCACCGTCACTTTGATCTTGGTGATCTTCTTGAGCGCGGACTTGTTGGCGATGTAAGAGCCGCCTTTCCTCATCTGGATGCCATTACCATAATTGGCGACATTGAAGATATAGTTTTCAATCCCTCCAAGAGTCACGGTGGCCTCACCCTCCTGATATGTCTCAGGCAGTCCTTCAACAGTCAGGGTATAGGTCGGGGCGTCGGTGTCAGGCGTTTCATCTCCGCCGGTTTCGTGTGAAACATAGAAGGCGCTGACAACCTGCTTGCTGCCTTTGTATGAACCTACGCAGCCCACGAGGGTGACAATGTCGCCATTCTTGATTCCAAGGGACTGGAACTGCTTGCTTGCGCCTCCCCATCCCTGAAGAAGTCCATAGACATAGACCTTGCCGGACTCGTCCGTGAGGTCGAAGTTACCGTAAGCATCGCTGTCCTTGATTCCGGAAACTGTTCCGGCAAGTCGGTAGTAAACGGTATTGTCGTCATCCTTGGCCACAAACTCGGCTGCGGTGATGTCCTTGACGGCCTTGTGAACCTCAACTGTCACGTTCTTAAGCTGGGCTGTCCCGTTGTAGGAAGCCTTCGGGCCTACCACTGTGACGATGTCGCCTTCATTGATTCCCAAAGCCTCGAACTTCTTGGACTCACCGTTGTTGAGGGTCCCATAGACAAGAATCTCACCGGTGGCGTCCTTGATGTTGTAGTTGCCATAAGTAGTGTTCACCATCTTGGAGATGTAACCTGTAACCCTGTACTGGGTGGCTCCGTCCTCGGCCGCGAGAAGCTTGTCAATGGTTGTCTCGATGATGGCTCCCTTCTGCTCAAGTTCGGTCAGGGCCTTGCCGCCGGAAGTGGTGTTGAACTCGAGTGTGGTCGCGCGGTCTCCGCCTTCATTGGCGGCGGCGAAGAAGGTGACTGTGGCGTTTGTGCCGGATGTCTCGATGGAGTTTACAGAGAGCCAAGATTTGGCGTCGTCAGGAACGACAACGGACACGCCATCGCCCTTGCAGGTGAGGTAGGCCTTGAACTCTCCGCCCTCGACAGGAAGAGATTCCTTCACGGAAACCGAGTCGACCTTGATGAGAGACTTCTCTATGCTGATGACAGTCACGTTGACAAGTTCGACCGTGCCGCTGTAAGTCTTTCTCGGACCTTCTACAGTGAGGATGTCGCCTGCCTCGATTCCAAGGCTGAGGAAGTTCTTCTCGGCGCCGCTGGCGTCAAGTGTTCCATAGACATAGGCCTCTCCGGTGCCGTCATTGATGTACATATTACCATACGTGGTGTTTACGATTTTGGTGACTGTACCCTTGATGCGGTAGGATTTGCCGTCCTCGCCATTCTCATTGAACTCTTTGCAGGAAGTGATAGGGAGATCGACCTTCTCGGTCATCTGCAGCACATTGATGATCTGTGACTTGCCGCCGCAGGTCAAGTAAAGCATAGCCTCGTTTGTCGAAGTGGCGGCGTCTGCCTTGAAGCTCACATTGGTTTCTCCGGCCGCTCCGGAGGTAGGTGAGACGGTAAGCCAAGCCGGAATCTCCCCGAAAGACCAGTCAGACTTTGCATCGACCGTGATGGTCTGCTGTCCGCCGGCGGCAGGGATGGCCACATAGGATGACGACACCCTGACCTCATCGAGATGCCTTTCGATGTCTTCCTCGCAGCCGACAGCGAGAGTCAAAGCGGCCACAAGGGCGGTGAAAATGTATTTAAGTTTCATATCGTCCTGACGTTAAATTAGTTGAACATATACTTGATACCAACGGAAGCGTACCAGCACTGGCCGATGGCGTGGTAAGGAACGAAGGTCTCGGTGTTGGCGTTGTAAGCCGCCGGGGTCGAGAATGTGGCGTAGCCCTCATTGTCAACGCCTTCGTACTTGAGGATACGTCCCTCTCCGAGAGCAGGGTTCATATACTTGCTGACACCCCACTTGGAATTGAAGAGGTTGAGGATGTTCTTGACATCAAGGCTGAGCTGGAGAGTGTTGACGTTCTTGCCGATGTTGACCTTAAAGTCATGCTTGTAGCTGAAGTCGATCCTGTGGACCCACGGAGAATAAACGCTGTAGGCCTCTGCATACTTGCCCTGGTTCTTGCTCAGGTACTTGTCCTTGTGGACGTAGTCCATAAAGCGGTCGCGGTCGCCGTCGGAGACGAAGCGGAACTCCCTGTTGGCCACCTCGGCGTCTGTAGGGATGTAAGCCGCGTCGTAGTTGTAGCCGTCACCGTTGATGTCGTTGACCGTCATATAGGAGTAGTTGTAGCCGCCTCTCCAGGCCTCGTAGATGAAGCTGTAGTGGTTGCCGGATCTGTCGCTGTGGGTAAGGGAAGCGACGACACGGTCAGGGGTGACATTCTCGGAATTGTGAAGACCAGGGTCGTTAGGACCGTTGACGGTTGACATATAATTGAGAACCGAGGATGCGTTCGAGCCTGGCATACTGGTCAGTTCCTTGGACACGGTGTGGGTGTAGGCCGCCATTATGTTGAGTCCCTTGACAGGGGTCGTGTTGATTGTCAGGTTGGCGGAGTAGCCATAACCCTTGCTGGTGTTCTCCAGAACGTAGGCGTTCGGCATATTCACGGTCTTTCCGTCCTTCACATAAGTGAGTTTATAGTCCTGATAGATGGCACGATTGTCGGCTCCGTTGAATCTTGCGAATCCGTCGGTGTCCTTGATGCTCCAGTCCCTCAGGCAGACAGCGTTGATGGTCTTGTTGAAGATTCCTTCTGCGGTGACGGTGAATGGGAATGAGGTAGGAAGCTGGTAGTCAATCGCAAGGGACGTCTTCCAGACCTGCGGCATCTTGAATTTAGGATCGACGGCGGAAATCTCCGATGGAGCGGTTCCGTCCTCAGGCTTGATGGTGTCAGGATAGCCCAACGAGATGAGTTTGTCGTGGAGTTCCTGACGGGTCAGGATCTTACCGGCGAACTGAGACATATCTGTCTTTGTGCCTCCGTTCGCGCCGGTCGCGTTAAGCTTGGCCTGATACTGGACCATACCGGAGTTGGTTGGCATATTGGTGAAGAACACGAGAGGAATACGTCCGGAGAAGAGGCCTGTACCTCCGCGGACCTTGAAGCTCTTGTTGCCGAACACATCCCAGGTAAAGCCCACACGCGGAGAAACGGTGAGGCTGCTGTTCGGCCACTTGCCGGTGTCGATGTTCCTGCCGTCGTAGTCAAGCTCGTAGATAGCCTGATTCCTGATGAGATCCTGGTTGCTGAAGAACAGACCGTCGAAACGCACACCGTAGGTGAGTTTGAAGTTGTCGGCGACAGACCATTCGTCCTGGGCGTAAACCCCGAGTTTGTTGAAACGCACGCGGGCGGCCGGGTTGGCCTCTCCGTCATAGCCGTAGGTGAGGCAGACGATGGAAGGGGCGGCCTGATTGATGAAGTCGTCAAGACTGTTGTAACGATAGTAACCTGTACCGTTCCTCATATAGGAGTTGTCGGCCATCTGGTACTCATAGCTCAGGCCGAACATCGCCTTGTGGTTGCCGTTGTAGTAGGTAAGGTCATCCTTTGCGGTGATGACATTGTTGTGTACACCGTTGTTCCAGGTGAAGAGTTCATAACCGAGGGCCATATAGGTGGTGGATCCGTCGGTGTCGACGCTTCCGTCAGGACTCTTCTTGCCAGCGTCCATTATGTCGATGAACGGGAAGTCGGAAGAGTTTGTCCCGCGGACATCGTCAAGCTGGGAATATGTAGCGAGGAACTGGTTGGAAAGCTTGTCGCTCAGGCGGCTGTTGAGGTCGAGAGACCAGGTGTTCACCAGATTGTCCTGTGAGTACATCGAGTTGGCGAAGGACATCGAGTAAAGGGATGTACGACCATAAGCCGAACGGGCGCCGCCGTCCATAGATGATGCGTTAGGAGCGGTCCAAGTCTTGTTCAGGGTGTGGTTGTAACGCAGAGCGAGATGATGTCTGTCGTTGATGTTCCAGTCAATGCGGGCAAGGATCTTCCTGTTGCTCTTGTCCGCAGGGAAGCTTGTGTAGGAGCCGGTGTCATAGCCGTACTCCTTCTTCACGAAATCGGAAACTTTCTGAAGGTCGGCAAGAGTGGTACGTGAAAGGTATGAGTTTGCGTCACCGATCCCGTCCTCGGAACCCCTCCAGTAATTGGCCACGGTCGGGGTCTTGGAATATTCATAGTTCACGAAGAAGAAGAGCTTGTTCTTGATGATAGGACCTCCCAAAGTCATACCGTAGATGGTGTTGCGGTCCTTGTCGCGGCCTCCGGAGACGGTCTCGCCATCGACGGTGTCACCGCGCATATTCTCGTTCTTGTGATAGACGTAAGCCGAACCCTTGAAGGTGTTGGTACCTGACTTCGTGATGGCGTTCACGCCGCCTCCTATGAAGTTGGTCTGACGCACGTCGTAAGGAGAAATCACAACCTGAAGCTCCTCGATGGCATCTATGGAGATAGGACTGCCGCCGCCTGGAAGGCTGGTGCTCAAGCCGAAGTTGTTGTTGAAGTTCGCTCCGTCCACAGTAAAGTTGGCGGTACGTCCGTCAGCTCCGGCGAAGGTCATTCCGTTTCCTCCGTAAGGGGAAAGTCTGGTCACGTCGGAGATGCTTCTGCTGACAGTCGGCAGAGTGGAGATCTGGGCGTTGTTGATGTTGGTGGCGGCACCGGTCTTCTCGACAGCGAACTTGGAGTTGGCGGTGGAGATCACAACAGCCTCAGAAAGCATCTGGGTGTCATCCTTCAGCGAGGCGTTGAGGCTGTAGGCCTCCGCAAGCTGGAGAGTTACATCCGTGTAGGTCACGGTCTGATAGCCAAGGCAGCTTACCTCAACCGAGTAAGGGCCGCCCGAACGCATACCGTTGATGGCGTAACGGCCTTCAGCGTTGGCAACAGCATAGTACTGCGTACCTGATGGGGTGTGAACCGCTACCACAGCGGCACCTGGAACAGCGGCTCCGTTGGCGTCAGTGACCTTACCGTTCAATGAGGACGTGGTCACCTGTGCGAACGCCGTGATTCCGACAAGGACTGCGACTAAAGCGGCAAATCCCTTTTTGAGTGATAGAACCATAGATTTGTTAATAATAAAGTATTGAATTAAATGTTTCTCGCACTTACCATCCGACTTGCGAAATTAACACTTTTTCTTCGGTTCAGAAAATTTAATTTAGTTACAATGCGGTTACGATTGAAGACTGTAATCGTTCACATAGTGATTACTAAAAAACAACTTGGTGCTTTTGCTCGTCTTTTTGGTCTGAGTTTACTTGTTCATCAGCCTCTGTGCCATCGGCACACTCCTTCTTAACAAACAAATTGCTCCGCAAAAATCCTTCACAGAACCTTACCAACTTTTTTTTCATCATCAGTAAAAAAACAATTTTCCACCTCTCTTTTGAATATTCCCGGAAAAGCTGTAACTTTGCAGCACGGAAAATGTGGAGAGATTTGCCTGCTTGCAACCACACTAAAAAATGCTAAAAATTTCATATTGTGTTTTTTGGTGTCGCTCCACGTATTCCGCAATACGCTGGAGTTTTTTATTGCGGCCTTCCGAGCAAGGCCGGACAAAATGAATCAAACAACATAACGCATTATGAACTACCTATTTACAAGCGAATCGGTTTCCGAAGGCCATCCGGACAAGGTGGCCGACCAGATTTCAGACGCCATCCTTGACGAGTTCCTTCGCCAAGATCCGGAGTCAAAGGTTGCTTGCGAGACATTCTGCTCCACCGGGCTGGTGGTGATCGGAGGCGAAGTGCGCTCCGACGAGGCCAACGTTGACGTTCAGAAAGTCGCCCGCGGCGTGATCAACCGCATCGGCTACAACAAGGCAGACTATATGTTCGACGGCAACTCCTGCGGAGTCCTTTCCGAAATCCACGAGCAGAGCCAGGACATCAACCGCGGCGTAGTAAGAGAAAACCCTGAGGACCAGGGGGCCGGCGACCAGGGAATGATGTTCGGCTACGCCTGCCGGGACACGGAGGACTATATGCCGCTGCCACTCTACCTCTCCCAGACCGTCCTTCAGGCGCTTGCTGACATCCGTCACAACACCCCCGGGCTGATGCCTTACCTCAGGCCGGACTCAAAGTCCCAGTTCACCATTGAATATGACGGCTCTCACCACCCGGTGCGCGTCCACACGATTGTCATCTCCACCCAGCACGATGAATTCGTGGCGGAGGAGTTTGGGAATATTCCTTATTCCGAGGCTGTCAGCAGGTTCGGCCAGGACAGGGTTGACGAGGCGATGCACGACAGGATAGAGGCCGATGTCAGGAACATCCTTCTGCCGAAGCTCAAGGAAGCGCTCAACCCTCAGACCGCGGCCCTGTTCAAGGACGACTTCATCCTGCACGTCAATCCGACCGGCAAGTTCGTGATCGGCGGCCCGGCGGGAGACACCGGACTCACGGGCAGGAAAATCATCGTGGACACCTACGGCGGCAAGGGTGCGCACGGCGGCGGAGCCTTCTCAGGCAAAGACCCGAGCAAGGTTGACCGTTCCGCAGCATATGCGGCAAGGCACATAGCGAAGAATATGGTCGCTGCGGGCGTCGCTGACGAAATGCTGGTCCAGGTCGCCTACGCCATCGGAGTGGCAAGGCCAGTGAGTGTCTTCGTGGACACCTGCGGCACGGGCATCGTGCCTGACGCGCAGATCGCCCACAAGATCGAGGAACTCTTCGACCTCCGCCCCGCCGCAATCATCCGCAAACTCGAGCTGAAGAACCCGATCTACGAGCCGACCGCCGCCTACGGCCATTTCGGCCGCAAGCCATACACCAAGGCCGTGAAAGTCGGCAAACCTGGCCAGCAGACCGACAAACTCGTCCAGTTCTTCGCCTGGGAGAAGCTCGACGCTGTAGAAAGCATCAAGAAAGCTTTTAATCTTTAGAAGCTGTTTAAAAATGGTTCCCTCATTTTATTATGCGGAATTTTCGAGACAGTTTCGGCTTTGGAAGAGGGAGCGTA
>CAVCPY010000275.1:33498-38399 GCA_963604245.1 Eggerthellaceae bacterium
AGATGAAAATGGCCGGAAAGGCCGCATAAGAAAAAAGAGGAATTATTTTTAAACGGCTTCTTAGACAAGCTCAGTGAACGGACTGGTTATTCCCCGCGGTCAAGTTCGCGGCGGAGGTCTTTTTCTTTGATGGTGGCGCGCTTGTCATAAATCTTCTTGCCCTTGGCGAGGGCTATGACAAGTTTAGCGAGACCATTGTCGTTGATGAACAGTTTGGTGGCGACGATTGTGAGGCCTTTCTCCTTGACGGCCTGACGCAGATGACGGAGTTCCCTCTTGGTCAGGAGCAGCTTGCGGTCACGCAGCGGCTCGTGCTGACCCCAAGAGCCCCAGAAGTATTGCGCCACGTTCATCCCTTTGACAAACAACTCGTTACCCACGAAATAGCAGAACGAATCGACCAGCGAGGCCTTGCCCATACGGATCGACTTTATCTCAGTGCTGACCAAGGATATTCCGGCCACGTAAGTCTCAAGGAACTCGTAGTCGAACGAGGCTCGGCGGTTTCGTATCTCTACCTTATGTTCTTTCTGTTTCGGCATATTCAAAAAAAACAACTCTCGCAAGCAGTCAACCACTTGCTGAAAAAACACATTATCTCACGTTCAAAGCTTGTTGCCCACACACTTATTCCCGTTACCACTACCCTAAATCCCCCCTCCGGGGAAGGGACTTACCTTCACCTTAATGGCGGAGCGGTGAAGAGGTGAGTGTTCCGCAAAATGCGAAAATATCAACAACTCTTTTCCAACAGTCGGACACAAAGATAATCACTTTTCTTGGTGTTGCGGACAAAATTGATTAAGTTTGTCTATTACAGCCATTCAGGGCGGAAACATTAAAAATTCGATATTATGAAAAGACGACTTATGCTGGCGGCGACGGCCGTCATCGCGCTGTTCCTGACCGGATCGTGCGCGAAGTACAAGTACGAGACAGTCAAGGGAGACCCGCTGAACACGAAAATCTACACCCTCGACAATGGTCTGAAGGTGTATATGACAGTCAACAAGGAGACCCCTCGCGTGCAGACCTACATCGCCGTGAAGGTCGGCAGCAAGAACGACCCGAAGGAGACCACCGGACTCGCCCACTACCTTGAACATCTGATGTTCAAGGGTACCGAAAGCTTCGGGACCTCCGACTACGCCGCGGAGAAGCCGAAGCTCGACTCCATCAAGGCACTCTTCGAGGTTTACCGCACCAAGACAGACCCTGAAGAGCGCAAGGCCATCTACCGGCAGATCGACTCAATCAGCTACGAGGCGTCCAAGATAGCCATTCCTAATGAATATGACAAATTGATGTCCATCATCGGAGCCGACAACACCAACGCCTTCACTTCCAATGATATGACGGTATATCAGGAGGACATCCCCTCCAACCAGATCGACAACTGGGCGAGGATTGAGGCGGACAGGTTCATGCACCCGGTGATCCGCGGATTCCACACAGAGCTGGAGGCCGTCTATGAGGAGAAGAATATGAGCCTTACGCAGGACAGCCGCAAGGCGATGGAAGCCATCGACCTGGCACTCTTCCCTCACCACCCTTACGGACTCCAGACAACCCTCGGGACCCAGGAGCATCTGAAGAACCCTTCAATCGTCAACATAGAGAACTACCGGGGCAACTTCTACGTGCCTAACAACGTGGCCATCTGCGTGTCCGGAGACTTCGACCCTGACACATTCGTCGCCACGATCGAGAAATACTTCGGGGAATGGGAGCCGAACCCTGACATCAAGTACCTTGAATATGAGCCAGAACAGGCCATCACCGCTCCTGTGCAGAAAGACGTTTACGGACTCGACGCGGAGTTCGTGATGATGGGCTGGAGAGTTCCCGGGGCTAACGACCACTTGAGATGCGAGGTGGGTGACATCGTCGGGAACATCCTCTACAACGGACAGGCAGGTCTTGCCGACTTGAACCTGATCCAGGCTCAGAAGGTGAACGGATTCTACGGATTCAACTACACCCGTCCGGATTACGGAGAGTTCCTCCTCGTCGGCTATCCTCGTGAGGGGCAAACCCTTGAGCAGGTACGAGATCTCATCCTTGAGCAGGTCGCAAGGCTCCGCAGCGGAGACTTCGACGAGAGCCTGATCCAGTCCACGCTCAACAACTACAAGCTTTCGAATATGCGTCAGCTTGAAAGCAACGAGGACAGGGCGATGAGTTTCGTCAATTCGTTCATCAACGGACACGAATGGAAGGATGACGCACTGCAGATGCAAAGGCTGGAGAAAGTCACCAAGCAGCAGATTGTTGACTGGGCTGCCGAACACCTCGGAGCCGACAGTTATGTGGCTGTATATAAGCGCATCGGAGAGGACAAGGGCATCGAGAAGATTGCCGCGCCGACCATCACCCCGATCGAGACCAACCGTGACAAGCAGAGCGGGTTCCTGACCGAGATCCAGAACACGGAGGTCATTCCTATCGAGCCGGTGTTCGTGGACTTCTCCAAGGATATGTCCAAGGGCAGCGTAGCCGAAGGCATTGAGCTTCTCTACAAGAAGAACGAGACCAACGACATCACGACATTGACCTGTGTGTTCGACCGCGGAACCCAAAGCGACCCGCGCCTCGACCTGGCGTTCGACTACCTTGGCTACCTCGGCACTCCGACAAGATCCGCCGAGCAGATCAAGAAAGAGCTGTACGGGCTTGCCTGCTCGCAGAGGCTTTCCTGCGGCTCGACGCAGTCAAACATCGGCGTGGGCGGACTTGACGAGAATGTCGGCAAGGCGATGGACATCGTCGAGGATCTGATCTTCAATGCGCAGCCGGACACTGCGATACTAGCAGGGCTGAAATCAGACATATTCAAGAGCCGCTCCGACAGCAAACTGAACCAGAGAGCCTGCTTCAGCGCTCTCCAAAGGTACATCTTCTACGGTCCGGAGTTCATCAGTAAGACCACTCTCACCAATGAGCAGATCGCGGCCCTGACCTCAGATGAACTTCTCCAAGCCGTCAAAGACCTGTACTCCAAAAAGCACGATGTCCTCTACTACGGTCCGTCCGACGAGGCCGCAGCCAAGAAAATAATCGCAGACCATCACAAGACAAGCGAGAATCCGGAACCTCTTGAAAGGATTCATCCGGAGGCAAGGCAGGTGGCCTCCAGCGAGGTCTTCATCGCCCCTTACGATGCGAACCAGTTCTACTATCTTCAATATTCAGACAGAGGAGAGAAGTTCAGCGCAGCCAACGACCCCGGGGTGAGGATGTACAACTCCTACTTCGGCAGCGGAATGGGAGCCATCGTCTTCCAGGAGATGCGTGAGGCGCGCGGCCTTGCATATTCAGCCTCCGCCTACCTCGGCGACCTGGGCTACAAGGACTGTGACTATATGTTCTACGCTTTCATAGCCTCGCAGAACGACAAGGCAAAAGAGGCCGTGGAGGCTTTCGACAGCATCATCAACGATATGCCGGAGTCGGAGAAGGCTTTCGAAGTGGCCAAGACATCCCTGCTGACCGGCATCCGCACGAGCAGGACGACAGGCATCAACGTTCTCTACAAATACCTTGACCTTAAGGACTATGGCCTCACGGAAGACCGTGGGAAAGCCGTATTCGAGAAGGTACAGGGAATGACCCTCGATGATGTTAAGGATTTCCAGGAAAAGTGGATCAAAGGACGCAAATATGTCTATGGATTCCTCGGCAGGAAAGATGGCTTGGACACGGACTTCGTCAATTCGCTCGGGCCTGTCACCGAACTCTCGCTTGAGGAAATCTTCGGCTACTAAAGGATGGGCAGGAAACCACAGAACAGGCTGCGGGAGGCGATTCCCATCCCTCCTCCCGCTCCCCTTCCGGAACCCGAGACCATCGACTTCGGGAACATATTCAATGAATATGCTTCCGGAGTCATTGACCTTATCGTCGTGCTCGGGCCGACGGCCTCCGGGAAGACTCGTTTCGCCGCGGAGCTGGCGCACCGGTGCGGCAACGGCGAGATTCTCTCTGCCGACTCCCGGCAGGTCTATCGTGGGATGGACATCGGGACAGGAAAGGATCTGAGCGAATACGGCGATGTCCCCTACCATCTTATAGACATCGCGCCCGCAGGAACGAGGTTCGACCTCTACCAGTGGCAGCAGGCTTTTGAAACCGCCTACAAAGACATCCGGGAGAGAGACAAGACCCCGATTCTGTGCGGCGGCACTGGGCTTTACATCCAGGCGGCCACCTGCGGGTACACCCTGCCTCAAGTTCCGCCTAATGAAGGGTTAAGAGAGGAGCTTGAGCAGTACGACACGGAGACCCTGATCGCCAAACTGAACGGATACGGGCCGCTCCCCGGCCAGGGTGTACTGCAATCCAAGAGGCGGATAATCAGGGCTTTGGAGGTGGCAATGTACGAACGGGAGCATCCTGTGAAACGAACCGATTTTATGCCGAAGAATCCATATTACATCGGAACTTTGGTGAGCCGCGAGGAAAGGGTCGAAAGAATCGACAGACGGCTTGACGAGAGGCTGGCCGGCGGAATGGTCGAGGAGGTCAAAGGACTTCTGGACAGCGGAATCAGAGCCGAAGACCTTGTATATTACGGACTTGAGTACAAATTCGTCACCCAGTACGTCCTTGGAATCCTGACATTCGAGGAAATGCGTACGCTCCTTGCCAACGCCATCCACCAGTTCGCCAAACGGCAGATGACCTGGTTCCGCGGTATGGAGAAGGACGGCATCAAGATACACTGGACGGAGGTGTAAAGAACTTAAGTTTCGCATATGCGAAACACCTCATTTCCCGTCACGGCAGTGACGGAGCAAGTCCCTCCCCCGAGGGGAGGGATTTAGGGAGGGGGTAACGCGAACTGATTATTCTCGGTCGATGCACTCCGAACGTGAGATAAGGCACTTTGTCACAGGTACTTT
>CAVCPY010000276.1:0-5892 GCA_963604245.1 Eggerthellaceae bacterium
TCATCTTTGTCATCGGTCACGTAGCTACTGCTACGCTCCCTCTTCCAAAGCCGAGACTGTCTCGAAAATTCCGCATAATAAAATGCGGGAACCATTTTTAAACAACTTCTTAATATTATAGAAATTATGCATTTTTTTGCCTAATTATCGAAAAATATACATATATTTGCGACAGGTTTTGAATAAAAATGCTTTACAATGAAAGGGAAACTTGAACGGCAGAGGGTGATAAGAGAGATTATCAAAGAGAATAAGGTCTCCAATCAGGAAGAACTGTCCACATTGCTGGAGCAGCGCGGCCTGAGTGTGGCGCAGGCGACATTGTCAAGAGATATCCGGGAGATGAGAATAACAAAGTTGCACGACGGGAACGGCTATAGTTACACTCTTCCCCAGCCTGGAGTGTTGCGCAACAGCCTCCGCGATTCTTCTATGACGTCCGACAGCATCGACAGCCTTGAGTATTCCGGTTCGATGGCCGTGATCAAGACACGACCTGGGCATGCCGGGATGATAGCCTCCGTTATTGATGAGGGACATCTTCCGGCGGTGATGGGGACCTTGGCCGGGGATGACACGATTCTGCTTGTGCTAAGGGAAGGATTCACGCGCGACAATGTGACAAAGTCTCTTTCGGGGATATTCAAAGGCATTGAGGCTAAAAAAATTGACTAATCAGAATCCAAAAGGGATTCAACGAACTTGACAAAATATGACGCAGGATGATTTGACTGTTGAGGTGGCTTCTGACAAGCACCTCATTTATGTCGATGAGATTCTTAAGACGATAGAGGATGCGGCCAAGGTGAGAGGCACCGGCATCGCGAAAAGGAAGCCGGAATATGTCGCCCAGAAAATCAAGGAGGCCAAAGCCGTGATCGCTCTTCAAGGTGAGAGATTCGCCGGATTCAGCTACATCGAGACTTGGGAGCACAGGCAGTACGTGACGACGTCCGGTCTGATCGTGCACCCGGATTTCCGTGGCTTGGGGCTGGCCAAGAGAATCAAGGATCTGACTTTCTCGCTGGCGCGTACCCGCTGGCCTCACGCGAAGATATTCAGTCTCACAAGCGGAGCCGCTGTGATGACGATGAACACCCAGCTTGGCTACAAGCCGGTGACCTTCGCCGAACTGACCAACGACGAGGCTTTCTGGAAGGGCTGCGAGGGTTGCATCAATGTGGATGTGCTGAAACGCACCGACAGGAAGTACTGCATCTGCACCGGTATGCTCTTCGATCCCGAGGAGCATCTTCCGGCGAAGATCCCGCAGGATGTCATTGAAAGAATCCGCAGAATCGACGCAGCCGAGAATGACAACAAAAAGGATTATTGATATGGGAAAGAAAAAAGTAGTGGTCGCCTACAGCGGCGGCCTTGACACATCGTTCACGGTGATGTACCTCGCCAAGGAAAAAGGCTATGAAGTCTATGCCGCGTGCGCTGACACGGGCGGTTTCAGCGCTGATCAGCTGAAGGACAACGAGAAGCACGCCTACGAACTCGGCGCGAAGGAATATGTCACCCTCGACGTGACCCGGGAATATTACGACAAGAGCCTCCGTTATATGATCTACGGCAACGTGCTGAGGAACGGGACGTACCCGATTTCAGTTTCCTCCGAGAGAATATTCCAGGCTATGGCCATCGCCCGCTATGCCAAGTCCATAGGAGCCGACGCCATCGCCCACGGATCGACAGGAGCCGGCAACGACCAGGTACGTTTCGATATGACCTTCCTTGTGATGGCTCCTGGAATCGAAATCATCACCCTGACGAGGGATATGGCTCTGACCCGGCAGTTTGAGGTCGATTACCTCAATGAACACGGATTCAAGGCTGATTCCAAGAAACTTAAATATTCCTATAACGTTGGTCTCTGGGGTACTTCCATCTGCGGAGGCGAGATTCTGGACTCCACCCAGGGGCTTCCGGAGAGCGCATATCTGAAACAGATAACGAAAAAAGGTTCAGAGACCATCGAGATTGAGTTCGAGAAAGGTGAGATCGCCGCTGTCAACGGCAGGAAGTTCGCTGACAAGGTGGCTGCCATCCAGGAGATCGAGTCCATCGCCGCTCCGTACGGCATAGGACGCGATATGCACGTTGGGGACACCATCATCGGCATCAAGGGACGTGTCGGCTTCGAGGCCGCCGCTCCGATGCTGATCATCGCCGCTCACAAGTTCCTGGAGAAGTTCACACTGAGCAAATGGCAGCAGTACTGGAAGGATCAGGTCTCCAACTGGTACGGGATGTTCCTGCACGAGAGCCAGTACCTTGAGCCTGTGATGAGGGACATCGAGGCGATGCTCCAGAGCAGCCAGAGGAACGTGACGGGCAAGGTGACGATGGAACTTCGTCCTTGGTCGTTCTCGACCGTTGGTGTGGATTCCCCGTGCGACCTTGTGAAGACAAAGTTCGGTGAGTACGGCGAGATGCAGAAAGGCTGGACCAGCGAGGACGCCAAGGGCTTCATCAAAGTCACATCCACTCCTCTCCGCGTTTACTACACCGCCCACAAGGATGAAGGTGACCAACTCGAAAAGGAACTGTAGCCGTCGGCTGTTGAGTAGTGAGATAATTTTATGGTATTGATGAATTTAAATGAGTACATAAAAGTCGGAATCGTCGGGGCTGCCGGCTACACGGCGGGTGAGCTCCTGCGTATTCTGACCAACCATCCGGCGGCCGAGGTCGTTTTCGCACAGAGCGGAAGCCACGCCGGTGAGCCTGTCTGGTCGGCGCATCAGGATCTGCTGGGTGAGACTGACTTGAAGTTCTGCGCCGACGCTCCGGTGGAGAGCGCCGATGTAATATTCCTTTGCTCCGGTCACGGAAAGTCGAAGGGCTTTGTGCATTCCCTGCCGGAGAGTTATAAGGGTGTCATCATCGATCTCAGCAACGATTTCCGTCTGGCCGCCGATGCGGAGGATTTCGTGTACGGTCTCCCGGAGGCTTTCAGGGACAAGATTGTGAAGGCCAAACACATAGCTAATCCCGGCTGTTTTGCGACTTCTATCCAGCTTGCCCTTCTGCCGATGGCCAAGGCGGACAGGCTGCCGGAAATCCACGTGACCGGAATCACCGGCTCCACGGGCGCCGGCCAGGCCCCGTCCGAGACCACGCATTTCAGCTGGAGAGCCGATAACCTCTCCGTTTACAAGCCATTCACCCACCAACATCTTGGCGAGATAGGGGAGACCCTGCGCACTCTCGCACCGCACTACGGCGGCGAACTGAATTTCGTCCCTGTCAGAGGCGACTTCACCAGAGGAATTCTGGCTTCGGTTTATTTTGACTGCGACCTTTCCGAGGAAGAAGCCGTTGCACTTTACAACGACTACTACAAGGATGAGCCTTTCGTGCACGTGATAGACGGCAATCCGGATTTGAAGATGGTCGTGAACACGAACAAATGTGTGCTCAATGTACGTAAGCACGGCCGTAAGCTCCACGTGATCAGCATAATCGACAATCTCGTGAAAGGCGCTTCCGGTCAGGCGGTCGAGAATATGAACCTCGTATTCGGCCTCCCGGAAGACACTGGCCTTCACCTGAAAGGCACCAGGTTTTAATCAGAAATAATATCATGAACTTATTTGACGTATATAGCCTCTTTGACGTTGCCCCCGTCAAAGCGAAAGGCACCAGAATTTGGGATGACAAGGGGCAGGAATATCTCGATCTCTACGGAGGCCACGCCGTCATCTCGGTTGGTCACTGTCACCCGAAATACGTGGCCGCCATCACCGACCAACTGAACAAGATCGGCTTCTACTCCAACAGCGTGAAGAATCCGCTTCAAGTCGAGCTCGCCAGAAAGATCGGAGAACTCTCCGGACTTGAGGACTATTCCTTGTTCCTGATCAATTCGGGAGCCGAGGCCAACGAGAACGCCCTCAAACTGGCTTCTTTCCACACAGGAAAGGACAGGATGATCGCCTTCAAGGGAGCATTTCACGGAAGGACTTCCGGAGCGGTGGCCGTCACCGACAACCCTAAATATTCAGCGCCCTTCAACTCGCATCACAATGTCACCTTCCTGCCTTTGAATGACATAGAGGCTGTGAAGGCTGAACTGGCCAAAGGTGATGTGGCTGGCGTGATCATCGAAGGCATCCAAGGAGTCGGCGGAATCGTGATTCCGGATGACCAGTTTATGCGTGATCTCCGCGTTGTCACCAAAGAGGCCGGCGTTGTGCTGATTCTGGACGAGATTCAGAGCGGTTACGGCCGTAGCGGCAAGTTCTTCGCACATCAGTGGGCAGGAATCAAACCGGACATCGTCACGATGGCCAAGGGAATGGCTAACGGATTCCCAATCGGCGGAGTCCTCATCTCACCTGAGTTCGATGCCACCAAGGGGATGCTCGGCACGACATTCGGCGGCAATTACCTTGCGATGGCCGCAGCGAACGCCGTCGCTGACATATTCAAAGAAGAAAATCTCGTGGCGAACGCCTTCGAGGTAGGGGAGTACCTGAAGAACTCCATCCCTGCCTCGCCGAGGATCAAGGAGGTCCGTGGCCGCGGTCTGATGGTCGGCATCGAATTCAACGAGCCGATCGCGGAGATTAGAGGCCGCCTTCTCTACGAAAAGCACATATTCACAGGTGTTTCCGGCAAGAATATGATCCGCCTTCTTGCCCCGCTCACACTCACCAAGGCGGACGTTGACATATTCATTGACGCTCTAAAGGAAGTATTATGAGAAGTTTTTTTCATGTAGGTGACATAGGCGACCTCGCCAAGGCGCTACAGGAGGCGAAGCAGGTCAAGGCGACCCCGTTCGCCTGGCAGAATCTGGGTAAGAACAAGACTATCATCCTGATCTTTTTCAACAGCAGCCTGCGCACAAGGCTGAGCAGCCAGAAGGCGGCTATGAATCTGGGAATGAACTCGATAGTCCTCAATGTCAACGGCGACAGCTGGAAACTTGAGACCGAGATGGGCGTGGTGATGGACGGCGACAAGCCTGAGCATCTGCGCGAGGCGATTCCTGTCATCGGCAGCTACTGCGACATCATCGGAGTCCGCTCGTTCGCCGGCCTGAAGGACAAAGCCTTCGACTACAATGAGACCATTCTCAAGCAGTTCATTGAATATTCCGGGAAACCTGTCATCAGCCTCGAATCGGCCACAGTCCATCCGTGCCAGGCCTTCGCGGACCTCATCACGATCAATGAATATAAAAGTGTGGCCCGTCCGAAGGTGGTTCTGACCTGGGCTCCTCATCCGAGGGCTCTGCCTCAGGCCGTGCCGAATTCTTTCGCCGAGTGGATGAACGCAGCTGATGTGGATTTCGTGATAACCCAGCCGGAAGGCTACGAGCTTGATCCTCAGTTCGTGGGTAACGCACGTGTGGAGTACGACCAGATGAAGGCTTTCGAGGGTGCGGACTTCATCTACGCCAAGAACTGGTCTTCGGTTTCCCACTACGGCCAGATTCTCAGTCAGGACCGTGCTTGGACAGTCGGGGCGCGCCAGATGGCAGTCACCAACAACGCCTACTTTATGCACTGCCTTCCTGTGCGAAGGAATATGATCGTGACCGACGAAGTGATCGATTCTCCTCGCAGCATCGTTATCCCTGAGGCCGCCAACCGTGTGGTTTCCGCCCAGGTCGTGATGAAGAGGATGCTGGAGGATCTGCAATAAGACTTTGTTTCGGAAACGGTACAAGAAATGGCCCTCTCCTGTACCAAATGGTCTTTTGTCATCGTTTGGTACAGGAAAAGCCGCTTTGGTGTACGGAAATAATTCGTAGCTATGCACTTTAGACTTTCACCTAATTTACATTGCCTTGCTTAGAAGCTGTTTAAAAATAATTCCTCTTTTTTTCTTACGCGGCCTTTCCGGCCATTTTCATCTTTGTCATCGGTCACGTAG
>CAVCPY010000277.1:0-3321 GCA_963604245.1 Eggerthellaceae bacterium
AAGCCTCGCGTCTCCCTCCGTTTATAGTCAGGTCAGGGGCACCTGAGTAGTTACAAAAACCGTTTGTTATGGTAGTTATCACTAACAACAAAGACAAAAGTCTGTCTTACAAGGTCATCCAGTTCAATTATGATGGTGACGGAACGGCTCTGGTTATCATGGATGATGGCAAGAGCATTGGCACTCTGGATAAATCCACATTAGAGGATTATATTTTAGGAGCGAAAGGCAAAGAGAAAGAATGGACCGTGTCCCTAGAAGACTAAAAATAACATCTCTGGTCTGGCACGGGTTGTTGCCAGACCAGAGATACTAAACAATGTAAGAATTACATAATCAGTTATAGAAATGAAAGCTAAACTAGTAGTTGCAGTTTTGATCTTTTTGGCGATCATTATTTTAGTCTGCCAATTCATTTGTTGGAAGTATTCCACATTAGTTTCTTCAGTTGCTTCAGCATTGTCACTTATAGTGAGTGCCTTTGCTTATCTAATATCAGAACGGAACTCAGATAAACTTGATAAAGCATTTAAGATCATAAGAGGAAAGAAAGGCGAGGTTGATGGATTTACAATCGATGGTGGGACTTATTAGTACTGCTATATTGGCTGGTTTTGGACTTATGTGTTTTTGGTTTCTGACTAATAATGGGTTTACATTGCATTATTATGGCTTGAAGCCTAAAGTGCATAAGTCCGAATAATAACAAGTAAACACTTGACACCGCCAATTCTTATCGTTTGAGGAGAATTCGCAGGGCAGTGTCTGTGTATCTTGCTCGTCTAACCCCCTTCGTCCGTAGGCCTCAATCGCCGTGTTCTCTAATTTGTTATCAATGAATATTCTAACGTATTCCCTTTGGTCGGATTCAGCTAAAGGGAATACATTAAACCGCTAGTAGATAAAGCCTTACTCACCACTGTTTATGTGTCAGCGAGTGATGGCCAAGTTGTTCATAGATAGTTATATACGTATCACCCTTCAGCATAAACCAGCGATAGGAAAGATCCTTGTCTGCGGAAAATCAACTCATTGCATTTGTGGGTCTGCCAAAGAACCAAATACCACGTTTTTGTTCGTGAACGCTATTGGCGACAATCACTTTGGCGTGCTTGGCGATTTTTAAGTTCTGTAGCCAATGTCGTTGGTCTGTTGTTGGCTGTTGTTTGTTCGGGGAAAACGCTTGCTCGCCGGACAAACCGGTGGCGAAATGAGTTTTCGATCTTGCCGAAGCACCCGAACTGTTCGGGATGTTTTTATAGGGTTGTTTCTGTGCGGTAGATAGTTTGATGTCAATCAATTATCTTAAAATTTGCGATTTTGTAAAATATATTTTATAAATTTGTAAAACACAATTTGTAAAATTGCTATGTATCAAAGGCGACATCTGAATATTCTTACATCACGAATGGCTGAGCCACGGCGGCGGATGCAGATAGTGATGGGACCTCGTCAGGTCGGCAAATCCACATTGGTAGGACAGTTTACGGAAGCGACTTCGGTTCCGTTTGATTTTTTCGCTGCGGATAGTGTCAATCGTTTTGACACTTCGTGGATTCCTAACAAATGGCAGCAGGCGCGCATGAGGATGGATATTCATTCCGAGCAAGAACATATCCTTGTCATAGATGAAGTCCAGAAAATCAAAGGTTGGAGTGAGCAGGTGAAGAAGGAATGGGACGAGGATTCTAGAAATCATCGTAACCTGAAGGTTATTTTGCTCGGATCTTCCCGCCTTCTGTTGCAGAAAGGTCTTGAAGAATCCCTTGAAGGTCGCTTTGAAACCATAAAAATGGGCTATTGGGATTGGCAGGAAATGCACGAGGCCTTTGGTTTTTCGATGGATGAATATGTTTATTTTGGGGGATTCCCAGGACTTTCGCCGGATATTCAGGATGAAGATAGGTGGCGTAATCTTATGGAGGATTCCATAATATCTCCGATTCTGACACGGGATATTCTTGAGATCGAAGAGATTCGCAACCCGGCTCTTCTAAGGCAAGTGTTTGAACTCGCCTGCATCGAATCCGCCAAGGAATTGTCTCTTACGAAGATGCAAGGAACGATGAACAGCGGTACCGTTCCTACAATCAAAAATTATCTTGACATACTCAACAAGTCAATGACAGTACAACCTCTTCAGAATTACTCTGCATCAATAATAAGAGAGAAACTGTCTGTTCCCAAAATGCAAGTGTTCAACAATGCGTTCCGCAACAGATTCGGATCTTTTTCTTTCGACGAGGCGCGTGTGGATCCGGCAGAGTGGGGGCGTCAGATTGAGTCGGCTGTAGGGGCACATTTGGCTAATAGGTCGATGATGGATGACTATGAACTTTTTTATTGGAGAAATGAAAGACGGCAGGAGTGTGATTATGTCCTGAGAAAAGGACAGGCACTGGTTGCTATAGAAGTCAAAAGTGGCGGTGTTGATAGGACTGTAGGCTTTGAAAAATTCAAAGAACAATTTGCGGACAAAGTCACAGCCGCATTCATCGTTGGCCCTCAGGCTCTGCCTCTTGAGGATTTTTTCATGATGGATTTGAAGTCACTGTTCAAAAAGAAACTTCTATACCAGCCCTGAGTAGCAGTGTTCGGCGGCACTTTAAGCCGAATCCACTATTATCATCATTCTGTTGTTTTTCGAAAATGCCGTTTGAAGTCCATCCTTTCGTGCAGAATGCGGACAATCAGGATGTCCCCTTGCGGGCGGAGAGCATAGAAGATTATGTGGTGTCCACAATGGAGACCGTACAGGTCAGGCATAATCTCCTCATACTTTTTGGACGTTACAACTGACTTGGATGACAGGAGGTTGCAGGCGGATATCAACATATTGTAATATTCATCAGCCTGCTTTTCCGACCAGGTCTTTACCGTGTACTGCCATATTGAGGCCAAGTCTTCTACGGCTTTGTTGGAATATACAAGTTTCCTTTCCATTTTAGAGTTCTGCCTTAAGCGATTTCAGATGAGCCTTAGGGTCAAATCCTTCATTTATGCCACTGTCAATCCCTTCATTGATCGCTGATTTCAGAGCCATAAGCTGACTTTCATCTTCTTCCAACAGGCGAAGTCCTGCCCGAATGACTTCGCTGGCGTTGTTGTACCTTCCTTGTGCGATCTGTGCCTTGATAAAATCCTCGAAATATCCTCCGAGAGCGACGGATGTAGTTTTCATATTCATTGTCTTTTCCGCAAAGTTACCAAATATTAATAATTGCGCAAGGCCTTTTATGAAAGTTTAAATCTTCGTGGTCTTAGAATCTGTTTAAATTTTGTTAGCGAAAAGATTTATGAGGATAGTTTGAGCTATTTTTG
>CAVCPY010000277.1:3331-6489 GCA_963604245.1 Eggerthellaceae bacterium
GCGAAAGGGCGGAAAAAGAGCCAAAATAGACCATATAGATTGAAGCTGATAAAAATTAAACAGATTCTTAACACGATTATTATTGAGGCGAAATCCCTATGAGCGTGATTTCGATCGGTGTCTGCCTTTGTCGGGACCGATTCGGCGGCGATTTGGATTGGTGATTGACCCGTGTTTTGTCCGGGGAAACGCTTGTTTGCCGGACAAACCGGCTACGAAACGGACTTTGTCCGGTGAGAGGGGATTTCGCCGGACGAAATGTATTTTCCTGATTTAGGTTTGACACGGTTTTGCTTTTTATGCCCGATTTCGTTGACTTTCAGCCGTTATCCCTGTCAGGGGTTGACTGTAGGCCGCAGGCCGGAAGGAGACTCCTGACAGCCTACCATAGCCAAAGAGCTATCCTATTTTTCGGAAATGCCGCTTTGACGAGCAGTCCGCGGCGGTTGACAAGCTCGGCGCAGAGAATACAGCCGTTGTCTCACGGGATGACGCAAAGAGGCGCTTCAACCTGCTCAAGCTGACCTTCAACGAGGATGACACGATTGCCTCATTCGAGGAGAACACCGGGAAGAAGGCCTCGATGCTGCTTACTGCCATCACCGATTTCGAGGAGCAAGGCAGGACCAATCCTGTCTATGCCGGCCTCTATGCCGCACGTGTCTATGCCGGCCTCGACTGACTCTGCGAAGCCCATAACGGCCTCTGGAACCTCGAAGCCGAGGGGTATCTCCTTTGCACGCAGCCGAATGGGGTCAAGAGAACGGTCAGTCCTGAGGGAAGTAGAACGGGCTGCGGAATGTGGAGATGATCCCGGAGCCGTCAGCGTCGATGTGGCCGATGATGCGGCGGGCGCGGAGTGGCTTACGGTTGTAGTAATCCCGGGCCGAGGAATCAAGCGAGCTTATGTGTACAACCTGGGCCGAGTGGATGAACCGCCCGTCGCCGATGTACATCCCCACGTGGGTGGCTCTCTCCCGGGTGCTGTCGGTCGCCGCCTTGCCCCAGAACAGAAGGTCGCCCGGGAGCAGGCCGCTCCAATCCACGTCTCCGTTGTCCTTGAATATTCTCACGTCCTCTCCGATTCTTCCCTGCTGCGAAGCGTTGCGGGGAAGAAGCACTCCGTTGGCGAAATAGACGCTGCGGGTGAATCCGCTGCAGTCCACGTTCTTGATGGACGTGCCTCCCCACATATACGGAACGCCGAGGAACCGGAAGCCTGTCGCCAGAAGGTCGCCTCTGAAATTGTCTGCATCCAAAGCTCTGTCCTTGCGTCCTTTAGCCCATTTGTAGAACACCGCCACATCCTTTGCCGGAACGTAACCGGTCCTGCCTGACGGAAGCACCACGCCGGCGAACTTCTTCTTCAGCACGGCACGGCCCTCCTCGTAGCCCCTGAGGCGTCCGTCGGTGTGTGTCTTGACGCTGTACATTATCCGCACGACATCTCCAAGCACGAAATCACTGACAATCCGTGAATCCTCCGAAGGCTCCGAGTAGATGTGTGAGAATGAAGCCGTGCAGATGTATTTCGGGGCCTCAAGGTAGTCTTGGAGACCTTCCTCGTCCAGCGGAACCAAGCCCATTTCGTTCACCCAGGCCGTGTACGGCTCAGGGCTCTTGACCTTGACCCAGTAATCTGACTTGTCCAGAACCTCGACCACCGTACCCATCAGAGCCTGGTCTCCAAGTTCGGCCGCATAGTCCGGCGCCTCTCGCATGAAGTTGGAGGAAAACTCGACCACCGCCCACCTCTTTTCACTGTTCTGGGCGAGGGCGGAAAGACCGGCTGCAAGAATCACTGCGGAGGCCGACAGGGTTTTAAGGAATGCGTTCATTATTGATAAGTACTTTACTATAGTTCTGTACCCGCCCCGGCCGGGTCAAAACCGCAGCCGGGGATTCGGGCTTGTAAAAATATCCACATTTCATTAGTTTTGCAAGAAATATCCCATAAAAGGTGACCGCTTGCAATATGTTTGACTTTCCTGAAGGCAAAAGGTACAATTCGTTCGTCGGCTACTATCGGCGCCGCTATGGCGAACGGCTTCAGAAGCTGGTTCTGGACGCGGGATTCTCGTGTCCGAACAGAGACGGAACCGTGGGCCGGGGAGGCTGCACCTACTGCGACAACGCCGCGTTCCATCCGGGCTACAGCACGCCGGGCAAACCGCTCCTGACCCAGATTGACGAGGGGATAGAGTTCCAGAAAGTGCGCTATCCGAGAGCGAGGCACTATCTGGCATATTTTCAGGCATATTCAAACACATACGGATCGTTGGAACGGTTGAAAGTTCTTTACGGGGAGGTTTTGACTCATCCGGAGGTGGTGGGAATCGTGATAGGCACGCGTCCGGATTGTGTCGATGAGGAGAAACTGGACTATCTGGCTGACCTGGCTTCGGGGCGTGTACTTCCCCGGTGGCGAAGGTCACTTCGACAGGCCCGGGGATCGACTGTCCAGGCTCCTCTTCCGGTCCGGACCGAGATATCGGTCAGGGCTTCGTATCCGGTCCGGTCCACATTCTCCGCCTCGGCCGATCCGATCTTGGAATCAACGCCTCCGGTCGCCGAACCTGTCGAAGCGACAGAACTGACCGCTCCCATAGTGGCAGTCGAGTACGGCATCGAATCCTGTCACGACAGCACCCTCCGCCACATCAACCGCGGCCACGACTTCGCCTGCGCCCGGAAGGCCGTGGAGATGACCGCAGAAAGAGGCCTCGACGTCGGAGCCCACTTCATCCTCGGCCTTCCGGGCGAGACCCGCGGGATGCTCCTCGACCAGTGCGGCCTCATCTCGTCTCTCCCGCTCCGCTCCGTCAAATTCCACCAGCTTCAGATTGTCAAAGGCACGGCGATGGAAAAGGAATATGCCGCCGGTCCGTCCGACTTCTACCGTCCCGGGCTTGATGAATATCTTGACCTCGTCACCGGCATCCTCGAACGTCTGCGTCCAGACCTTTACATCGAACGGGTCGCCGGCGAGGTGCCTCCGCGTTTCGTGAACGACACCCCGTGGGGGCTCGTCCGAAATTTCGAGATTCTCCGCCTTCTGGACAAGCGTCTGGAGGAACGTGACACCTGGCAGGGACGGCTATATTCAGAAGCTGTTTAAAAATGGTTCCCGCATTTTATTATGCGGAATTTTCGAGACA
>CAVCPY010000278.1:0-8996 GCA_963604245.1 Eggerthellaceae bacterium
ACTACGCCACCGTCGCCTCCGTCATACAGACGGCGGTCAAGAACGGGCAGAACCCCTTCGAGGTCCTTCGGGTCATTGCAACCCTTGCCGGAGCGTAGTATCATCGTTTGAATCATCTTTATCGTGAGGTTATGGCCGGTTGGCTATGGCTTGGGCACCTGAGTAGTTACCGATGCTGGATATTTGTGGTAAGTTCCTGATATATAACGTCTTTATAGATTACAGGTTACGCTATTCGTGCGATAGAATGAAAATCCTTGGAATTATTAGAAAACTTTTGTATATTTGCAATCATCCAGCTGGCCTAGAATCTAGACTGAACAAATATTGAGGATTTTCCTCGTAGTCAGAGAGGTCTAGATGAAGGGGCGGGTGGGCAAGACATACGAAGACGTTACTTGACGTTTATCTTCTAAACTCAAACTTCGCAAATTTGATTTACCGGAAGAGGAAACGGCAACGAAAGCGTCCACTAGTGATGACAATAGTGTCATTGCGCTTTAAGCGTGGTGATTATTCTATATCATCCTTGACGTGGGCCAGCTGCGTTGCTTATCTCTCCGGTAGGCAGCGAAGGCCTGAGTTTGAGGTGAGCAAGAGTAATACTCCCACGTCTTTTTATTAATGTCCTCGATGGGGAGAGCGGGGCACAACTTTTAGTATTATGGTTACTATTGGTATTAATGATCTTTCAACTTTCGAAGGTGGCAAGGCGTCTGATGGTGATTGGGCCTGCAACCTTGGCTTGGGCACTGCCGGTTTGATTTGGTCCACCGCTGCAGGAATGGCTACTGCAGGAGCCGGCTTTGTTGTTGGGCTGGGCTGGTTAGCTTTTCAGACTTGGTTTTGTGGTATGGCGTCGGAATGATGAAAAAGTATTTATTTTTAATCTTATTTTTCTCCTGCTTATTGTTTGTTACGTCACTGTTCTTTGATAACAGTTATTTCTTCTCCTTTTCAATGGCGGCTGTCTTTTGTTCTCTTGGCTTGTTGATAGGTCAGTTTATTCGTGAGAAGGGAAGAATTAAAGTGAATGGCAAGAGACTCATTCTGCTTTTCGTTGTTGTACTAATAATTGACGTCCTTATATCGCTTTTGCTAGAGAACAAAGAAACAGCTAAGAATATCATAATCGCGGTTTCCATCTTGGGCGGTCTTTTGGCATCCTATACCTCTATGAACAGCGCGTCTCAGACAAATGAGAAATGAAAATAATATATAGCATTTCGACTATTCAGTTCTGATGAAGGCATCCTTGTATTTCCTGCTGTACGTCGGCGTGATGCTTATCACTACGTTTCTACAGCAGGAATTTGTATTAATGCCTGAGCTACAGAATTTCGATCTTGTGGGGGATGAGGCAAGGGCACAGCTGCTGGAGAAGTGGCAGAAGTGGAGGTGGCTTTCCTTTGTGGCGGCGCCGATACTGCTCCTGTTGAGATTGAGTCTGGTTTCGCTCTGCTTGTTTGTCGGGAGTTTCTTCTCCGCTGAAATGGCAGGGCGGAAGTTCAGGGACTGGTGGGGAGTAGCGATGAAGGCGCAGGCGGTGATGATTCTCTACATCGTTGTTCTATGCGTTGTCAATGTCACGTCCGGAGCTAATGAGGCTCAGACTCTTACGAATTGCACTTCGCTTCTCTTTCTCGGAGGGGACAATATCGAGCAATGGATGAAACTTCCGTTGTCCGCGGTGAATGTCTTCGAGATTGCATACTGGTTCGTGATGGCAAAACTCGTAAGCGCCCAGACAGAGAGCAAATTCAGCAAATCTTTCAGCTTCGTCATGTCCTCATACGGGGTCGGGTACCTGTTCTACATCGTTCTGTTGATGTTTTTGATGCTGTATCTGAGTTAGATGAAAGTCAGACATATCATTCTATATGCTATCTGCGCAGTTGCGATGGCTTTGGGAGCCTTATTCTTCTTTGCGCTGAAAAAACATAACGCAGAGATGGGAAACATAAGGAATCTTCCCGAAATGATCCTTGTCACCATAGACGGACATGAGTTCCTGCTTTCGGAAACAAGATCCGGAAGAAAGACGGCGATTATGTTCTTCAGCCCAGACTGCGAGTTCTGCAGGCAGGAGTTGAAAGGCATCATAGACAACCGGATATCTTTCCAAAGTATTGACTGGGTATTCGTAACACTATCGCCACAAGAGGAATTTGAAGAGTTCTTGCACGAATATCCGCTACAGACTGTCCCTGACGCCCGGATTTGTGTTGAAGAGAGGCCGGACCTCTTTCTTGCGCTTGACGTCACGGCTCCGCCAGCGATATTCATCTATGACGCGGAAGGGCTTCTGGAACATTACAAACGCGGCGCGGTATCGATCAAGACCATACTTGAGTGGCTCGAATAACCATGCTTGACAAGAAGCAAATTGAGAAGGCATTCGTGCATCAGCACGATATGACGGACTGCGGAGCGGCCTGTCTGATCTCGCTCATCCGCTACTATGGAGGGGATTCTTCCATACTGCATCTACGGGAGATTAGCGGCACGTCCAATACAGGCACTACGCTTCTCGGGCTGTATCAAGCCGCTCAAGCGATGGGATTTGATGCGCAAGGGGCCGAGGCAAACGGTATCCCTGACCTTATAGAACACGGAAAGCCTTGCATTCTCGCAGTTGTCATCGACAGGGTGTTGCAGCATTTTGTAGTCTGCTATGGCATCGAGGGAGGAAAGTTCGTCATCTCCGACCCGGCGAAGGGCGTTATAGAGATGAGTGAAGAGGAACTCAATGCAATCTGGACCCGCAAATGCCTCTTGCTGGAGCCTAACGCTTCCTTTGAGAAGAGAGAGAGCATCAAGGGGCGCAAGAAAGATTGGCTGCTTTCTCTTGCACGAGAAGACTTCGGGATACTTGGGGCGAGCATCGCCGTCGGCCTTGTGATTGCCGTGCTGGGGATGGTGATGGCAGTATTCTCCCAAAAGCTGGTGGATGACGTGCTGCCTTCGCACAACACCACAAAACTCATTGCAGGCATTGCACTTGTCCTCATTCTGCTGCTTGCAAGGGTCTTGATTTCCGCCCTGCGAAGCAAACTTCTCATTACCCAGAGCTGGGACTTCAACAACCGAATCATCAGCTTCTTCTTCGAGAAGATTCTGCATCTACCCAAGTCATTCTTCGACACCCGTAAGACCGGTGATATGGTTGCCCGTCTCGGCGACACACGGCGCATTCAGTCTGTGATAGGCACCCTCGCCGGAGAGACGATTATCAATGCCCTTGTCATAATCGTATCAGCAGGATTCCTGTTTGCGTACTCCTGGGAAGTCGCCCTTGCTGCGCTGTGTTGCCTGCCGGTGTTCTGCTGGATTGTTTCAAAAAACAACAAGATAGTTATCGCTCAGCAAAGGGACGTTATGAGTTCCTACGCTATGAGCGAAAGCGGATTTATAAATACAATCAGCGGGATGGCTGATGTAAAAAGTTTTTCTCGGCAGCCAAGTTTTCTGCAGCTCAACGAAGCTCTGTATTCCAATTTCCAGAGCAAGGTCTTCAATTTGGGGCGGACACAGATTGGTATCGGTGTCTGGGCTGGCATCGCAAGCACAGTCATTCAGGTCGGACTCATAGCCTTGTGTTCGTCATTCGTATTTGCTGACACAATGACAACGGGAGAATTGATGGCCGTCATCACAATAACCGGCAGCCTGTTCCCGGCGGTGGGGAGTCTGGCTCTCGTAATGATCCCCGTCAATGAAGCAAAGGTCGCGTTTGACCGTATGTATGAAATCGTTGATGCTGAGGAGGAAAAGAACGGCGAGACTGACGGACAGGATTTGCCGGCGGGAGTGCTTGAGACGAAGGGTCTTGCATTCCGTTTCGTAGGACGTAGGCGGATATTTGAAGACGTTTCGCTGAGGTTCAGCAAGGGTACGATCACCTGTGTAGTGGGCGAGAGCGGTTGCGGAAAGAGCACGCTATGTCAGGTGCTTGAGCGGTTCTATGCTCCCGAGGAGGGGGAGATACTTCTTGACGGTAGGACTTCGAGAGAAATCCCTCTTGAACAGTGGCGGAGCCTTGTCTCCGTGGTCCCTCAGGAGATTTTCCTCTACAACGGGACCGTACTGGAGAACATCTGTTTCGGCAGTGTTCCCAAGGGAATAAACGAAGTCGTGGACTTCTGTAAGCAGTACGGTTTCGACAAGTTCATCGCAGAACTCCCCAATGGTCTCGGAACCCTTGTGGGCGAAGAAGGAATCAATCTCTCCGGAGGTCAGAAACAGCTCATCGCTTTCGCAAGGGCCCTGTACAAACCAAGCAGAATCCTCATCCTTGACGAGATGACCGCCGCGATGGACCGAAGGACGGAGAAGCATATCTGGTCCCTTTTGGACAAATTGCGAGAGAACAGGATAATCATATTCGTTACCCATCGTCTGGAAACCGCCCGTCTGCTTGCCGACATTATAGTCGTGATGGATAGCGGCCGCATCACGGCCCATGGCTCGCACGATGACCTGATGCAGTCTGACAACTTCTATAGCGAATACTGGAAATCAATGATGCGATGAAAGTCTTCCGAAGCGCCATACAGTCCATCAGTCAGAACAGACTCCGCTCCTCTCTGGCTGGTTTCGGCATTGCCTGGGGAATCTTCCTGCTGGTTATATTTCTTGGCATCGGAAACGGCTTCAAGGACGGCGTGATGAAGATGTTCAATTCTTTCGCGCAGAAAAGTCTATTTGTGTATAGCGGGAAGCCCCAAGTCCTTTTTGACAAGTCCGTAGTCGATGACTTGCGGCAGAGGTACGGATGTATCGTAGCCTGTTCACCGGAGATGACGACGCCGTCTATGAATATCTCATACGACGGGGAGACGGTCACTTCTTCGGTCCAGGGAGTCAGCGCTGATTACTTCAAAGTCAAAATTCTTAATGTCAAGACGGGACGTGGAATCAGCCATCTGGATGATTTCAATGGCCATAATGTCGCAGTCATCGGCGAGTCTATACAAAAGTCCCTTTTCGACAAGAAGGACGCAGTCGGCAAGACGATTGATATCGGAGGAAGCCTTTTCAAGGTTATCGGAACACTCGCCTCGGATGACATCTTCTCTGTGCAGGAGAGGAACTCGGTATATGTGCCATCTGAGGCTTTTGTGGGCAACTTCAACTCCAAAGGGAAGATGTCTTCATTCTGTCTGTCTTTGTCAGCGGACAGCAAAACGGATGAGATTGAAAAAGACCTGCAAGGATATCTTGCATACCGATACGGGTTTGCTCCCCACGATGACAAGGCTCTTTATATCGCGAACATAGAGACACAGACATCAGCCTTCGAGAGCCTATTCCACGGACTTGAAGTCCTGATATGGATAGTCGGAGTGTGCCTGCTTCTGAGCGGCATCGTTGGAGTCTGCAACGTAATGCTCATAATAGTGAAGGAGCGGACGAGCGAGATAGGCATCCGAAAGGCGGTCGGTGCCACTTCGAGTTCAATCATTTCGATAATAATGGCTGAGTCGCTGGCAATCACGTTCATTGCCGGCGCAGTGGGCATAGTGACGGGTTCACTGGTCGTGCTGATTGCAAACAAAGTGATACTGCCCATTCTCAATACGGAGATAATGGATGGCATACAAATAGACTTCCCGGCGGTCATTGCGGCGTTCGTGATACTGTGCCTCAGCGGCATCGCGGCGGGGATCTTTCCCGCACTCAAGGCCTCGCAGATAACCCCTGTGGATGCTATAAGATACGAAAACAGAGGATAAGAACGTATGAAATCTTTCAACATTATAGCGATTACGGTCTTTGTCGGGTCTGTGGGATTCATAACCTACAGTCTCATCAAGGACTCAGGCAGGAAATATTATACCACCACCCGCGCCGAAACGGCGACCGTCGAAGAGACGCTCCAGCTCTCCGGAAGAGTCTATCCGAGCAGGGAGATAGAGGTGAAGCCGCAGATTTCAGGAGTGGTGGATGCATTGTATGTAGGTATGGGCGATACAGTGAAGGACGGCGACCCGATTGCATCGGTAAGCCTCGTACCCAATTCGTCCGAAATCGAACAGCTTACAAGCGCCGTGAATATAGCGCAGATAAATCTCGATGCAGCGCGGCTGTCGTTTGAGCGGCAGAAGAAGCTTCTGGAAAGGAAAGCCATATCGCAGAAAGACTACGAAGCGGCTCAAAAGGAATATCTTACAGCGGACGAAAATCTCGCTACTGCCTTAAACCAGCTGAGTCTCAGGCAGAAAAATAGCAGGAACGCCAGCAATATAGTACGCTCCAGTGCGTCCGGTGTTGTTATCGACATTCCGGTAAAGGTCGGCTCTTCAGTTGTAGAGAGAAGCAACTTCAACGTAGGCTCCACTATTGCTACGATTGTAGGCGCAGAGCAATACATTTTCAAGGCAGATGTCCCGGAGAAGAGCATTGTTGACCTTGATGTCGGTATGCCTGTCAGCCTTTCCTTGCTTGCTTACAAGGGAGCCAGCATTGATGCCGTCATAACGAAGATATCCTCAAAAGGCGAGATGCAGGGAGGTGCAGTGAAATTCCCCGTTGAAGCAGAATTCTCGCTGGGAGACAGTGAGATAGATCTCCGGTCGGGCTACTCCGCTATTGCACGGATACTCCTCTCGAGCGCCCAAGACGTGCTGACCCTTCCAGAGAAATGCATCAACTTCAAAGGCGACACGACATTTGTCTATGTGACGGACTCTTTGAAACGTTTCGCGACTGAAAAGATTGTCACTCTGGGCCTTTCAGACGGAGAAAGAGTACAGATAACAGAAGGCATAACTCGTAATGAACTCATAATCACTAACTATAATGATTGAACTCTTCGGCATACAGAAATCATACGTCACCAAATATGAGACTCTCCCGGTGCTGAAGGGCATAGACCTCAGCATTGCGGAAGGCGAGATGGTGGCGATTATGGGCGCTTCCGGCTCCGGCAAGTCCACCCTGCTTAATGTCCTGGGACTTCTGGACAAGTTTGACGCAGGGGAATACAAACTTTGCGACAGAAGTGTTACGGGCCTCTATGACGATGAGATGGCTCGATATAGGAATGAGTTGATCGGTTTCGTCTTTCAATCTGCCAACCTCATTCCGCAGATGGATATCCTTGACAATGTCATCCTGCCGCTCTCTTACAGGAAGATGAGCGAACAGCGGATGCGCGCCGAGGGCGAGCGGATGCTGGAGCGTTTCGGGCTGCTTGAATGGCGCAGGCACTATCCCAACGAACTTTCCGGAGGCCAGAAGCAGAGGGTTGCAATCGCGCGGGCCATCATAACGCAGCCACGACTGATTCTTGCCGATGAACCTACAGGACAATTGGACTCCGCCACCACGCAGATCGTTATGGACCTTCTCTCAGGCATCAACCGGGAAACGGGCTGCACGATGGTTATCGTGACGCACGAGCAGGCCGTTGCGGAGAAGACACAGAGGATCATTCACATAAAGGACGGAGTGATATGCTGAAGCATGTGTTTATACTTGCGGTATCTCTGTTTGCTGCACTGACAATTCAAGCCCAGAAAGTCTGGACTCTCGAGGATTGCATCAATTATGCAGAAGAGAACAGTATTGATGTGCAAAAACAGGCGCTAACGACAGACAAGAGCCGGCTCGACCTGCAGGAAGGAAAGTGGGCATTTGCGCCATCAATCTCTGCATCAACCAATTATACGTCCTCCACGGGCCGCGTCCTTGATCCGACGACCTATCAGTTCGTGCAGACCAGTCTCACAGGCAATAGCAGTTCTTCCATATCGGGAGACATCGCGCTTTTCGAGGGAGGAAAGAAGATTCACGCGCTTAAAAGGGCAAAACTGTCACTTCGAGCATCACTCCTCAAGGAGGAAAGTGTGCGGTATAACCTCAAATTGAATGTGATTGCGGCATATATGGACGTTCTATGCGCAGAGGAAAACATCCGTATCGCCGAGCAGTCGGCATCGCTCGTAGAGGCGCAGTACGAGCGCTCGAAAATCCGTCTGGAGGCCGGGGATATCACCGAGTCGGACGTGCTTCAACTGCGCTCGCAACTTTATAGTGCGCAGAATGATGTATCAAGCGTCAGGCAATCCGCTCAGATGGCTCTGCTCTCGCTCTGTAATCTTCTCGAGATTGAAGACTACGAATCTTTCAAGGTGGCGGAGCCTGCAATGGACGAATTGACAACAGAACTCTTGGACATGGATGCGGCAATAGAGAAGCATCCGGATTATCAGGCATCCTTGCTCAATGAATCGCTAACGCATCAAGACATAAAGATTGCCAAAGCCTCGCTGTATCCGACTCTCTCGTTTTCAGCGGGTTATGGCTCTGGTTTCTCGGATGCCAGACAGAAAGCGATTCCGAATCCGGACGGAACCATAACGTATGAAGCATATCCTTTCTTCCAGCAGTATGCAGACAACCGGAGTGTATATGTTTCCGTAGGTCTGAGGATTCCTATCATCACGGGGCTAAACGCAAGAAATTCCGTCAAAAGAGCCAAGATAGCGGCATCAGAAGCGGAGTGCGAGACGCTCTCTATCCGCAAACTACTCAGAAAGAATATTTTGCAGGCACAAATTGACTGCGAAGCCGCCAGAGACAAATATCTTCGGGCAAGGGAGGAAGTCCGCTATGCAGAGGAGGCTCAAAGGCAGATAGAGGAAAAGTACAACCTCGGAGAAACCGACTGCCTGGCCTGGAGCGCTGCTCTGGCGGAACTCGCGAAGGCAAAGTACTCGGAGTCAGAGGCAAAATACACCGGTCTCCTGAAAGCAGAAATCTTGAAAAGTTATTAAATTTGCATACAATATCAATGTCCAATAATCCATTACTCATGAAATTATTCAGATTGCTTCTAACGGCGGTTCTCCTTGATTGATCATTGGTGTCTTTTGCCCAGCATCTGCCGGGTGAAGCTTCTGTAAGAAAAGGCATCCTTGACAACGGCCTTACGTATTTGTGTTCACCTTCCTGACCAATCCCGAGATCCCGCCGACGAACAACGACAGCGA
>CAVCPY010000278.1:9006-22921 GCA_963604245.1 Eggerthellaceae bacterium
CTTCTTGTCGGCGGCGATGAACTGGTGGTCGAAATCAAGGTCGACACAGTCTCCATGGTTGAGCTGTCCGGTTACGGACAATTTATGACCTACATTTTACATAGCAGAAATAAGCAATATCTTCAAGATGACAATTGGGCTTATTCTTTCAGACCCATATTTATTGGAAAGCAGTTGGACACAATTTGGCTCTTTCGGTCATCTGGACATTTGGGTGACAGATTGCAGGACGAAAGTCCGGTGAATGATTCATCGAAAGTGATGTGACCACAAAAAGTTGGACGGTTTAACTTTTTGGGGTCTCCTCATTTCTGTCATTACGATGTTTGAAGACACGAAGATTTAAAAAACTTTTATATCTTGCAGGTAAATCTGCCTCAAACCATTGCATAAGAAATGGAATATCTCGATTTGAGCTACATATTTGGCCTCTCGACCATGTTTTTCGGTATGATGACATGGTTCTTTTGGCGGCGCGGAGAGCTGCTCTACCGGTTGGTGTCGCTGCTCACCGGTACCATCGCTATTGAATATATAAAGGACTTCATAGTGGTGAAGATGGGCCTCTATTCCGATTCTCAGGTATTGGACGCAATGACAGCAGTAGATATGGTGGCCGTTCCTATGTATGCTTTTGTGTTGAAAGAGCTTGTCAGACCGGGACACTTAAATTGGAGAAGCATTGTCATTCAGGAATCACCATTCGTTATCCTGCCAATTCTCTGTATCTGCCTTGGAAACCGAATATTTTTCTATATCGAGGTGGGTTGGGCAGCAATATACGGCTCCTCCATAATGATTTGGACTTCAGTGAATATTCCACGCTATAATCGCCATCTCAAAGAATTATATTCTTATACCGAGAATATCAACCTCAACTGGCTCAAGACTATTCTTTACACTTTCTATGTTATCCTTGGGCTTTGGATATTCGACTGTCTGTTCATCCATTTGGACATGGAGTGTCTCTATATGTCCTGCAATCTGGGGCTGTGGATGGTGATTTCCTATTTTCTTTATCGTCACCAGTCGGTGATGAGCGAGCTGGCAGACTGGCGTCCGGAGCAAAGTTCTGACTTGGCAGACGAGGATGTCCTTGCCGGTAAAATCCAGCAGCTTTTCACCGTTGAGCATATCTATCTCAACCCAAACCTGAAACTATCGGACATTGCGGCTGCTGTTGGTTCAAATCGCACCTATGTCAGTAAATTCTTCAATCGCGATTCGGCAACCAACTTCTACGAATATGTAAATGGTCTCCGCATCGAGCACGCTTGTCGCCTCTTGGCTGAAACAGATTTGCCTATCCAAGATGTGGCACAAAAGTCCGGGTTCAGTAGTCTATCCGTATTCTCCAGAGTATTTTCCAAGTATAAGAGCTGCTCGCCAAGCGCCTTTAGAATGGGCGGTGTTAATGATTGATATTCAGCATTTTTACGAAAAGTCAACAAAGTTTTTACGAAAAGTAAAGCGTTAAAGCGGCAAGTTTTTACCTATTGTAAAGAGGGTGATTGGAAAATTCTCTAATTTTAAAGTCTCATCAATCATTCTTCACTACAATGGGAATTCGAAACCTGCTTCTTGAAACTGACGATGCACCACGTCGGTGCATCGTCAGCCTGATTCTGATTGCCTGCTGCACAGCCTTGGCATTGTGGGGTGGTGGTGGCAGCAACCTTAAAACAGATGGTCCCGTAATCTGCCTTGACCGCAAGGCTACTTTGCGACAAAGATTCGACCGCGACACTCTCTGCACCACCCTCGCTAAGGGCGACAGCCTGCGTGTGCTTGCTGTCGATTGTTCATCATTCGGCCAAGAGTGGCTTGTGAAGACTCCCAAAGGAGATATTGGTTGGGTAGATGCCTCTGACCTCCCCGTTCGACAGATTGTTAAGGACGGAGCCTACAAGGGCGACACAGTCAGCGTCAAGGCTGTTTGGTCGGGTTGGTCTATCTACTACTATACGTTCGTCACTCCCAGCGGCGAGAAGGAAAAACTTTCAACAAGCGACTTCGTGCCCGATTTTGACGGCTGGACCGATTATGCATATAACCGCGATGGACGTGCCGGAGTATGCACCGGGCGGAAATTTGAGTCAAAGACCCTGGGCAAATCTTTTGCTGAGGTCAACAAGGCTTTCGGAACCCCTGTGTTGCTGAGGATGACTCCCAATGGAATGGTGGCCCAGTATTCTTGGAAAGTCTATGAGCCTTCAACTGGGAAGATGATGAAGCCAAATGTCACCTTTAACGCCGACTCGGTGGCGGAGGCCGTGAGTTTTGCCGACCCCACAAGTCGTGCTGCCTCATGGCTGAAACATATGCCGCTGGCCTCGACTATAATCGACTGGCCCGTCACCTCACTGATCGTGCGGGGTTCACGTTACGAGGCCTACGGCGATCCAATGCCATCGACCGGAATGAAGATCCTGATTATCTGTCTGATAGTGGTGGTTGCCATTTGCTATTTATCGTGGATGTTCCTCACTGCGTCATTGCCGGTACTCCTGATGGGTTGGCTTGTAAAATTCCCTGCCGTATTCTACCCGCTTTCCGATCAGGTGCTGCGATTGCTTATGTTGGTGATGACCCTTGTGTCGGTTTATATCTGTAGCGTGATGATGATGGCCTGGGGTATGTTCCCATTCTGGAGCATCCTCATACTCATCTGCGGATGGTATTCTTTTACTCTCGCCGCAAGTCTGCTATGTGAATATCCCCATATCCGCTGTCCCCGGTGCAAGCGTCTGCATACCATCAAGTTCGACCATGAGGATTTAGAATATTCCGAAAACAAGAAGGGTGAAGACATTCGTCGCGGTAAGCTACTTGGCAAACGCACGGCGACGAGGAAGGCGTGGACTCAGGTAACAACCATATACACTGATGGCAGCTCAACCAGCAACCGTACAGATGTCCACACTCAAGCCCAGGACTACCGTACCTACGAATATATTCACTATGACATCATGTATCGGCTTGATCATTATCGTCGTTATCATAAATGTGAGCATTGTGGCCTCGTCGAGGAGACCACCCGGGTTGATTACACCGAACTCGACCGTCAGAAAACAGGCCGCTCTGTCCACGAAGAGGCCCATGGCGACAGCTACCGTAAGAGATGGTGATATGGAAAAGAAAATCAAATTTTTAGGCAGTGCCTTTACTCAGATGGTGAAGAACGCCGACACCGGCGAGTACTGGCGCAATATCGGACTGGGGCGCAAAGAGCCGGATTCTTGCAGAGCACGGCATTGAATGGCGCTCGCCGGCAGTGATGAACCCACGCGTAATGTTCGACTGATATGGACCCACTTCTGCCAATAGTTCTCGACATCGATGTCCACCACTATGTGCGCGACCACTCAATGGGGGTCAACTACGACCAGCACATCCGCTTCCGAAAGGACGAGCTCATACCGGGCCAACGCCTCGACACCCGGGGTGAAGTGACTTGCGTGGTGATCTCGGTCGATGCCGTCGGCGACACCTCCGTCACGCTCACCCACGACGGAGAGACGCGCACAGTTGCCCTCGGCGACTGCTGGGAACAAGGTCCCTTCAGCGTCGCCACGCCATACGTCAGCAGCGACGAAGTGACCGTAAGAATCACCTACCGCATCCTCGACGCATGGACCCAGATTGCCGAACTCATCTACAGGATTTGCAATATCCACAAAGGCAAAGGCAACAACGCCGACTTCGGCACGAATGACCTGGAGCATAAGGTAATCAAACTCATCAATCATCTGATTGACGGTGGCCGTGTGGGCCTCTATCCGCTCAAGGCACTGCTGATGTCGAGCAACAACTGGTCGACGACGAAAATCCTTCGCCCGGGAATGTTTCAGGAAATCCTTCTCGAGGGAATGGAAAAAGGCGCTCTCGGGCCCGACGATGCCGAAGGCTGGGAATGGCTGAGGGTAGCCGCTGACACCAACGATCCCTCGGAATTCATGACCGACATGGAGCGCTACTATGACCTTCTGGCCTCCGCTGCCGAAAATGGCAACACTGACGCTCTCGACATCATGAACGAAATCTGGCCTCCCGAACAAATCATTGAAGAAGACTGAGGGCAATGCACAATGCATAATGCACAATTAATTATGAGACCGATTCATCCATCAGCAGCCGAGCGAGTGCGCCGAACCCGAGCTTGGCGGCACTTGGATATTTGTAAATCAGCCCACTCCCGTGGCTAAAACCATCTATGGATGCCAGACTTCTATTGTTAACACCCGGTGCGGTTCTGCAGCAGTGCATAGACATCGTACTTGGCGCGATGACTTTCCACCTGAACAATCAGCACATGGTAATCTCAGAAGGCGCCATGGGACCCGGCAATTTGGTTTATAATATAAATTTATTTATATTTGCATCGTATCTAAGCCAGACTGCGCAGCTGGACTTAGTTACACGATAATGTAAACGATTGATATTATGGAACAAAACAAAGAAATGACGGCGGCTCAGAGCCTCGCCCTCATTACTGAGACAATGAACAACAGTCGCAAGGCTATCCTTCGCAGTGGTTCTAAGTATTTCATTCTTTGGGGCACATTGCTCGCCTGCTTCTCCCTTTTGATTTATTTCTTATGGCACGCGAGTGGAAGTCCTCGCTGGAACTTCCTGTGGTTCGTCTTGCCGATTATCGGCTATCCCGTTGCAGCATTGGTTAGCAAGAATGACAAAGCCGCCCCGAAAAGCGAAATCAGCTCCCTGCTCGGATATGTCTGGTCGGTTTTTGGCGTTTTCTCCATTTGTCTCAGCTCCATTGCAGTATTTGCGGTCCCTATGCACATGACGCTGCTTATCATTGTCATTTTGGGACTTGCCGAGTGCATCTCCGGCGTCATCCTCAAGAATTGGCCCATCATCATTGCGGGCTTTATCCTGGGAGTAGGAGGAGCTGTCGTAGCAATGCTTGTTAAAAGCGAGGCACAGTTGCTTCTCTTCACTCTCGGCGGAGTGCTTCTGGCGGTTACAGGCTTCATCGTCAAACTTCAATACAAGTAGGCCATGTTCCCGAAACTTGACCCGCTCCTCCATTCGGAACTCCGGCTTGCGGTGATGTCCATCCTTGCAGGGGTAGATGAAGCCGACTTCACCTTCCTCAAGAAACAGACAGGGGCAACGTCAGGAAACCTCAGCGTGCAGATTGACAAGCTCACCTCTGCCGGCTACATCACCGTGGAGAAAGGCTTCAAGGGCAAGATGCCGCGAACTACCTGCAGGATAACACCTGAAGGCCAAGCTGCGTTCTCATCATACGTCGCGGCCCTGCAGGAGTACCTCTCCGCAGGTGGGAAATAGTTTAACACTTCAGGCGGCCTTGTGAGGGCCGCCTGATTTGATCCATGCACAAGGCATGCCGCTGCGGGCACTCTTTATGCAATGTCGCAGACTCCTGCTTGAATTCAATCCAAGGTGAAGGTTTGTCGATTATTCCAGCGTTTTATATGGTTATTCCAAGGCCCTTGAGAAACTCTGCAGGCGTCAATGCCGGAACGGCGGAGATCCGATAGTCCTTTACGTTGTTCGTGATGATGTAGTCGCAGCCGCCATCCTTAGCAGCGACCATCTCAAGCGAGTCTTCAAAATCGGTGTGCTCCATCGCGACGGCAGCCTTCAGCTGCGCTTCTCCCAGCGAGAGGACGCCGAGAACGTCCGAGAGGGCGCCCATTGCGGAAGGTATTGACTTCTTGGGGACAATCTTGAACTTCTCGAACAGATAGGCGATGTTGGATATGCACAGTATAGAGATCGCAAGACACATAAATTGATGTTCAACTTTGCAAATCACTCATTTTTCAACGATTCGACCGGGTTGGAGGTCGCAATCCTGTAGCAGTTGAGGACCACCGCGCCGAGGACTATCAGCAGCACGGCGGCAGCGCCACCGATGAAATACAGCGGACTCAGCGAGATCTTCTCGGCAAACTGCTCCAGCCATCTGCGGGCGACGAAGAAGGCTCCTATGCAGGCGATGACCGCCATCGCGAGGGAGAGTTTCAGTATGTCCAGGGCAAAGATGCCGAGGATGTCGCGGGTTGTCGCGCCGTTGATCTTCCGCACGGCCATCTCCTTGCTTCGGCGCAGGCTCTCGTCGCGGATGAAGCCGACAAGACCCAGCAGGGCGATGAGCAGCGAGAACACCGAGCCAAGCGCCATTGTGTTGCGCATCTTCCTGCTGTCGTCATAGAGGGCCCTCATGGTATCTTCGTAGGAGATGATTTCCACTTCGCGCCCCTCCAAGGCTTCGGTCAATGCCCCACGCACCTTCTCCAATGCCAGGCCGGGCTCTCCGGAGGAAACATCCACCCTGAACAGTATATGCGGCATCCACGAGCTCATGCTTCCGATCTCACCGTAAAACAACGCGCTCGGCCTCTGGTCCACGGACTGCATGTCGCCGATGAGATAGCTCTTGTAAACTCCCGAAATGGTGAAATAGTTCCTGCCCTCCTGCGTGGCTTTGTCGTGGCCGGTGATGTACACCTGCTTCCCCACAGCCCCGTCGCTCCAATCCGTAAACTCCGCCATCTTCGCCACGAACTTCTCATCCACGGCCACCTCGCTCGAATCCCTCGGAGCGCGGCCATCAAGGATGCGGATGTCCAGCAGAGAGTAGAACTCCGGCGAGCACTCGCACTGGTCGGCAATGTTGAAGAGCTCCCGGTCATCGTCCGGAAGGTAAACGTTGTTGCCGCTGGAACCACTGTACGGAAGATTATAAGCGGCCGCCACGCCGCTCACCTCAGGAAGGCTCCGAAGCGTAGTCACCGTCCGCATCTGCGCCTGACGGTTCCCGTCAAAGAGACTGACATAGTAGAGGTCGTCGTAGTCATATCCGGTGTCGCCGTGCGAGATTTTTCCGTACTGCCTGCCGATAAGGATCATCATAACCAGCAGGAACACATTGATAAGCACCTGCACTCCAAGGAGGCCCAGCTTCCAGCGACGCGAGTTTTCGGTATAGTTCTTCAGCGCCGCATAAACCGGGATCCTCCGGTACAGTTCCGCAGGAACCACAATCGAAACGACCAGCACGAATACCGGCACCGCTACGACAGCCACGATGCTTTGCTTCACCAGCAAGGTCCGGAACGGCACTCCGAGCAGATTCTCCACGATGCCCCGTCCGGCGAACACCATGGCCGCCGCAAGGGCCAGCGAGAGGAGCAGATGCAGGGAGCCCTCCCTGGCCAGCATTCCGTAGATGTCCTTCGCCTCAGCACCATAGCACTTGCGTACGCCCACTTCCCTGGAGCGTTTCACCATAGAGGATATCACGATGAGGATATAGTTGAGCAAACTGATGACAATCAGCAGCGCCGCCACTATGGAGAGCAGTATGATCTGTGAGCGCACCTCCGGGTCGGACGTGTGCATCTTGCTGTAGGGCTTTAGGTAGTACCGGAGGCTGGATCCCTGTGCCTCCATCTGGGCGAGCGGCTGGTGCGCCTCCTGCATCTTGCGGATGGCATCGGAGAGCGTATGCGGATTCACTCCGGGCATCAGCTTCACATAGCCCTTGTACCGGTCGTTTCCCAGCCAGTTGTCGGTGCTTCGCTTGCCGTAGGTCTCCATCGAGAGCAGGATGTCATACTCCAGCGTCCCGTTCTCGGGGAAGTCCTCGAACACCCCCTCAACCGTCATCTTCAGCCCCGGCATATTCTCGTTGCAGATCTGCCTGCCAATGACATTCCCGACATCATCCCGGGCGGAGCCGAGGAGCTTCTCCGCAAAACTCCGGCTCACCACCACGCAGCCCCATTTCCCGAGCGCCTTCACGGGATCGCCCGAGAGAATCGGCCTGTCGAAGACCTTGAAGAAACACGAGTCCGCAAGGACAAGCGTTCCCGCCAGCTTGTTCCCATCCTCATCAAGATAGGCACCATCGAACAAGGGGGTCGTCCTCGTGCCGACCTCAACGCCCGGCACCTCCTCCATAAACCCCATCGCCACGGCCCCGCTCACCTGTTCGTAATCATGCTCGCCCCCATTCTGGGAGTACCAGGTGTTAATTTTGTACACGCGGTCGATGTCCTTATAGAAACTGTCATAACTCAGCTCAAAGAATACCTTCGCAATCAGTACAATACTAAGCGCGAGCCCCACGCCGAGGGACAGCACCTTGATTAAAATATCCGAGTTTTTCTTCATAATCTTTATAATCTTTGCAGCACCCGGCAGGCCCCTTGCTGTTCACCAGGCGGCAGGCATGTCAGTCATAATTCCCAAAAATCTGTCAGAGGAGACTATTCCTTCTTCAATGAGACGCTCGGGTTCTCGGTGGCCGCGCGGTAGCAGCGTGCCGTCACGACCAGGGCGGTGATAGCGAGGACGGCGACAAGGGCGGCGGCGAACACCCAGACATAAATCGGGACCCTGTAGGCGAATCCCGACAGATAACGGTCCACAATCCACCAGGTAAGCGGCACGGCCAGAGCGAAGCAGGCCAGCACGATCCTCGCGAACTCGAGGTTGAACATCTTCAGGATTTCTCCCACCGTCGCACCGTTCACCCGCCTTACGCCGATCTCCTTGCGACGGTGCTCTGTCTCGAACATCACAAGTCCGAAGACTCCCATCAGAGAGATGATTATGGCAAGCAAGGTGAAGAGTGTGATGAGACGGGAGAAGTTGGCCTCTGTCTGGTACTGACCCTGAAGTTTCTTGTCGAAAAGCTGCACGTCGACGGACTCCGGAGTGACCGTAGGGTCAATCTCCGCGACCGAGGATGCAATCTTCTTCATGATCGCCGGGATGTCGGCGTTCTTCTCCGTGCGTACGAGGAGCGTCGAGAGAGGACGCCAAGGATCCTTCCCGAACACGTAAAGGGCAAGCGGGGTCACATCGCTCTTCAGTGACGTGAAATTGAAGTCCCGGCAGAATCCGGCGATATCCGCGCCTGAATCCGTGTGCCCTTCAAGTTTGTCTTCAAGAGTGAAGCCGAACTTGTCCCTGGCAGTCTCATTGAATATGAACACTCCGTTCTCGCACTGCTCGTCAGCCTGCGTGAAGTCACGGCCCTCGACAAGCGGGATGCCCATAAACTGCAGGAAGTTCCAGGCGACAGGGTAGCACTGGAAGTTGATCTGCTCGCCTTTGAACGATCTGCCCCAGCCCATACGCGACGGCTGCACAAGATCACAGTCGGCCCAGGTGATGTCTTTGACTTGCGGATCCTCAAGAAGTTTGGATCGAAGAGCCTCGGACGATCTTGCGACTGTCCGGTTAAGGTTGGCGGTGATGAGTTCCTCACGGTCGAAGCCCATATCGTGACTGAGCATATACTTTCTCTGGAGTCCCACGAACGTGGCGCAGATGATAAGAGAGAGGGAGATTAGGAACTGCAAGCCTACAAGCAGGTATCTGAACGCACGCCCTTTGGAACTCGACGCGAAAGATCCCTTTAGGGCGAGCGCCGGCGAGAACGAGGTGATGTAGAAAGCCGGATAGAGGCTTGACACTACGGCGAAGACAAGCCCGAGCGCAATTGTGAATATTCCCACTGAAATATTCGCTCCGAACGCCGTGGAACAGGTGATGAGGCTCGCCGCCGTGGAAGTCCTGAACAGCGCCACTACTCCGGCCGCCAGCGCCAGTGAGACGGCGATCAGCGAGACGGCCTCCATCACGCAGTCCAGGACAAGGCTTGCCCTTGATGCACCGAGAACCTTTCTGGTGTTGACCGAATGCACCCGCACGGGGACGAGGGCGAAGAAGAAGTTCACGAAGTTGATGAACGCTATGATGATGACAAGCAGCGCGACGGCGAGAAGCGTGTAAGTCGTGGATTTGTTGCCTACCGCACCGACAGGGTTCGCGATTGTCCTGTCGAAGTAAGTCCCGGTCAGAGGGATGAGATGGATTCTCCACCGTTTGATGGATTCGGCTCTGTCCTCATCGCTGCCTTCGGGATATTCCCCTTCGATCAGCTCTTCCATGACCTTCCGCGCCGCGGCCTCAAGCTCGTCTTTCGAGACTCCTTCCTTGGCCTTGATGAAATAAGGGTAGGCCCATTCACGCCAACTGTCTATGCTCTGGTCTCCGATCGGGCAGAAAGCCTCGAATCTGGACAGGTCGGAGTTCATCGGCATATCCTTGTAGATCGCCACAACGTTCGCCTCGTGGTAGGTTCCGGACTGCCAGTCCCTTATCATTATATGTCCGCCGACTCCGACACCGTATTTCCTTGCCGCGGATTCGCTGAAGGCATAGTCCCAGACTCCGACGTAGTTGTCCCAGGAACCCTCGACAAGCTCAAAGCCGAACACGTCAAGCGTACTTCTGTTCATCGAAGACAATTTTATCGAGACCATAGGGTCGGAAAGCGCAGGGTTCTTGCCGTCTCCGACAATCACCTCAATCGCCGTCTCTCCCAGATAGCTTGTGCCGCCGGCCTCGATTTCCGGAACCGTCGTGATGATCTGCTCTAAAGGCGGGCGGCAGATCCAAAGCATATACTTCCCCTCATCGTACCAGTCCGGAAGCGAGACGCTATAAATCCTGTCGGCATCCTTGACCTCCCTGTTGTAGGAAAGGTCGTGATGCACCTGTACCAGAATGATGTACAGCGCAGCGAACGCCACCGTCATCCCCAGAATGTTCAGCACCCCTGACAGAGGCGTTCCCATTTTCCTTTTTCTGAATATTCCCATATCCGTCGATATATCACAAACTCAAGTTTCGCAAGTAATAATGTTTGTTATTGCATTGTGCAAGTACTTGCAAAACTTAATTGACAAATTTCCCGGAGAACGATGAACCACCTTCGTGCCAAAACTTCAAATCAGCTGTCAATCAACATTTTATCCGGACACATCACGGCTGAAAGTGTAAAGAATCTTTACACCCGCTGTAAAAAAACTTTACGGATAATCCCCCGTCCCTTGTCGGTCTCGGGATTCTTCTCCCGGGGAAGAGGTAAACGCAAGATCTTCGGTCTCATTTGGACTTGTCGAGGATATTCCGTAACTTTGGGGAAATCTACGAAAACAAGTTCACCAATATCCCGTGCCTATGCCCGAAATTGTCAAACCCAACAAGCTCAGCAAGTTCAAAGCTTTCAAAAGCCGCCTGTTTGACGCTTTTGTGATATTGGTTATGATCTTCTACACACTTATCCAATTGCTCCCGCTTGCGCTTGTTTTCACCGTTCTGTATGTGATTACGAAATGGTTCTTTCTTTTGCTCAGCCTCATCGCACTCGTTATCATTTTCTTCGGGCTGATAATCCATAACACAAGGGAGTGGTTCAAAATGCGGAAGTCGGACGCTCAGCCGACATTCACCTGCATCGGCGACTCTGAAGAAGATGACAAAGCGGCTGAAACGGCCGGCCTTATCCTTGGCGCCGGCCTGCTTGGTCACTACATAGGCAAGCACCGCGGCTCCAGTTCAGACAGAGTGGAAGATGACTGGCTTTGGCAAGAGAAATACCGCGATCACGACCGCTATTAGCCGGAGCTGTATGACAGCACCTACGACTATCTGCGGAATGTGATTAGGATCAAGGAATTGTCAGATAATTAATCAGATCGCCTGTTATGAAAAACGTAGTCGTGTCCGCGGCAATCATCATAAGGGACGCCAAGGTTTTCGCCACCCAGAGAGGCTACGGCGAGTGGAAGGACTGGTGGGAGTTTCCCGGGGGAAAGATAGAGCCGGGAGAAACCCCTCAGCAGGCTCTTGTGCGCGAGATCAAAGAAGAACTTGACGCCGAAATCACTGTGGAGGATCTGATGCGGACCGTCGAGTGGGATTATCCCGATTTCCACCTGACGATGTACTGTCTCCGCTGCCATCTCACTGCGGACACCCTTCATCTCAACGAACACGAAGCAGCCCGATGGCTGAGTGCCGCCAGCCTCCGCGCCGTCCGCTGGCTCCCCGCCGACGAGCAGTTGCTGCCCCTGATTGAAGCGGCGCTCTCCGACAGATGACAAACACGGCACTACTATGAACTGGCTCATAAACATATTCACCGATCAGTCCTACACGCAGGCGATCCTCGTCCTTTCGCTGATATGCGCCGCGGGGCTACTGTGCAACAGGCTGAAATTCAGAGGCATCAGCCTTGGGATAACCTTCGTGTTCTTCGCCGGCATCCTTGCCGGGCATTTCGGACTCGCAATCGACCCAAAGATGCTTGCCCTGGCACAGAACTTCGGACTCATCCTGTTTGTCTATACGCTCGGACTGCAGGTCGGACCGAGCTTCTTCCCCTCTCTGAAAAAGGGCGGCATCAAACTGAACGTCCTGGCGTTCGCGGTGCTTCTCGGGGGCACGCTTATGACACTCGCGGCGAGCCGTCTCTGCGGCCTTTCCCTCCCGGTGGCGACGGGACTGCTCACAGGAGCGGTCACCAACACCCCCATGCTCGGAGCGGCTCAGCAGACCCTGCTCCAGATCAGCCCCGACTCCGGGGGTGTTTCCAACGAGATGGCCACAGCCTGCGCCGTCGGCTACCCTTTCGGGGTCATAGGCGTGATATTGTGCGTAGCGCTGCTCAAGACTCTCTTCCGCAGGACTGACCGCCCTAAAGAAGACCACGACAAGCCGGCATTCGTGACGGAGTTGCGAGTGAGCAACCCCGCCGTGTTCGGAAAACCCCTCAGGGAGATAATGAAAGCCTCCCGCATCCGTCTGGTGGTCTCCCGCGTATGGAAATACGGCGGTCCGGACGGCTCACAGGGCCAGGTCATCATCCCCGACGGAGACACGGTCCTCGAAGAGGGGGAGCATCTCCTCGTCCTGACACGGGAGACCGAGGCCGGAGCGGCGGAGCAGCTCTTCGGCGAGAAGGTGGTGAAAGACTGGAACCAGAAGGACATAGACTGGAACCATCTCGACGGGATGCTGATCTCCAGACATATCTTCGTCACCAAGTCCGAGATCAACGGCGCCAAACTCGGCGACCTGCATCTGCGCAACGCCTACAGAATCAATATCACCAGAGTCAACCGCGCAGGCATCGACATCCTGCCCTCCCGCGACCTGCGGCTCCAGATCGGAGACAAGCTTACCATAGTCGGCGAGGAGAAGGCGATAGGCCGGGTATCGGAGGTGCTGGGCAACCAGGAGAAGGAACTGCGCAATCCCAACCTGCTCTTCATCTTCATCGGTCTGATGCTCGGGCTGATACTCGGCAGCCTGCCTATCTCGATCCCGGGGGTGAGCGTCCCTGTCAGGCTCGGCATCGCCGGCGGCCCGATAGTCGTCGGCATACTGATGGGAGCCTTCGGGCCGAGGATTCACCTGACCACCTACACGACCCACAGTGCCAATCTGATGCTTAGGCAGCTGGGCATCACGGTCTATCTCGCCGGTCTCGGCCTCAGCGCCGGACCGGGATTCTTCGCCACCGTACTCAGGCCGGAAGGGCTGGTGTGGATCGCCGTCAGCATAGCTCTGGCGGTCATTCCGGTGCTGCTGACGGGAGTTGTCGCGTCGAAGTTCTGCGGCCTCGGCTACGCGGAGAGCGCGGGGATGCTCTGCGGCGCTATGGCCAATCCGATCGCCCTCAATTATGCGCTCAGCACCGTAGATGACGACTCACCGTCCGTAGCCTATGCCACGGTCTATCCGGTGGGGATGTTTCTCCGCGTCATCTCCGGTCAATTGCTGATGCTGCTGTGAGGACCTACGCCTCTCCCGGGCCTGCCGAAGAGCTACCTTTCCAGAACGTTGGTTCTTATCCAGATCTGATTATCGTTGAATGTGACCCAACGTGTCAGCTGCAGATACCAGGTGTATATGGTTCCCTTGACCTCAAAGAAACCTTTACCTACGGACTTAGGCCCGATCTCACTAGAAGACTTCGCGGTGTAATTGACTGAACTGTCAAGTCCCACGATTTCCTTGTCGGCAGAATATGCGCCGCTCTGAAGAGTAAGAATGACCG
>CAVCPY010000279.1:5000-13939 GCA_963604245.1 Eggerthellaceae bacterium
TACCTCTACGGTCACTGAGCCTGTCGAAGCATCCGCCCAATTATATCTCCAACCCAAAGATAATGAATATTTGCGTCAATCCCGTATGCAAAACGTATGTCAGGAGGTTTGGCTGATTTCTGAATATGTTTGTTCGAGATGCCTGTAAGAGAGTTCCCGGAAGAAAAAGCGGTGTCACTCTTAGGAACAAATGTTTTTTAGCCATCTTTTTCTCATTTTCTGACCAAAAAATCTTGTTTATGAAAAATTAAACTCATATATTTGTCGTTGTGTTAGTGCGTGTCCCTTATTGGGTACACTAAACCATATTTATTACTAAGAGGAACAATTATACGTTTTATTTATTTATCAATTTGTTTTTTAGCTATGAACAAAAAGTTTAAGAACTTGTTTCTTGCGGGGGCTATCGCATTAGGCCTCGCAGGTGTAGCCGTATCTTGTACGGACTACGATGGCGACATTAACGAGTTGACAGCACGCGTGCAGAAGTTGGAGAACACTGTCAGTGCCCTCCAGTCTGCAATCAACAGCGGGTCTGTCATCACTGATGTGACGCCTATCACCAACGGAGTCAAGGTGACTCTGAGCAATGGTAAGTCTTTCGACATTACCAACGGCACGAACGGTGCTGATGGCAAGGACGGAGTTGACGGCCAGAACGGCAAGGACGGCAAGGACGGTTCTGTTGTTACCATCGGCGCCAACGGCAACTGGTTCATTGACGGGGTTGACACCGGATTCCCTTCAAAGGGCGACAAAGGTGATCCTGGCAAGGACGGAGTTGACGGCAAAGACGGCAAGGACGGAGTTGACGGCAAGGACGGAATCAACGGCCAGGACGGTAAGGACGGAGTTGACGGCAAAGACGGCAAGGACGGCATCAACGGTCAGGACGGTAAGGACGGAGTTGACGGCAAAGACGGCAAGGACGCCCTCCAGATTTGGTATCAGCCTTGCACCGACAAGAGCGACGCCAACTATGGCAAATGGGTGAAGTACACCTATGACCCTGCCACCAAGCAGACGACCTCCGAGGTTACCACCATCGAGGTGTTCCCTGAGGGCACGATTACCGCTGTCTATGACAAGGACAACAACAAACTCACCTTCCACAATGTAGAGGGTGTTGAGAACGGTGTGCTCGAGATCAAGCTTGCCGCAGACCTCAAGAGCCTTGCTCTTATCCCTGAGGCTCTTATGGAAGGCCTTGGCTACATCGAGTTCCCTTACATCGTAGAGGTTTACAACTTGGCCGGTAAAAATGACGAGGAGCAATCTTACAGAGTTCAGACTTCCGCTCCTGTTGAGGTGACTTACAGGCTCAACCCTGAGAATGCCGATGTAGCGGCGTATGACTGGTCTTTCATCAACAGAACCGTGAAGACCTATGCGATGGAAACCAGAAGCAAGTCTGACAGGAATGATCGCATCAAACTTGTCGGCGGTCCTGTGGTTGACGGTGGCGAGGCTACATTCACCATTAAGATGTATGGTACTTGGCCTGAACCTAAGCAGTGCTATCACTATTCAGGTGGAGACAATGTCGATGATGAGATTGAGAGGAATAATAATGACATCATCGCTCTTCAGACTAAGGTTGACGGTGAGACCATCACTTCAGACTATGCTTACATTGGTTATGCTGGCACCTATTGGATATACGAATTGATTCATAAGGACTTCACAAAAACTGACAAGAGTCCTGTCGATAAGGAAGTACGTGAGTATCGTGAGTCTCCGATTAATATCACAGGTCAATGTGACGATGAGTTGTACAGAGAACTTCCTACTCCGCAGCTCCTCTACACGGACACTCTTGACCTTAAGGATTATGTTACTCTTGCCGCAGATGGTTGGAATGTTGATGTCGCTCTTGCCGAGGATCTTGGCTTGGACGTAAGCTACAAGTTCGAACTCTGCAATGAGGACGGCGAGACCGGAAAGCCTTATTTTGGTGAAGATGGTTATACCGATCAGAACAAGTTCGTCACCCTTACAGAGGATGGCGTGATGGCTGTTGACCCTAAGTTCCTTAATCTTTCAACCCGTCCTGCGGTCAACAGAACTCCTCAGGTGAAGGTGACAGCCAGCGTTGTTGACTATTCAGGTAGGAAGTGCGTTCTTGCCTATGGCTTCATCAAGGTTAGAATCGTAGAGGAGAAGACTGCACCGGTTGATCCTGTTACTTACTTCAAGACTTACACTAATCACTATGTTCTGTTCTGTGGTGATAAGGTCATTAATTTCACCAACCCTCAAACCGTATGCCCGGACTTCAAAGATGATAAACTTGAAGTTACTTGGGAGGAGGTTAATAAGAATGTTCTTGGTGGATTGGGACTCTCATACGAGGCATTCCTTAATGAATATGACACAGACAACCTCTACGTGTTTGACATCAATAAGGATCAAAAAACCGGTCAGCTTGACACTACTTATGTTCCTGTAGGTCTGTACACATTCCCTGCCGGTATCTCTTACTTCGCTAAGGCTCCGGAAGAGTGGGCAACATCCACGAATATTATCTCTCTGTACGTTGATAAGGGAGTAAAGAGTACTAAAGACACAGTTTGGATTGAGTTCGCTTACAAAGCCAAGAACAACAGCGCCAAGACTCCTAACGTCGGCTTCAAGTTCGGCTACGAAGTAACTCCTACCAAGCACGAGCACGACTTTGCGAATCCTGTAAGGCTCATTCTCAACCCGGATTATCTCCTTGGCAAGAAGAATGTGCCTGTAGAGGCCAAGCCTGCTTCCCTGTACGTTCCTTCAACCGAGAACTACGATGTTTGGGGCGGAGTACGTGTCAAGGGTAAGGCTGATTCCCGCAACAACTTCGTTTATGCCTCTTCCATCATCGAGCACTTCGAGGAGTATGGTAAGAACATCAAACTTGCCGATGACGCTACAATAAGCTTCGAGATTATGCACAGTGACAAGACCTGGAAGGTCAACTATCTTGATGATGACTTCAAGTTCATCCAGGATGGTGAGGAGAAGGATGTGCTGACATTCACAGCCAATGAGTTCAAAGCCATTATCGCCGCTCCTGCGACATCTCCTGACATCAAGTATATGAAGAGCTTCCTCACAAAGGATGTGGATGTACTTGTTAAGGTTACGGAGAAGTGCACTTCCACCGCGGACACTGTTACCCCTGCCAAGGAGAAGGTTGGCTACTACTATGTAGTATTCCAGACGCCGTTTAAGGTTGAGATTTCCAACAGTGATGTTGTTCTCGGCACATTCAAGTCAGAGGCCGACACAACTTACATCTCTGCTGATGTAAAGGTTGTTGAGAGGGAAAATGAGAAGAACGTCATCTACACCTATAACGACAGCACCAAGACTTTTGTTGCCTCTCCATATGCGAAGACACAGTATGGTCTTAGCGATGTTACAGGCAAAGTCAGATTCAATGGTGGTGGAGCAGGTCTGAGCTACCCTTATGCTTCTCAAGGTGACACCAAGGACTCGTTCGGTGGCAACCTCACCTATAATTCCAACGACAAGGGTCTCTATGTTGCTTGGGTTAACCTGGGTACAGACCTTCAGAATGACAAGTATGCCCGGTACACGCTTGTTGCGGAAGTCGGTGACCTTTATACCCTTCCTTTCTCTGGTAAGGTGACAGTCCTTTCTACGGCGAACACCAAGGCAAAATGGGCTACCCGTGCCGACAAGCTTAAGGAAGAAGCCGGTAAATAGTCTCACTGCCCCTTGTGGGCAATGACCTACAATACTCTTATGAGGGAAGATAGTTCTCTATCTTCCCTTTTTTTTACTTTTTTCTGTTGATCTGTTATTTTATGTTATGAGAATAGATGGATTTCTGATTCTGTCGCTTGCAGTCGCCGCGGTCTCGTGCCAGAAGTTGGCATCCGTGCCTGACTCCGGCATTACTGGACAGGAAAAGACTCCCAGAGTGCTGCGGGCGTTTCTTTCCGCTGAGACCAAGGCGGCCATTTCCGACACTTTTGGTTCGGTCAGCTGGACGCAGTCCGACAGCATAAGCGTTTTTGATTCGGATTCCGGTCCCGGAGGCAACAAGTTCGTCACTGCGGAGGGTGGCGCCACTGCCAAATTCGCAGGTCAGGCTTCCGATCCGGCCGGAACTTATTACTATGGTGTCTATCCCTACAGCAAAACTACTTCATTGGTGTCCGGTGTCATCACTGCGGCTCTGCCCGCTGTGCAGAAGACCGTTCAGAATGAACTGATCGGTTCTTTTGACCCGGAAGCCTTTCTTATGGTCGGCCGGTCAACTTCCACCGATGAGATGGGCTTCTACGATGCACTTGGCGGCATACGTTTCACGGTCTCGGATTCCGGCTACGACAAAGTTGTCTTCCAGGGTAACTCCGGTGAACCCGTGGCCGGAACTGTCACTGTCTCTTTCGGCGATGACGGCATCCCAGTCTGTCAGGCCGCCTCTTCCGGGACATCGGCTTCTGTCTCGCTGGAAGGCGAATTCGAGGCTGGGAATTTTTATTATATTTCCCTGATTCCCCAGGCCTTCAAGAAAGGTTTCACCCTTACTTTCTATAAAGACGGAGCGGAAGCCGTCAAGACCGTCTGCGAATCCTTCGTGAAGGTGCAGAGGTACTACTTCGCGACAGTCCGCAATGCGGATGACCAGTCTTCCGTCTCGGGCATTTTTGACGGGGAGCCGTTGAATGTCAATGAGCCGTCAAACTGCTACATTGTCCGTGAGGCGGGATCGTACAAATTGCCTCTTGTCAAGGGTAATTCGCAGACTTCTGTAGGCTCCGTCGCCTATGCTGGCGTGGTCTGGGAGACTGACAATTCCGCTGCCGCGGTGTCTGTCGGAGACCTTGTCAACCCTTCAGTCCGCGTAAGGGGCGGCTACCTGTACTTCAAGACGGCGGACACTTTCAGGAGCGGCAACGCTCTCGTCGCCGCCTATGACTCGGAGGACAACATTCTCTGGTCCTGGCACATCTGGTTCTGTGACTTCGACCCTGACGAGACGGCCCAGCGTTATAAAGGGGCTTCTGTGGATATGATGGACAGGAATCTCGGCGCACTTTCAGCTTCTTATGCCGGAGTCGCGTGCTACGGCCTGTTCTACCAGTGGGGACGCAAGGATCCTTTCCTTGGGGCTGTCGCCGCTGACGGTACTGCGATGGCTTCCACTGGCAGCTTCAATTCATTGGCTTCCAACAGCTCGTGTACTGTGGAATTTGCGGCCGCGAATCCGACCACTTTCATCACAAATGACGTTTCCACCGGTTACGACTGGCTGTATGCTGACCGGCAGAATGGCCTTTGGGAAGATGAAAAGACCATCTACGATCCTTGCCCTGCGGGCTGGCGTGTGCCTACAGGCGGTGCGGACGGTGTCTGGAATCAGGTGAGCGAGGGTTCCTACTCGGTGGACACCTACTATCACGGAGTGCGTTTCGACCTTGCTTCCGGCGGCTATGCGTGGTATCCTTGCACCGGCTATCTCAGAGTCGATTCGACAATCGGGTTAGTCGGCACGTTCGCTGATTATTGGACGACCACCACGGCCACGCAGACAACAACGACCTTTGACATCGTGGTGGGGAACACGGAGTCCGATTCGAAAATCAACCGCTATCTCCATAACAGGCTTCGCGGCGAGGGTCACGCCGTAAGATGCCAGAAGCAGTAATGGTCATAGAAAATGGTATTCAGAATGAAAAAGCATATTCTTTTACTCATTGCGGCATTGTGCCTTTTTGTCTCTTGTCAGGAGGAACCGGTCGGAGTCAGTTCGGTTGCTGTTGACAAGGAGAATCAAACCCTCTCCATCGGGGCCTCATTTGTGCTCAAGGCCATCATTTCGCCTTCAAACGCAGACAACCAGAAAGTCATCTGGACGGTGGAGAACAGCTCCGTGGTCGATTATGCGGACAGGCAGGACGGCAGCGTCACCTTGAAGGGACTTCAGGTCGGAACGTCCAAAGTCACCGCAAGGACAGATGACGGAGGTTTCACGGCTTCCTGTTACGTGACGGTCGGGGTAGGGGTCGAAAAGATCGAACTCGACAAGTCTGAACTCAGGCTGTACAAGGGAGGCACGACGCTCCTGACGGCCACCATATTCCCTGAGGATGCGTCGGACAAGTCCTTCAAATGGGGTACTTCCGACAGCTCGGTAGCCACGGTTGACGCAAACGGCAAGGTCTATGCGGTCGGCAACGGTGAGGCCACGGTTTTCGTGTCTTCATCCGACGGCGGTTTCACTGCCTACTGCAATGTCATTGTCACCACTCCTGTCACAGGCTTGAGCATCTCTCCTGTCGAGTACACTCTTGAGTCCATCGGCAGTTCTTTCACCATCAAGCCGACAGTCTCTCCGGAGGAAGCCTCCGATGCCGGCGTGGTCTGGAATAGTTCGGACACGGAGGTCGTTTCGGTCTCCTCGGACGGTACCGTGACCGCTGTCGGCCCCGGAACCGCGGCTGTGACGGCGACAACCAATGACGGCTCCTTCTCTGCAAGCTGCACCGTCACCGTCAAGAGTCCTGCGCAGCACATCTCGCTTGACAAGACGAGCCTGAAGCTTCTCGAAGGGGAAAGCGCCAGGATTGTCGCGACCGTCTGCCCGTCCAATTCGACGCAGAAGGACTTGACGTGGACGTCTGACGCTCCCACTGTCGCTTCGGTCGATGCGAACGGCAATGTGACCGCCCTCAAGGCCGGCACGGCAAAGGTCACGGTCAAGGTGTCCGAAAGCGTGAGCGCAGTCTGCGAGGTGACAGTCATCAGCCGCGTCACGGGAATCTCTCTTGACAGGACTGCGGTTGAGCTCAAGCCGGGTGAAACCCACCAGCTTAAGGCCACCGTTCTTCCCGAGAACGCTTCTGACGCCGGTGTGACGTGGTACTCTGACAAAGAGGGTGTCGCCACTGTCTCGCAGTCGGGACTTGTGACTGCCGTAGGCGCGGGTGAAGTGACGGTGCACGCCGTCACTTCTGACGGAGGAAAGATGGCCTCCTGTCTTGTGACGGTCAGAATTCCGGTCAAGGGCATCACCCTGTCCACGGCTTCGGAAACACTCTATGTCGGCGACTCTCCTTTGAGTGTCAGCGCAACGGTTTACCCTGCGGACGCCACTGAGATGTCGCTCGAATGGTCAAGCACCGACTCCAAGGTGGCGTCGGTGATTCAGGGCGCGGGATTGAACGCGGTCATCAATCCGCTCAAGCCTGGCACGGCTACCATCACCGTCTCCACTAAGGACGGAGGATTTACCGCCAAGTGCACCGTGACAGTCAAGCAGCACGTCTCAAGCGTTTCTGTCAACAAGAAGGAACTGTCGCTGTACGTAGGCGGTTCCGAATCCCTCACCGCCACGGTGCTTCCGTCCGACGCTTCTGACAAGAGCGTGACCTGGACGTCAAGCAATGCGGCTGTCGCTGGCGTTTCTGCTGACGGCAAGGTGACTGCGAACAAGGCCGGTACGGCTGTCGTCACGGTCAAGACGGTTGACGGAGGCTGCCAGGCCACCTGCACCGTGACAGTCAAGCAGCACGTCTCAAGCGTTTCTGTCAACAAGAAGGAACTGTCGCTGTACGTAGGCGGTTCCGAATCCCTCACCGCCACGGTGCTTCCGTCCGACGCTTCTGACAAGAGCGTGACCTGGACGTCAAGCAATGCGGCTGTCGCTGGCGTTTCTGCTGACGGCAAGGTGACTGCGAACAAGGCCGGTACGGCTGTCGTCACGGTCAAGACGGTTGACGGAGGCTGCCAGGCCACCTGCACCGTGACCGTCCGCGAACTGACCACCTATGCTACGTCCCTCACCCTCAGTCCTCAGACATTGACTTTGGATTTGGGCGGGACCGAGCCTTTGACGCTTGTTATGAGTCCGACCGATGCTAATGAAGAGCTGACCTGGAAGTCTGACAACGAGTCCGTTGCGAAAGTCGTGGGCGGAGATGTCACGGCTGTAGGTGTCGGAGTCGCCAAGATCACTGTCAAGGGAAAGAATGTCACGTCGAATGTGGTGACGGTGACGGTCGTTGACAAGTACGCTGTCACAGGCGTGGAACTTGATGCGGCAGCGAAAACTCTTGAGGTCGGAGAGGAGTTTACCCTCGCCGCCACCGTCAAGCCGGCGGATGCGAGGGACAAGAGTGTCTCCTGGAGTTCGAGCGCCCCGTCGGTCGCCACGGTCGATAATGGAGTCGTGAAGGCTGTCTCCGCAGGCACCGCCACAATCAAGGTCACGGCGGGTTCCGGCGCTTTTTCCGCAAGTTGCGTTGTCACGGTGAACGAGCGTACGATTGCTATCACCGATATTTCCTATCCTGAACAGTTTAATACCATAAACCTGAAGATGGGAGCTTCGTACACAATCAGGGTGAAGGTCTCTCCGGATGACGCCAACGAGCAGTTGAAGCTTTCTCCGGCCATCAGCTGCCCTGTGACCTGCACCGCAGTCAAGGAGAAGGGAACTCCGTATTGGAATGTGACGGTCACGGCAATCTACAAGGAAGGGAAAGGCGCTCTGTTCATTGAGTCGGAGTCCGAGGCTATCTCGTCTTACTGCACGTTCAACGTGACTAGCGTTCCTGTCACCGGTGTCCGGCTTGATGTGTCTGAGACATCGATGAGGGTCGGGCAGACGCTCACCCTTACTCCTACCGTGTCCCCTTCGGACGCGTCCATCAAAGGGGTCACCTGGAGTTCGTCCGATTCGTCAGTGGCTTATGTGTCCCAGTCCGGCATCGTGACTGCAAGGAGCGCGGGCAAGGTGACGATCACAGCGACATCCAAAGACAACTCCAGCATCACCGGCTCCTGCACGATCCTTGTCAGGTCGAACACCGTCGGCGCCGGCGGCTCGGAAGGCATAGGCTTCATTGATTGGAATTAAGTGAAGATGAAATAATAAGTTGGTAAGTTTTTGTGAAGGATTTTTGCGGATAAATTTGTTTGTGAAG
>CAVCPY010000279.1:13949-21782 GCA_963604245.1 Eggerthellaceae bacterium
AAATAAATTCAGACCAAAAAGACGAGCAAAAGCACCAAGTTATTTTTTAGGAATTACTAAGATATTCTTAAAAATCAGAAAGATGAGAAAATTATTGCTTATCGGTTCGGCGCTGGCGGCTCTGGTCTTCACCTCCTGCTCGTCCGTTCCGAGGAATGTGGCCGGAAAGATCGCGGATCCGGTTTTCCGCGGCTACTGCCTTTCCACTATGGATCTTGACAGGAACGATAAACTGTCTTTGGCGGAGGTGGAAGCCGTCAGCGAGATCGCTGTCCCGAATCTGCTCATCAAGTCATTGGCCGGTCTTGAATATTTCAAGAATCTCAAGTCCATTGACTTTTCCGGCACCCAGGTGGAGTCGTTCGGCTACAATCTTCCGGCTCTTGAGGTGATCAAGTGCGCGAATGACAGGAGACTCTCTTCGCTTGACCTTACCGGCTGCCCTTCGCTGTCCTTCATCTATGCCTCGCACACAGGCGTGAAGTCGGTGACGCTCGGCACTCAGGCCGGTCTGTACAGGCTTTGGATTGACAACACTCCCGTCTCGGAGCTGGACATCACCGGCTGCCCGAAACTGAACAACGTCAACGTGCGGGATTGCCCGAACCTCAAGGAGTTGACATTCTCTCCGGACGTGAACCGCGACATCCTCCACCTCTCGAAGGACGATGTTCTGGTCGTGAAGTAGGCGGATTGCCGACAATCCCTAAGGCACTGTTTAAAAATGATCCCCGCATTTTATTATGCGGAATTTTCGAGACAGTTCCGGCTTTGGAAGAGGGGAACGTAGCCGAAACTACGTGACCGATGAGAAAGATAGAAGTGGCCGGAAAGGCTGCGTAATAAAAAAGAGGAACTATTATTAAGGATTACTAAACAGCTTCTAAATATGGCAGAGGCCGGTGACTTTCTTCTGTCACCGGCCTTTGTTGTCAATCTTCCGCAAAATGAATTTGCCGTGATGATGCAAGAAAGGAGGGGCTGCAAGGGCGAAAAGAGGCTTAAATAATTGATATATTTTGCAGATTGGAAAAAAAGTAGTAATTTAGCATCGATAAATGTGCAAATTATATTCAGTAATATTATGAAACGTATTTTCGCGATTCTTGCAAGCACAGCGCTTGTTGCTTCTCTGTCCGTAGCGAACGCACAGACGAAGGACTTTGACCCTTATTGGTTCCTGCAGCTTCAGGGTGGTGCGGCTCACACAATCGGTGAGACCTCTTTCTCTGACCTTATCTCTCCTTCAGCCGCTGTCTCCCTCGGCTATCAGTTCTCACCGGTGTTCGGCGCCAGGCTGAATGTCAATGGTTGGCAGGGCAAGGGTGCTGTGAACGGACCTACCACGGTTTACAAGTTCAACTATGTAGAAGGGGCTGTTGACCTTATGGCTGACGTCGCCTCCATCTTCGCCGGCTACAAGTTCGACAGGACCCTCAATCCTTACATCTTCGGCGGTGTTGGCGTAAACTACGCTTTCAACAACGATGAGGCTGTGGCGGTGAAGAGCAAGTTCGTTGACGGCTACCTTTGGGAAGACAACAAGATCTCTCCTGCTTTCAGGGCTGGCGCCGGCCTCAACATCAGGCTTTCTGACGTCATCGCCCTCAACCTCGAAGGCAACTGCAGCTTCCTTGACGACCACTTCAACTCAAAGAAGGGTTCAAAGGCTGACTTCCAGATCAAGGCCGTCGCCGGTCTTACCTTCAGCTTCGGTAAGGCAAAGCCAGCTCCGGCACCTGTTCCAGTTCCAGCTCCGGCACCTGTTGTTAAGCCGGAACCAGAACCGGAGCCAGTAGTAGAGGAGAAGGTTGAGGTTGTTCCTGCATTCGAGTCGCTTTCACGCAACATCCTCTTCGTCATCAACAAGTGGGACATCCGCGACAGCGAGCAGATCAAGATCGATGAGGTTGTCGAGGCCCTCAAGGCCAACCCTGACACCAAGGTACGTGTTTCCGGTTATGCCGACAAGGCCACCGGTACTGCCAAGAGGAACAAGTTCCTCTCTGAGAAGAGGGCCGAGGTTGTCACACAGGCCATCGTTGACGCCGGCATCGACAAAGACAGGATTATCACTGAGTACTTCGGTGACACCGTCAATCCGTTTGAGACTCCTGAGGAGAACCGTGTGGCTGTCTGCCTCGTCAAATAATCTGGCGTGATAATTGAATGAATATAAAGGCTGGGTTTCAAACCCCGGCCTTTTTTTGAGAATGAAGACGAAGGTCTGAACAATTGACAACAGACAATCAGTTAATATAATTACATCAAATTATGAGAATTGTACGTGTTACAGGCAGGGAGATTCTTGATTCAAGAGGAAACCCTACAATCGAGTGTGAAGTTGAACTCGAATCCGGCATCATCGGTGTCGCTTCCGTTCCATCCGGTGCGTCAACCGGCGAGAACGAGGCTCTTGAGCTTCGTGACGGCGACCCTGAACGCTACGGCGGCAAGGGTGTCCTCAAGGCTGTCGCCAACATCAACGAGAAGATCGCCCCTGAAATCATCGGAATGTCCTGCCTTGAGCAGAGAGCTATCGACGAGGCGATGATCAAGCTTGACGGAACCGCCACCAAGAGCAACCTTGGAGCCAACGCCATCCTTGGCGTTTCACTCGCAGTCGCCCACGCCGCCGCCAACTACCTTGATATTCCTCTTTACCGCTACATCGGCGGGACCAACGGCCACGTGCTTCCTGTTCCGATGATGAACATCATCAATGGCGGAGCGCACTCCGATGCTCCTATCGCTTTCCAGGAGTTCATGATCCGTCCGGTAGGTGCCAAGAGCATTGCCGAGGGTGTAAGAATGGGAGCCGAGGTCTTCCACGCTCTCCAGAAAGTTCTCAAGGGTCGCGGCCTTTCCACCGCTGTCGGTGACGAAGGCGGTTTCGCTCCTGCCCTAAACGGCATCAACGACGCCCTTGACTGCATCATCGCCGCCATCGAGAAAGCCGGCTACAAGCCTGGCTCTGACGTGACCATCGCTATGGACTGCGCCGCTTCCGAGTTCTGCTTCAAGGAGGGTGACAAGTTCTTCTATGACTACAAGCAGCTTAAGACCGGTCTTGCCAAAGATCCGCAGGGAAAGAAACTCTCGACCGACGAGCAGATCGCATACCTTGAGGAACTTATCACCAAGTATCCTATCGACTCGATTGAGGACGGCCTCAGCGAGGAGGACTGGGAAGGCTGGGTCAAGCTCACCGCCGCCATCGGAGGCAAGTGCCAGCTCGTGGGTGACGACCTCTTCGTGACCAACACCAAGTATCTGGAGAAGGGCATCAAGATGGGTGCGGGCAACTCCATCCTCATCAAGGTCAACCAGATCGGTTCCCTGACCGAGACTCTTGACGCCATTGAGATGGCTCACCGCCACGGCTACACCACCGTCACCTCCCACCGTTCAGGCGAGACTGAGGACACCACGATCGCAGACATTGCCGTGGCTACCAACAGCGGCCAGATCAAGACCGGTTCCCTCAGCAGGACTGACCGTATCGCCAAGTACAACCGTCTGATGAAGATTGAGATTGAACTCGGCGAGACTGCCAGGTACGGTTACACCAAATTGAAGTAAGATAGTTTCGATAGTTGCTATCGAATATATCAAAAAGTCTTAAAAAAGGCGGGCTTGATGTTAAAATCGGCTCGCTTTTTTGTCATTTTGGGAAAATTCCGTAAATTTGGCTTAAAATTTTCAGCAGTGGGAATCCGTTTGGTAAACGGGATGTTCAGTAAACGGCAAATAAAAAGTTGCCGTGGATTTGTCAAAGAAGAGGCAGACCTTTTTTACTATTACCCGGCTGCCGGAAGTTAACAACCATATTCAAAATGGCAGAAAAAGAAAACATAGGGTACATTGTCCAGGTCATCGGCCCGGTCGTGGATGTACATTTCGATTTGGCCTCAGACGAGGCGGAACTTCCGCGCATCCACGATGCGCTTGACATCGACAGGGGAGAAGGAAAAAAGCCTCTGGTCATCGAGGTTCAGCAGCATATCGGCGAGGAGACAGTCAGATGCGTCGCGATGGACTCGACCGACGGATTGAGACGGGGGATGAAGGCCGTGAGCACCAACGCTCCTATCTCGATGCCGACAGGGGCGCAGATCCGTGGCCGTGTGATGAACGTAGTCGGAGATTCCATCGACGGACTTGGCAGCCTGAACGAGGAGAACTCCTTGCCGATTCACCGCGAGCCACCGAAGTTCGAGGACTTGAAGACCTCGCAGGAGGTTCTCTACACCGGAATCAAGGTCATCGACCTTCTTGAGCCTTATCTGAAAGGCGGAAAGATCGGCCTTTTCGGAGGTGCCGGCGTGGGCAAGACTGTGCTTATCAAGGAACTGATCAACAACATAGCCAAGAAACATAACGGATTCTCGATTTTCGCCGGAGTGGGGGAGCGTACCAGGGAAGGCAACGACCTGCTCCGCGAGATGATCGAGTCCGGGGTCATCAAGTACGGGGATGAGTTCGTGAAGTCGATGGAAGAGGGCCATTGGGATCTGTCCAAGGTTGACCGCAAGGAACTCGAGAAGTCCCAGGTCGCGATGGTGTTCGGCCAGATGAACGAACCGCCGGGAGCGCGTTCCTCGGTGGCTCTTTCCGGGCTTACCCTTGCGGAGTCTTTCAGGGACAGCGATAAGGGTGACGGCCCTAGGGACATCCTCTTCTTCATCGATAACATATTCAGGTTCACCCAGGCCGGTTCCGAGGTGTCCGCCCTTCTGGGCCGAATGCCTTCCGCCGTGGGTTACCAGCCGACGCTCGCCACAGAGATGGGACAGATGCAGGAGCGCATCACTTCGACGAAGAACGGCTCTATCACTTCGGTTCAGGCGGTTTACGTTCCTGCCGACGACCTGACTGACCCGGCTCCGGCCACCACCTTCTCGCACCTTGACGCGACGACGGTGCTCAGCAGAAAAATCACTGAATTAGGAATATACCCGGCCGTGGATCCGCTGGAATCCACATCCAGGATTCTCGATCCGAACATCGTCGGGCAGGAACACTATGACACCGCACAGAGGGTCAAGCAGATTCTCCAGAGGAACAAGGAGCTTCAGGACATCATAGCCATCCTCGGTATGGACGAGCTGTCGGACGAGGACAAGCTGACAGTGAACCGCGCGCGCCGTGTGCAGAGGTTCCTGTCGCAGCCGTTCGCCGTGGCCGAGCAGTTCACCGGCGTTCCGGGCGTGATGGTGGACATTCAGGACACGGTTGACGGCTTCCGCAGAATCCTTGACGGAGAAGTCGATTATCTTCCGGAGCAGGCGTTCCTCAATGTCGGCACCCTGGACGAGGCGATAAAGAAGGGCGAGGCGATACTTGCGAAGGCGAAGTAGGAATATACCAAGGTAAGAATATGTCAGAGAAATCTTCAGAATTGGTTCTGGATGTCCTCTCACCCGAAAGGACGCTGGTACATTCGGTGGTGGATTCCGTGGAGCTTCCCGGCACGAAGGGCCGTTTCGAGGTTCTCAAAGACCACGCTGCGCTGATCTCCTCGCTGGAGAAGGGGCGGGTGACTTACCGCGTCGGCGGGAAGACGGATGGAGTGGACATTTCTTCCGGATTTGTGGAAATCAATGACAATCACGTTGTAGCTTGCGTGGAACTGTGATGGGAAAGTGGAGCAGCATATTCATCGGACTTTTGCTTCCGTTGACTTTGGTGGCTGAGGAACGGTCGCTGTGGTTCGACAGGTCTGCCAACCGCGACGATGAACTTATTGCCACGGTAACTGACTATTCCTCTCCGGTCGCCGAGCTATCCTCTCCGGTCTCTGAGCTTGCCGAAGCGCCGGAGGTTCGACAGGCTGACCAGTCTGGCACTGAACAGGCTGACCAGTCTGGCACTGAACAGGCTGACCAGTCTGGCACTGAACAGGTTGACCAGTCTGCCGCCAAACAGGCTGACCCGCCTGCCGCCGAAGGCTTCGATATGGACGAGTACCTCTACGGTCACGTCCGCGACTCCTACGAGTGGCACATCACCACCGTGAACGGTCATCCGGTCAGCATTCCGCTGCCCGTGATTCTGTTGAGCAAGACAGGAAATGGCTTCCACGTCTTCAGCTCCAAACATCTGGAGGAAGGAGGGGAATATGAAGGTTTCCGCATCGCTCCTTCGGGAAGCAAGCACGAGGGCAAGATTGTCGAGATTGCCGCCGACGGTACCGAGGTCAGACCTTGGGATTTTTCCATAACAAAAAACGTGTTCGGCCTGATGATAAACTGCGCCCTGCTGCTGTTCATCGTGCTCGGAACCGCCAAATGGTATCGGAAACACGATGCCCGTGAAGAGGCTCCGAAAGGCGGAGTCGGCCTGATGGAGATGCTCGTGACAATGATTGAGGATGATGTCATAAAAAACTGCGTTGGAGAGGACTACAGGAAGTTCTCGCCTTACCTGCTGACGGCGTTCTTTTTCATATTCATAAACAACCTGATGGGAATCATCCCGTTCTTTCCCGGCGGAGCGAACATCACCGGCAACATCGCCGTTACGCTCGTGCTGGCACTGTTCACCTTCTTCATAGTCAATATATTCGGAAACAAGCATTATTGGAAGGATATTCTTTGGCCGGAGGTTCCGACTTGGCTGAAGGTGCCGCTTCCGCTGATGCCGGCGATTGAGATAATCGGTATATTCACAAAGCCTTTCAGTCTGATGGTCAGGCTTTTCGCCAACATCCTCGCTGGGCATTTTATGATTCTTGGAGTCGTGGCGGTCATATTCCTGACGGCAGAGTTGGGAGCTGCGTTGAACGGCAGCCTTACGGTTGTCGCAGTGCTTCTGGGCGTGTTTATGGATTGTCTGGAACTGCTTGTGGCGTTCATTCAGGCTTACGTCTTCACGATGCTGTCGGCCGTCTTCATCGGTCTGTCCCGACAGAGGCCGGAGGCATCGGAATGATTTGGAATATTCAGGATAGTTAATTTAAAATCATAGAATTATGTTACTTTCTACAATGTTGCTTCAAGCTTTGTCTCTTGGAAGACTCGGTGCTGCTCTTGGCGCTGGATTGGCTGCTTTCGCCGCCGCTTTCGGTATCGGTAAGATCGGTGCTGCTTCCCTTGAGGCCGGCGCCCGTCAGCCGGAGAAGGCTGACCACTACAGAATGACGGCCATCATCGTCGGCGCCCTCATCGAAGGTGCCTGTCTGTTCGCAATCGTCGTTTGTCTTATCGCGAAATAGGCAATGTCACTCATCACTCCTGATTTCGGATTGCTTGTCTGGATGACGCTGATTTTCGGCATCGTCTTCTTTGTGCTGGCGAAGTGGGGATTCCCAATGATCACCGGCTCTGTGGAGAAGAGGGCGGCGAGGATCAACGATTCCATCAAGGCGGCCAAGGAGGCGGAGGCAAAGCTCCGCAATCTGGCCGATGAACAGTCCAGGATGATTGAGGAGGCCAGACAGGAGCAGAACCGGATTCTGAAGGAGGCTGCGGCTTCGAGGGACAACATCGTCGAGCAGGCCAAGGTGCAGGCTCGGGATGAGGCTTCCCGGATTCTGGACCAGGCCCGCACGCAGATTGCCGCCGAGAAGGAGAGCGCTCTGCGGGATGTCCGCAAGGAGGTCGCACTGCTTTCGGTGAGCGTCGCCAAAAAGGTGCTGAAGAAGACCCTTTCCGATGCTGACGGACAGTCCGCCTTGGTGGACAGGCTCGTGGATGAGGTCTCCTCGTCTAAAGATTTGAAGAATTGATGTCGGTTGCGGGACTTTTCGGAGCGATCTTAGAAGCTGTTTAAAAATGATTCCCGCATTTTATTATGCGGAATTTTCGAGACAGTTTCGGCTTTGGAAGAGGG
>CAVCPY010000280.1:0-17655 GCA_963604245.1 Eggerthellaceae bacterium
TCAAGCCATTCATTGGGCTGCGCCCCCGGGCAGGAGTTCTCGACCTTCACGTGGGTGGCGAGATGCTGGAACCAGGAGTCCTTCTGCGCTCCGTGCCAGTGCTTTACGCCCTCCGGGATATCGACCACGTCACCTGCTTCCAGGGCCACTGCAGGCTTTCCCCATTCCTGATACCAGCCGCGTCCGCTGACGCAGATGAGTATCTGGCGCGCTCCGTGATGGATATGCCAATTGTTCCTGCAACCCGGCTCGAAGGTCACGTTCGAAAGCGGAAGAGCGCTCTCCCCTGCCGAGGACAGATTCACCGGGGCGACGGGGTTAAGGTAGGAGTTCCCGGTAAAATACTGGGCGTAGCCTATGTTCGGACTCCCCTGCTTCCAGTCGCCGGCGACGGCATCAGCTGCGCTGTCGCATTGGCTCAGGCCGTTCTCGCTCAAGAATTTGCATAGTTCGTCAATCTGCTCCTGCGTGTTCCCCATACGCACAGCTCCGGCCTTGTGGGAAGCGAGCTGCGGCGCGACACCTTTGAGGGCGGACAAAGCCGCCACGGTGACTATCTCCCTGTCCGCAGGAGTAAGCTGGTCGCCGGCAAATATGTCTCCGAAAAGATGAGATTTCAGATAGAAGTCATCCTGGGGGCAAAAAGTATAGTCATACGGTCTGCCTGAAAGCCGGGTCTGCACTTCAGTTCCCTGCTTCAGCGCCGCATCTGCATCGTCCCACACCGATGGACGGGTCCAGTGCTTCCCTTCCTGCCAGGAAGCACTGCCGTCCTCAAGCACCTTCGACAGAACGCCAAGCGCGTTAAGAGAGCGAGGAAATCCGGTATAGGCATAAAGTTGCGAAAAGGCTTCCTTGAGTTCATTGACTGTCACGCCCCCATCTAGGGCGGCACGCACAGCCGGTTCAAGTCTCGCGAGGTCTCCTTGCGCTTCGAGCGCGGCGCAGCTCGCAAGATGGAGCTGGCGAGCGGACAGAGTCTGAGCGGCGGAAATGTTTATCGACATAAGTGATGACATTATTATAAGACTTGCTATATGTTTCATTGAACGAAGTTTATATGATTATTCACATTGGCGGCAGCCGCGGCGGCGGGAGGGGTCACGATGTCCTGCGGTATTCCGACGGTGTCGCGCCGGTGTGAGACTTGAAGAAGCGGACGAAGTGCTGGGGATACTCGAAGCCTAGCCTCTGGCTGAGCTGCGAGATGCTCAGCGTCTCGTCCGAGAGGAGTTTTTTGGCGGCGGAGAGAATCCTGTCGTTGATATAGTCCCTGGCGGTGCGGCCGGTCTCGGTCTTGACCAACTCGCCGAAATACTTCGGAGAGTAACAGCATTTGTCGGCAAAATATGCTACTGTAGGAAGTCCCTCATTTTCAGCTCTCTCCGCGAGATAGGAATCGAGAAGGGAAGAAAACTTCCTGACCACGCCGTGATTGATTTCCTCGCGGGTGATGAACTGCCTGTCGTAAAAGCGCAGACAGTAGTTCAGCAGCAGTTCTACATTGCTGACAATGAGCTCGCGCGAATGCTTGTCTATGCTGCGTTGCAGTTCCTGTGAGATAAGGTTGAGGACTCCGCGGAAAATCTCGATTTCGGCTGCAGAAAGATGCAGGGCCTCATCGGAAGTGTAGTCGAAGAACTCATATCGTCCGATGTTCCTGCCCAACTGTGTGCGGGCGAGCAGGTCAGGATGGAACACCAGGCCTGTCCATTTCGGATATTTCACTTCGGGATTGGCCTCCACCTTGACACGCTGCCCGGGCGCGAAGCTGGTCACCGTCATCTCGTCGAAATCATATTCGGTGAGGCCGTAGGTGATCTTGCAGCCTTTGTTTTCCTTCAGAAAAAGGGCATAGAGTCCGTAGTGGTAGAGTCCCTGCGTAACCTCGTGCTCACGATCATAACGCACCACGCTCACAAGCGGATTGAGCGTTTCGAAGCCGTAGTAGTCGTTGAACTGCTGTACTGTACTGAAATACAATTCCTTCATATATCGCTGGTTCCGGGCAAATTTAATTATTCCTGCCAATGATGCCAAGCACATCCTGAGCAATCTGCCCGGCGGTGAGCCTGTTCTCTTTCAGCAGTTCCTCCACTACGTAATGATCCTCGAACTGCTTGCGCTGGCCCCTGACGAGCACTTTCATAGCACTGTCGCCGTAGTACCTTGCTATTTTCTCACCCCATCCGCCATCAATCTGTCCGTCTTCGAGCGTGACTATAAGCTGGTGGTCGGACTTCAGGGCTTCCAGTGTCGCCGTGTCGAGCGAAGTGATGATTCGCGGGCTGATGAGCGTGGGCTCGACTCCATTCGTTTTGAGCAGCTCACACACCTTCTCGCCGAGTTGATAAAAACTGCCGAGTCCAATGACAGCCACGCGGCTGCCCCTGCGGGTGATTTCATATGACGCTATAGACCAGTCAATTCCGGCCGTTTTTACTTCAGGTCTGGATATTACCCCGCCTACAGGCACACGGACAGCCACCGGATGCTCCCTGTAGGCGATGGCCCAGTCGAGCATTGCGAAATATTCCTCACGGCAGGACGGGGCCAGATAGATGAGATTAGGGATGTTCGCGAGCAGAGTGATGTCGTAGAAACAGGTATGGGTCACATCGTTCATACTTTCGATTCCGCCCCAAAATACGAGCATCAGGGCAGGGTTGTCATTGATGCACAGATCTTGCGAGAGCTGGTCGTAGGTTCTCTGGATGAAGGTGCTGTAAACTCCCCAGACGGGTTTTCCGCCCCGACGGGCGATACCGGAAGCCATCGCGACCGCGGTCTCTTCAGCTATGCCCACATCGATGAACTGCCTCCCGGCCTGTTCCCTGCGCTCCTTGGTGAATCCGAATACGGTGGGCGTTCCGGAGGTTATGGCTGCAAGTTGCGGGTGCGAGCGCATCTTCTCAAGAAGGTAGCGGGCGGTAAGATCTCCGTAATCCTCTCCCCCGGACTTGGATTTCGGCTCTCCGGTCTCGGCATCGAACGGCGCGCCGTAATGCCATTTCTCCTTATTTTCTTCGGCATATTTCAGACCTTTGCCTTTCAACGTGTTGATATGCACCACGACAGGATGGTCGATATCCTTCACCTTCTCGAACGCTTCTATCAGAGAAGCCACGTCGTTGCCTTCCGCCACATAGATATAATCAAGTCCCATCGCCTTGAAAATATTGTTCTCAGCCTTTCCGGCGCTCTCCCTGAGCAGGTGGAGATTGCGATATAGACCGCCGTGATTCTCCGCGATGGACATCTGGTTGTCATTGACTATGATGATGAGGTTGCTGCAGAGTTCCGATCCGGCAAAATCCAGCCCCTCAAGAGCCTCGCCACCACTGAGTGACCCGTCTCCTATCACGGCTATGACATTCTCCCTACCGCCTGCAAGATCGCGTCCCTTGGCAAGTCCGCAGGCAAGGCTGACCGAAGTGGACGTATGTCCGATTACGAAATGATCGTGTTCGCTCTCGGAGGGTTCGCTGTAGCCGGTCACATCATCGTAGTGCGCAGGGTCGGTGAAGGCCTGCTTCCTGCCTGTCAGAATCTTGTGCGCGTAGCTCTGATGGGAGACATCGAAGACTATCTTGTCTTCGGGCGAATTGAAGACATAGTGCAGGGCGACGGTGGCCTCCACCATACCAAGGTTCGGGCCCACGTGACCGCCGTGAGCGCTCAGTTTTTCGATCAGAAAGTGCCTCACCTCCCCGGCGAGGACGTTCAGTTGCCCGATGTCCAGTCTCTTGACATCTGCCGGGCCGTTGATTTTCTCAAGATACATATAGCGTTGTAGTTTATTCTATCCGGATTCATTTTGAACCCAGGGTGCAAAATTATATTCATTCCGTCAAAGTCGCAGTAGATACATTCCGGATAGAATTATACATATTTCGGCAAAGCGGGATTTTGCGAAGATGTGATTCTGGCCGGGATCAAGTACCACCTCCGCATCCTGAAGGACGGGATGGGCATTCACTGGGAGGGCCCCAGCAAGACAGGCCGATGGTTCTTTCCGGAATAGGCGCAAAAGATTGATGCGACACTGTCGTAACTATACAGAGTCGGATGAAACGTCATCATCATCTAGGTGCAGGCATATCGCGAGTCTATTTTATCCATTCCTCCCAGCTGGCCTCGGCTTCCACTGCCTCCTCAATCTTATCACTCAAATTGGTAAACAAATCAAAGCCGACCAGAGCCTCCACATCGTTTACGGACACAACAGCCTCTCTCACAGGCTGGCGGTTGCTATTATTCTCAAATACGAAAGCTATCGACTTAAAATCTTTCCCATCCCTTCGAAGTACCGCCTTGAAAAAACCGTCAGGGACAACGACATTGCGTTCTCCAATAGTTCCATACGTATTTGCATACACGTAAGGTCCACAGACCACCCAAATGCTGCCGAATTTCAGAGCCCAGTCCCGAACATATTTCTCCAGTGAATGCCAGTCCTTCCCGTTGAGGTCGTGGTTCTGGGGGCAGATATTCGTGAGATAAAAGCTCTCATTCATGGCTGTCTGGGACCATTTCATATCGGCAGATGGAGCCATATGCCCCTTATCCCAGCCAGTATTGCTGTAGTCCTCTCGCATCGCCTGCCTGCCCTTGTAGTCTAAGTCCATGCTGAACCCTCTTGCCCTGGGTATTTCACCGGCAACTTCCTCAGCCGTCAACTCATATGCCACCCAATTGGGGATAAGACGCTGCGTGTTGTAATTGATTATAAATCCATTATAGACCAGCACAACATCCGAATTTCTGATGGCGGGAAGTTCCAAAAGTGCCTTGTCCAGGGACGGCTCACCCATGCCGCGATGCCCCTGGGCCGACATAAACAGCGGCCAAATTATCAAAGTAACGAGGGATATGAGTCTTCTTAGCCTCATGCCCCTACTCCATAAGGATGACCAGCAGGACCACCCTTTCCGATGTAAATATGCTCTTGCGCCTTGTCATCGTTTAGTTGAGAATCGACACTTCTTCTTGGGCTACACCCTTCAGCTGAAGCAGTGTAATCTTATACGGGGAAGGAGTAGTATGAATCTGCGGTGCATTGTTGAAATCCCTGTTGCAGGCATCCTCCCAGGTCTTACGGTCCTGCTCGTGTTCCGTATACAGGAACATCATCTTGCAATGCGTATTGATACCCTCTGCCTTGGCCGGTGCCGGATTCAGGCGCACAAACGGCGTGGACTTGTAATCCATCTGCTGAAGCAGGGAGTCAATATCCGTGAATTCATGCCCCACATAGGGGTAATCCTCCGTCTTTGTCACATACTTAAAGATGGAGAAATCCTCAATGGCTCCGAACAGCATGGCAACCAGCTTCTTTTTCAGCTCATTCTTGAATTTCACCACTTCCTCTTCCTTCACGTTGTATTTATCCTTGAACATCCTGCTCAGTTCAAGTCCTTCGGTCAGCTTCTCTTTGTTATCCTCGAAATATTTGTCAAGGCATTCGTTGGAAATAAGCGTGAGGAAAGGGTCGCGGGAGATAGGAGTCATCTTTAGAGACTCATTCTCCTGCTCGCGCCAAACCTTCAGATTTCCCACATAAGACCGCATTCCATTATACTTGGTATGCAGGTTACGGCCCAGCTTATAAAGCGAGTCTATAATCATACCGGCTAGATGTGTCTTCAGATGGGTTACCTCTTTCTCTCTTTGGCGTGTAGAGATTTCCTGCGCAAGTTTTTTCAACTGGTCCTGATAGTCCAGGTCCATATCCTGCCTCTGGCGCTTGCGATGCCGCATAATCAGCCAGAGAGCAACGCTGGCAATCGCCACAAGGCCATAAATCCAGAAGCTTATCCTCTCAATAAGCGGCTCAAGAGACTTGGCCCAGATGCAGGCGATGACAAATCCAATGAAAATGGCCGCCATACCACCCCAAAACCACCACCTGCACCTGCGGCTCTCCTTATCAAAGGCTTCCAACTCACGGAGACGCTCCTGGTGCAAGTCATCCTTCTTCCTGCCAAGGTTCCGGCATTCCCAGTCCAGGCGCTCAATGGTACCGTCGCAAAGCGTTTCGCGGACGCCATTGTTGCCAAGCTGCTGAAACAGTTCATTGAATAAACGGCTCCTTTCGGTCAAATCCCTGTTCAGTCTGTCCAATTTGATCTTTTCCTCACGGATAAGGTTCGTCAGGATTTCGGACTTGATGTTTGAGTCTGTGAGGTCGAAGGAAACAACAGCCTTGGAATCGCTGCCTTTTACCTGAAGCTTGGTGTCACTGATTCCGGTTATAATGCAGGCACCGTTCAACAGCGTCTCATTCTCGATATATCCGTATGGAATGTAGCAATAGCCCTTGTCTCCGAATTTCCGGCCCCAAGAGTTACGCACGACGAACACTCGAGCCTCATCATTATAGCCGCAGATAATCATAGCGTGATTTCCGGACTGTCCGCTCTGTGTCTCGCTCTCGCCAGGAATGCGGATAAATCCCTTCCGGGGAAGGAAGGAGTTGAAAATTCTCAATGAAATGGCTACCGGATATCCTTCATATACGGCCGACTTGATGTCGTGGAGGTTCTTTTTGACATTCTTGGCAACAACCACCTTACGCATCTGTGCATCATCGATGGCTTCCACTGGCGGCTCTTGTGCAAGGTTATCGGGATTGTACGGGAACAAATGTTCCAAGCAGACGCCATCGCTCTTCAAGGTCTGAATAATGTCGTAAAGCGAACTGCCGGCATCCACACGGGATGCGCCTTCCTTTTTACGGGCATTGTAATAGACAAACTGCTCACTCAAGTCTATATCCGCCTGCCCATTCTTCTTGAGAATGTACTCAAAAATGCCTACCAGCGCAAATGCGGAGCAGGCGCCCATATCTCCCTGGTCCCTGACCGTAGGGAAGTTTTTCCTCAAATCTATGGAAGAAGCGACAGTCGCCATCGGCTGATACTCGTCCTCAAGGTCAATCTCTTGTGTGTCGCCCTGGAGCTTGTAAGTATGTCCCTCAAAGACAAAGCCTTCGTTGGTCAACCGTTTGAAACTTTCCTTATGGTCGGAGCGCTGGACATCCAGTCCTTCGAGCTCAATTGTCTTCTGACGGATGTAGTTGGTGGACTCGCGCATCGTCACCTTGGTAGACTTCAGATCGTCAAGGAGTTCGCTTGCAGTGCGAATCCTCTCCGGCGTCTGCGTAAGGGCGGCATATTCCCGAATCCGTTCCACTTCAGACGCCCGCCGTTTTTTCTCATCCTCAGCATCCGGACCTCCATTCACGACCTCTTCCGGCTTCATCGCGCAAAGGGCGTTGTGGGCATCCACGAAAAGGTCAAGGACTTCGCGGCTGCAATCGTCAATCACCAGCTGGCGCTTGTTGAACATATATCCCGTCAGAAGGTCATCGTCTTCGCCAAGCAGCTGCGCCAGCGTCGCCTTCTTTTCGGGGAGGGAGAGATCCGGATCAACAATATAGGACTGGAATTCCTGCGTGAGTCTTTCAATCTCGGCCTTCAGGGCTGGACCAATCTGGCTGATAATTTCCGTATGGTCCAGGTTGTTGTTGAGGCGCGGTTCTACCTCCTTGTCATAGAACTTGGAGAAGATGTTCACATTCTGGCTCAGCAGTCCCTGCACAATCTGGGATACCTTGTTCACCTCAACCTCCGTCTGGGAGACGTTCTCACGGTCCAGAATATGGGCATAGGCTCGGTGCAGCAGGTATTGCACGAAATAATACTTGTCGAAACTCAGGACGGAAAGACCGAGCGCATGCAGCGGTCTCTTGGGGTCCTGTGCCGCCGGCTGGTACATCTCCGGATAATGATTCACCGACAAAAGAGCATATTCGCCGGCAATGCGCACGAATGAATCCTCATCCAGGCTCAATGACGTGCCGTCAGAATTGCAGTTCTGCAGCATAACAAGGGAACCCAGTTTGGAGAATTTTTTCCTCGCCCCTAGAATCTCTTCCAGAACTTCTTTCGAAGTCCGGGCATATGCTGAGTATTTTTCCGTCAGCTTGTCTTCTTTTTTCTCGAAGAGGAAAGCGGTATCGTAGGGCAGCAGGAAGAGATCCACATTGTAGCTCTGTGGTAGCGCCTCCACTGCCGTCAGGAACTCTTCGACAACGGCCCAGTACTCTTTCAGATAAAGCGGGACATAGACACACAGGTTCATTGTCGAGCTGTCTCCTGGCCGGTTGATGGTGATGCTCCTGTCATAAAGCGTCCGGAAGAATCCTTTCAAATAATCCTGCCTGCTTCCGGGAAGTACCTTATAAGGATTTCCCGGCTGCACATCGAACATCTCGTCAATCCCGGCAACGAACACGCTCTCATCGGCTTTAACCGGGTCGGCGCTCTGGAAGCTGGCCTCGACGGAAGGATTCAGTTCGGGGAAGAGGAACGCCTTGAAATAGTCGTTCAGTTCCTCGTCCCCGTACTTTATCACGTACTGCTTTATTTCCTTCAGCATGGACGCAGCGTCTGCGCCCAGCATGATGTGCGATGTATGCCTCATGTGGATTAAAGTTGCTTAACGTGTGTCAACTCACTGGTAATCAGTTCGCGAATCTTTTCGAATCCCTTCTTCTTCACCTCTTCTTTGGTCATCTTGATCTGCGAGTACTTGTCATAGTAGCTCGTTTTCACATCATCGATGACGGCCTTGATGGCAGTGGCGCCTTTGCTCACGGCAAGATTGTCAAGGAACTCGTTGAATTCCTTACGGACGGAAGATTTGTACTGACGGAACTGGTCGAAGGCTTCGTCGCGATATTCGCCCAGCTTCACCCAGAAATCCTCCAGCGCATCGCCGTGCTCCTGGCTCTTGAACCAGTATTCCCCATCCTCGTTCTTGACCAGGCCGAAGATAAGTCCCTTCACCCAAAGATCCAGCAGGTCTTCGTCCGTAGCCTTCTTCGGCTTGATGCTGAAGTCCTCTCTCTTCATGCGGGTCTCAAGATTGGCATCGTAGTGGCAATCTACTCGGCAAGCTTCATACTCTTTCTGATACTCAGGAAGGGCGGAAATGGTATAAGCGGGCACGACACCCACCTGACGGTAAATGATGATACGGTCATTCACGCCGATGCTGGCGAAGTCCACGTCCATCGTGCCGGTAAGCTTGCTCTTGAAGTAATCATTCTTGAACAGACGGTTGCTCACCTTATTCGGCACGCCCACGAAGAAACTGTCCTGCGGACGCTCCTTGGGCATATGGCCGCGATAGTCAAAGCGGAACAAAGGCATTGCTTTCTCGATGGCCATACGGGTGATTCGGTCAAATTCCTCTGCGGGCATCTTGTCCAGAATCTCATCGATTCCCGTATCCCTCCAGTTGCGGGCGGTATGCAGACGCTTGGTGTATTTCATGATCTGCTCCTCAATCTCGTCGTTGGAAAGATCGGTGAAACCATACATCTTCCCCTCCAGGCGGAGACCCTTCACGAACTCGGGGATTTGGATTTCATCGGCAACTACGCCAACGGAATTGACGGAATTCTGCGCCAGGTCAATCTGGAACGTGGCGGGAGCCTTGCCCACATTGTTCTGGATACGGGCAAGTTTTGTGGCCAGGTTGCGGCTCACGGCCTTCATGCTCTCAGAAATGAGGCCCACCCTGCGGTTAGCTTCTGCCAGAAGTCCCTTGATATTGTTAAACACGGTGATCGCGGCAGTCCTGCGAATGATTTCCAGTTTGCAGGTACAAAGGGCAGTGCAGGCGTCGCTCACATCGTTGGCCATATCGTCCAGCTTGCTCTTCTTCTTGAAGAACTTGCCGTCATACTCGCTGAGGTCGGCGGCAGCTGTATCCAAAGAGGACTGGAGCATAGGCTCGCGGTCGAGGAACTCTTGCTTCTCCTTTGTTATCTCATCGAGGAAGATATCTACCTGGTCCTCGATAGCCTCCAGAACGTTCTCTACAGTGGAAATACCACATTCCTGATTAATATGCTCCACGATGAGCTTTCTGAGCTCTACACGGACCCGGGCGCACAGATCATTGATCTTCTTATTGACTTCCTCATCCTTGATGCGGTTGATGGCCAGGTTCTGCTCAATCTCTGCCTTAGGATTACCGTAGTCGTTCACCGTCAGCGGATACTTCGGCATCTTGTCGCAGATGTAGTCAATCACATGGTCGTAATTGTTGTTCTCACGGATATTGACGTTAGGGCTGTCAATCCAGTTGTTGGCAATCAGGTTGGCATCCTGGCAGCTGTTAAAGAAGCGGTCAATGAGATTCTTGGCCGACTTGATAGCGTAAATGTCGCTCAAATCCTTGCCCCTGTAGATAATCTCGCAGACACCCATACCAGCGGCCCAGGCCTTCTTGTTCTCGATATCCATCGAGCCCTCGCGGATGTTCTTCTCAATGTTGTCACTTACGCTGGCAGACGCAGAAGAGAGCTCTCCGGCAGAGGTTACAAGGGCAAGGCTGATCATTTCAGCCAGTTCATCCACGTGCGTGTAGGTATCGCCACGGTCATTTTTGTTGTCAATGAAGATTACCGAATTGAACGGGCGGTCCTTGATTTCGTATGAACCATTGATATAATCCAATTTGATGAATTTGCTGCCGATGCCCATGTGCATCAGGTAGTCCAAGTCCTCAATGGCACCGTATGCATTGGCCGCCACTTTGGCCATGCCGGAATTGGACATGTGCTTGAACACGTCCGGAAGCACAGCATAACCTGTCAGCTTGCACTGCGGAGCCTTGTCTTTCAGGAGATAGGCCATATTGATAAACGTGCCGCAGCCGGTGCCGCCGCAAACGGAGAACACCATGTGGATTTCCGTATTGGCGCCAAGGAGCTCATATTTGTCGTTGTTGATGATATGCGCATTGGTGATTTGGGCCAGCGTGGTTTCTACCTTTCGGGCGATATCATCGTAGTTAACGGTGAATGCAAAACGCCCATTGGTACGGACCTGGCCAGCGCCAAGTTCCATCGAAGTAAGCGCATACAGGTTCTCTTCGGAAATCCAAGAGAAGGCCTCCTTATTCACATCATAGATGGGACGAGCCCTTTTCACAATGATGGGGAGCTGCTCCTTGGGGTCAAGGAAGACATCCTCGCCTTTGTTGGAAAGAATAGACTTCTTGTAAGCGCTACCATCGGTGTCTATCCCGAGGAAACCTATCATAGGAGGCACCTCGCCATAGGTGTCTATGAACATCTTCTTGGTGTGAAGAAGGGAGTTCATGCCGGTACCGCCGAGTCCGACGTACAGACAGCGTTTAATCTTTGTTGCCATAGCTGATTATGATATTCTGATTTTTGTTTTCTTGCTGGTTGTCATATTCTGGATGGAGTACTCCTGGTTCTTCTTGAGAACTCGGGCATCCGCCATGAAATCTTTCGGGCAGCGCAGTCTTACGCTGTTCTTATCCTTCGGCTCAATTACCACGGGGTTGGTCCAAAGCTCATTCACTTCGTAGAGGATCTTTCCTGCGAAGACCTTGTCAAAGAAGCCCTGCTTGGGAGCCTTGTTCGTCAATATCATTTTCCTGTACCCGCGGACACGTTTGAGGCTGTTGTAAGGGATGGGGTCGGAAAACTGTACCTTTCCTATACGGAACGTAGGGAAGAAAATGACTTTCAGGACCAGCAGCCACACCAGCAGTGCCGCAATCAGCAGAATAGAGGTAAGCAGTGATCCCTCTGCGAGCGGATTCATCACCTTGTGCTTTTCGGCCTCAACATCCATAAGGGAAGCATTGTCGGCATTGTAGGTGTCAGGGTCCATGTCATTGATGCGCTCCAGCCCGCCGTCATCAACGGCGCGGAAGAACCAGTGGTGAACCTTGTTTTCTGCTTCGTTGTTAAATACGACACCCACCTTCAGCTGTTCCGTGCCGGGCTCAATGTCGATAATGTTGTTCTGGCATTTCCTGCCGTCCACGAATACCTCCATTTCGTTTTCCGTCACCGGAAGCATCTTCCCGCTGTCGGTCTTCTTGAAAAGCCCAAGACGCAGCGGTTTCTCCATATAGTTCCTTGCATCTTCGTTGAAATCGAAGGCAATGGTCTTGTACAGAGTATCCGGAACGTGCTTCTTCCAAAGGAACTTGTCGTAATAGTTGTCCTTACCCCAGCGGGCAGGTGCGGTCGGGTTGTTTGACTCCTTATTGCATGAAGCCAGGAGCATCAGAGAGCAGAGGGCTGCCAGAAGGATGAATCTCTTAGAGCACATGGAACTTCACGGCTTTTTCGGGTTTGTTTATCATCTCTACACTGGTGGGGCTTTCCAGGATGCGTGTCATCAGATAAGGAAGCTGGTCCATGCCTTCGGCCGGTTCTGCCTGCAGGAATGCCTTCTCGTTCTCATCTCGGGGAAGTGTATCCATCATCTTCTGTTGGCCCATCAAGTACTTGGCCTTTACGGTCACGGTGTAGTCCTCACGGAGTTCCACCACCTCGTCAATCTGGATATAGGAATTCTCGAAGGAATAAATGTGAACTTTATAGCCCTGCTGGAAGCTACCGCTGCCATTGTGGGCGAATTTAATAGTGATGTCCTTGCCATAATCCTCACGCACATTGAAAGCGATATTCTCCTGCGCTGTGAGCATCATAAGGGAAACATTTGTGCCTCCCAGTTCGGCAATGTCGATTGCGTCAAAGTGGCAGGGGTTGATTCTCTCCAGAACGGTCTTGCCGGCGGCAGCCTGGTCTGTTAGCATGATGTAGAAGCCGTAAGCGTCTTTCTCCTTGGCAATCTGGCACCAGCGTCCGAGCAAATCCTCGTACTCCTTCTGATGCTCATCAGAAATGCCATCTGTCATCAGCTTCAGGATGTCAACCTTGTCGGCATTAAGCACATTCTTCACCACATAATCCAGCGGTTCATACAAGCACGTCATGGTGGTCATCTTATCGCCAAACTTATGGAGAGGAATCTTATACGCCTTGATTTTGCCAATCAGTTTGGCTTTTCCTGCGGCTGTAGCGGGCTCACGCCACTCGTCCAGCGCTTTGTGCTGGAAGGGAATCACTACGATTTCGGTACGGTCGTCGCTGATCTGCTGAATGTCTGTGATGATGGCCTCCTTCACCTGTTCCCAGATATCAGGAGCGCCAGGAGCCTTGCCCTGCATGGAAAGCGTCACATCCCAGAGATAGGTCTGACGCACATCTTTCACGTTCCCACTCTGGGCAAAAGCCAGCGTGAAACTGGCCAGGGCGAAGATGATTAGAATTACTCTCTTCATTATTTATTTGGTTATTTTAATGCTCTTAAACCTACAAAGTTACACTTTTTTATCTAAACCTCGCATATCATTCGGCTACAGTTCCAGTTTTACCAGTCGCTTCTCCCATTCATCAATGATATTGAATGGGTTATACAACTCGAAGACGCCATTGTAATATGTAATTTTCTTACCTTCGTTTACTCGCTGAGACAGGAACTCAAGAGCTCCGTATTTGTCTGCGAGTTGTTCATAGATTTCTCCAGGTGCGCCCTTTGCGCGAGTTGGAGAAGCAAGCGGCGTGGTTCTGGGCGTCCTTGAAGGCGTCCTTGAAGCGGGTGCTTCCGCAAAGGGTAACGATGGGGTATTTGCCGACCATGTTGGTTGATTACAAGCTATAGTAGTATTTCTTTATCAGCTCTGTCATCTTTGCACGACGGGTCTCAAGGAACTCGGAATAATCGGTATGATCCATCTCAAGTATCTCGGCGGGTATGCAGTTGTCTTCGAGATTTCGGAATAATTCGTCCTCACTCTTGATGGACTTGAAAGATGTATCCTCTGCACTCTTGATGGCATTTAGTGCCTCATTCATATAGTCTTTCGGAGCCTTCTTGCCAATCTTTATGTTTATGGGAGTATCGAGATAGGCATAGTTAGCCACCTGATTGTATTCGTGTTTATCATATCCATTGTCCACCAGGTACTGTTTGGGGAAGATATGATGAATATCTCCACCGAGATTCACGAGTTCGCCAACGGGAATGTGTGATAGCAGGGAGTCTTTCTTGAAGAAGTTCTGGGCGGCGAGGAAGACTTGATATGTTGGGTTGATGGAGGACACAAAGGTCAGGTTCTGGTTCAACTGGATGTTCCAGAAGTTGTCGGACAGCGTGGCATCTTCAATAGCCTTGAGCGTTGCCTTAACACCGCTTTCACAAATTGCTCGGATGTCCTTTGCAAACGAGGATTCCGGGGATGCGCTATAGCGTCCGGTAAGCACGGAAAGCACGTACCAGCGTTGGACAAGGCTCTTAATCTCATCCACAGGGACTTCCTTCGATTCCTGGAGAAGAAGATATACGGCGTAGGCAAAGTCTATGGCCATCACGGAATTCACCAGTTTCTTTGAGGTGAATCCCGCGGATCGGATTGCCAGCATAAACTGACTGAAATTGTAGCCGTTGATGACGTTGTTAACGCCCGCCTCAAGATCCTGATAGGTGGTCTCGACAATCTCCTCTTTGAACTCACGGGTTTCGAAATCACGTCCAGAGAGCATAGCCACCAGGTCGGCAAGTTTGGCTCTCTTGCACCGGTGCATAAAGGCAACGCGGAATACGTCATCACACTCGGGGTCATATACGGTTTCCTTGTCGTCTTTGAGCCATTCCAGTTTGGCCAAATACCCAGAGTTGGCAAATGCCAGATCCTTCTCCTTGATTTTGTTGTAGAAGGTGCCGTCTTTGCATAGATGGGCGAAATAGTCAACGACTTTGCGGAGCGTGTTGCCGCCGTGAATTTCATCCGCCGCAATCTTGGACATCACGAAGTCGCCCTGACTGAGGGCGGTACCCTTGGAATTAATACGGATGAAAATATCCGTCACGATGTCTATGTCAAGAGATGCATCCAGTTCTATTACGCCGATATTGCAGTGCTGGAGATTCTTGAGGCTTTCCAGAACCTTGTGCAACTCTTCCTCGTCCATCTCGGGATTGTTTTCCACATACTGATGGATGAACTTGAAGCTGGAGAAATCAGGCTTGAAAATCTCCGCAATATCAGGGATCCAACGCTTACCCTTCAAGTGGGCCGGTGTCTGTACGGCAAACAACTCGGCATCAGGATTGTCGGAAATTGCGGCGAAGGGGTCGAATGCAATCTTCACGCGGCCTTCGCTGTAGTCATCAAAAACAATGGCCTTTCCGGCGATGGCAGTCATCAAAGCAGTAATACGCTGCTGGCCATCAATCAAGACCTTTTTCCCTTCAGAAAAAGAACCATCCTTAAGCTTTACCGAAGGATTCTTCCAGATGATGATGTAGCCTGTGGGATAACCCTTGTAAAGAGAATCCATTAAGTCACGCACCTGGGCACGACGCCATACGAATGGGCGCTGAATTTCCGGGATTGCGATGTCATTCGCTTCAATTAGCCCCAGTATTTGACTGATTGCCAGCGGATAATTGTTGTATTTCTGCTTGTCCATATTCCTAAATTGGCATAGCTTTAGGCTAGTAAGTGTCGTTATAATCAGAATTCCTTTTTAAATACTGAACGTAAGGTTAGTATCAAAAATGGTTGCTTTTCTCTAACTCACAAATTTAACGATTTCTATGTAACGGCGTATAAACATAGGTAACAAAATGAACAAATTTTGCTTTGTTGACATTATGTTGTCAGAAAATTTGTCGCAATTTGATAGTCTCGTCAGAGATGAGCCCGGCTTGAGGATCAACCTCGCGGCTATCAACGACTTCATACTTCATGTTGTCCTTGGCTCTGGTGACAAACCATGCATGATTCTAATGAAAATGGGAGTAAAGCGTATCAAACTTGACATAACCTTTGTCCATCAGAATATGCATCTTGACTCCTCCCTTGCCATGATGAAGCGTAGCCCATGGTCAGAGGAAAGAAAAGCAAAAAGGAACTCCGCTTTTTTTCGGATAAGCGTTAACTTTCGCCTTCTTTTTGCGACTTACAGGTGAAGACGCTTTGAAAGGAGTATGACAGAACGGGAATTCGGACATATCGTGCAGGAACACAGCGGCACACTGAAGGCGCTGGCAAGGCGCTTCGGCCGGGCGACCGATATGGCCATCGACGAGGAGGACATCGTTCAGGAGGCGCTGCTCGCTTTCTGGAACCTCTCCGAGAAAGGCTACCCTGTGCGCAATCCCGAAGCCCTCCTTGTCAAGATAACGAAGAACGTCTGCATCTCGCATTACCGGAGGCATCGCCTTGAAACTGAGGTAATTGTGGACGATCTCTTTCCGGGAGGGACATCAGCTTCCATCGAAGTCGAGAGGCAGGACGAGGTCAGGCTCAGGAAAGAGCTGTACGACACTCTGACACCGTCCGAGCTGGAATATACGAGGCTGCGCGAGGAGACAGACTGGTCGCTTGACGAGATGGCTGCAAGGACCGGCAAGGACAAGTCAGTGATAAAGTCACTGCTCTCAAAGGCAAAGCGAAAAATGAAGCAAATTATCAAGAATCAATGAATATGAGACGCGACAACAGGACATTGGCGGAGCTTGAGAAGGCATACCTCTCCGAAGACTCCGCAGCAGAGTTTGACGATCTGGTGCGGAAGGGGGAATCCCGCAGACGCTGCTCGGCGGTAGTCCGGGGGACAATGCTTGCGGCAGCGGCCTCCTTGGCATTGATCCTGACGTTGAGCATCCGTGGCGGCGAGTCCCGGTTCAACGGCATCGAGATGGCGGAGGGGATTCAGCAGATTATGAACCTCGATACGGACAATATCAGGTCGGTCACCGCCATACCCGAGGGCAATCGGGTGATTCTCACTGCATTGATGATGGACGGGAGCCAATGCTCCTATGTGATGAGCCGCACGCAAGGAGCGGAAGCGGTCTCGATTATGGCGATGAAATAAACTTTAATTCAAATAGTTATGCTGACAACAATGTTTTTGGGCGCAGTGTGCGCATTAGCTCTCAATGCCTCCGTGGCTGTATCTCCGGCAGACACGATTGACAGGTACGTCATCAACGGCGAGAAAGTGGAGAAGTTCGATGGCAGCCAGCTTGTCGGAAAGACTGTAAGCGACTACAAGATTCTCACTGCTACGGGCCAGGCCAATGGCGAGGTCTTAAGGGTCCATATGATCAGCACCGACGGACAGGAACTCAAAAATGCCGCAGTGCTGCTGCACACGACTACGGTTTATATCATCGACGGCAAAAAATGCGACAAGGAAAGCCTGAACAAGATAAAGCCCGCTTCCATCGCCTCAATGATCGTCTATAAGGCAGGCAGCAAAGAAGCAGTCAAACTTTCCGGCAAGGACAATGTCGCTGTCATAGACGTCGTTACGAAATAATCTTTCCTCCATACGCAGAAACGCCGCCGAACGCACTTGTCGCGAGGCGGCGTTTCGTCTTCTTCTATCGGAGGAGAGTTGCCGACCCGTCTTCTCCTTCAAACAGCAGTGCGGATGAGCCTCTTAATCCGCAAAAAGTGAAGTTTTCGGAGGTTCGCCGGTACTGCAGAAACCATAAATTCCACATTAGCGGTATTTTTTGCCGGAATGCAGGTAAGGGCAAACAAAAATGGCGACTTTATCTTTGCGATAAAATTAATTGAATATGAAAAAGATACTTACAACCATGCTGCTTGCGGCGTTGGCCGTATCCGGCACATTAAACGCACAGGAAATGAATATCAAAAGCCACAACAGCAATCCTTGGGGGCTGGTCTATGACGGAGCGATCTGTGAAAATGTTCGGGGAAAGGTGA
>CAVCPY010000281.1:0-8013 GCA_963604245.1 Eggerthellaceae bacterium
GCAAATCCATAGACCCCTCCGAAAGCCCCCGGGATTATTCCTCGTCATTGCCGGCCCCGACCTCCACGTCATTGCCGGCCCCGACCGCCGCCTCGGAGGGAGCAAGGAGCATGTGCGCGCTTTATGACATTTCGCGATCGCATTGCTACGGCAAGGAGAACAGCAGAAATCTATATTTGCGTATATTTGCAAGGTTGAAACAGTTTGAACAGGATGAACAGTTACGGATTTCTCAGAACGGCGGCGGCGATGCCGAAAGTCAGCGTGGCAGACCCTGCGGCTAATGCTGCGCGAATAATCAGAATGGCCACGGAGCTTGGTGCGCAGGGCGTTGCGGTGATAGCGTTCCCGGAACTCAGCGTGACCGGGTACACCTGCGCCGACCTCTTCGGGCAGCGCACCCTGATCGAGGGGGCAGAGGCGGCTGCGAAGGAAATCCTTGCGCAAACCTCGTCGCTCGGCTCCCTGCTGGCGTTCGGCGTGCCGCTCGAATACTGCGGGAGGCTTTTCAACTGCGCCGTGATTGCCCGCAGCGGCAGGATTCTCGGCATAGTGCCCAAAACCTATCTCGCCGGCAACGGCGAATTCTACGAGCCGAGGTGGTTCGAGTCCGCAAGAGTGCTGCCGGAAGCGGGAGTGATGATTGACTATGCCGGACAGAAGGAGGTACGCCTCGGCTGTCGTCAGCTTTTCCGGCTCGGGAAGACGCTCATCGGCGTGGAGATCTGCCAGGACCTGTGGGCACCGGTACCTGCGTGCACCTGGGCGGCATTGGCGGGAGCGCAGCTTATCCTCAACCTCTCCGCCAGCAACGAGTTTCTGATGAAACACGAATACCGCCGCCAGCTTGTATCATCCACATCCTCAAGACTTTTTGCGGCTTATGTATATTGCTCCTGCGGCTATGGCGAATCCACGCAGGACCTCGTCTGGGCCGGGTCGTCGCTGATTTGCGAGAACGGGGGCGTACTCGCCGAGAGCGAACGCTACGGACGGGATGCCCGCTCGATAATGGCGGATGTCGATATCGAGAAGCTTGACACCCTCCGCGCCAAAGAGCATGCCTTCCGCTTCGAGGGGCCTAAGCCCGAATATGTCATAACTGAGGCGGGCGAAGCGCCTGACACGGATTTCGAGGCCGGACTGCTCAGACACATAGAGCCGCATCCTTTTGTCCCGCAGGGAGATGCGGAGGCGCTGGGCGCGCGATGCCGGGAGATACTTTCCGCGCAGGTGGCCGGGCTCACCACCAGAATGGAGCACATCCGCTGCCACAAGGCGGTCATCGGTATTTCCGGAGGTCTTGACTCCACGCTCGCGCTGATGGTCACGGTCCTCGCCTTCGATGCTATGGGGCTTGACCGGAAGGGAATAATCTGCGTCACGATGCCGGGCTTCGGCACCACCGCCAGAACGCACAGCAACTCTCTTTCCCTTATGGACTTGCTGGGCGTCACGGCGAGGGAGATTTCCATCGTCCCGGCCACCCGCCTGCACTTCTGCGACATCGGCCACGACGAGAGCGTGCAAGACCTCACCTACGAGAACTGTCAGGCCCGCGAGAGGACTCAGATTCTGATGGACATAGCCGGCAAGGAGGGCGGCATTGTCATCGGTACGGGCGACCTTTCCGAACTCGCCCTCGGCTGGTGCACCTACAACGGTGACCATATGTCGATGTATGCCGTCAATGTCAGCGTGCCCAAGACACTCGTGAGGACTCTCGTGGCCTGGGGCGCGGACAACAGGTTCAACGGCTCTGAAGAAGTGCGCAAAGTGCTTCTTGACGTGGCAGATACGCCTATCAGCCCGGAACTCATCCCGGCCGACGGACAGGGCAACATAAAGCAGAAGACCGAGGATCTCGTGGGCCCTTATGAGCTGCACGACTTCTTCCTCTACAATTTTTTCCGCTTCGGCTACAGCGCGGAGAAACTGCTCTTCCTTGCGAAGAAAGCCTTTACCCCCACATACGGCGAGCAGGCCATACGGCACACTCTCTCAACCTTCCTGCGGCGCTTCTTCACCCAGCAGTTCAAGCGTTCCTGCATCCCCGACGGCCCGAAGGTCGGCTCCGTATCCCTCTCCCCTCGCGGCGACTGGAGGATGCCTTCCGACATCGAGACCCCCTGGAGCCTGTGATAAGCAGGCCGGGGACTGCAAAGAGGATGCCTTCCGACATCGAGACCCCCTGGAGCCTGTGATAAGCAGGCCGGGGACTGCAAAGAGGATGCCTTCCGACATCGAGACCCCCTGGAGCCTGTGATAAGCAGGCCGGGGACTGCAAAGAGGATGCCTTCCGACATCGAGACCCCCTGGAGCCTGTGATAAGCAGGCCGGGGACTGCAAAGATGAAAAGATGGAATCATCTTTGCAGTCCCCGGCCGCACACTACTCTGAGTGACTCTTAAAAGAAACTTACTGAGGCAGCTGTGCACCGTACCCCGGCATCGCGCCGAAGAGCAGAAGCGCCTTCTCCCAATTGTAGCGATTTGCGTACATCGTGACCGAAGAAGTCATCGTACCGATCTGGTTCATACCGAGAGCCGAGCGGAAAGTATTGACCGCAGAATTAGGGTTATGCTGCATCTCGGCGGAATACGAGGCGTTGAGGAACCCCTTGAGGTAAGCCTCGTCAATCTTTCCCTTGAATATGTTCGCATCCTGCACGGTCGTGTTGCCGCTCTCGACGTCGATATACTCGACATCCGAGAAGTCAGCGCTGCTGATGTTGATGAAAGTACCGCCTCCCGGAATTGAGATGTCACCCATCCTGTTGAGGAAGAACACATTGTTCTCCACGCTGGTCTTGCGTGTGGCCTCACGGTTCTTGTCGCTGTCGATATGGGTGTAGTCGAGAGCGGTCATCATCGAGCAGCCGAAGATATTGTTCGCCAAGTGGCAGTCCGTGCCCGGCTGGAAACGGAATCCGTACCCCATTGTCTCCAGATTCTGCTTGAACGACCACATAAACAGCAACGTGTTGTTTGTGAATTCGATCTTCGAGTTCACCTTAGGATCCGAGCCGCGGACATCCATCGCCTCCATCCTGCAGTTTACGAAAATGTTGTTGTCGATATTCATTGACCCTCTGAAAATACCGAGGATCACGTGGTTAGGAGCATTGATGAAAGCACAGTTATGTACGCTCAGGTTCACGTTGGAGTTGTTCATATAGAGAATACAGGTCTCCTTTGTGAAGGTCTCCCGATTTGAGAGGTCCGCACCGCCCATACCTTTCGTTCCTATCGGATTCATCTTCGTCGTCTCTACACCTTCCGGCTGCCCCTTCTGCTTCTCGTCGCTCCCGGAATAGTAGGAAATCGAGTTGCCGCGGTCGAATATGATTCCGTCAAACAGAACCTCGGCGTTGGGGTACTCCGCATTGCTGTCGTACTTGCCCACGTTGATCTCAAGCTGGACTGTCGGAGCCTTGGCGGTACCGTTGGACTCCGGAGTCGGCTGGACCAGAGTGCGGTATTGCAGGATGTCACGCCGGGAGAAGTCATCGTTGTAGCCACCATAGATGTACACAGGCTTGCGGACGAAGATATTTCCGCAGCGGAGAAGACCGTAGTAGTTGCCGGCGGCCACATAGATGGTGGAGCCTGCCGGAGCGATGTCAAGAGCCTTCTGAATATTCTTGAGCGGAGTCGAAGGACTCAGACCGTCATTCTTGTTGTTGCCGGACTCGCTGACATAGTAGACAGCCCCTCTCTCAACTGCACTCCCGACCTCGTCCACACCTTTCCGGATGGCTTCGTCCACTCCAGTAGAGGTGGTGGCTTCCTTGACGCGCTTGCCCAGCTGGTTCAGAAGATTCTGCCCCTGAGCGGGCATATTCACAGACAGTGAGAGCGTGAGAGCGAGAACCGCTCCCAACGCTTTTTTCATAATGCTTAAGTGTGTCATTTTTATTAATTTCTAAAAAAAGGTGAATGTTACTTTATGCCGCAGGCACGGCCTTCTTCCTGCGGGACAGGAAGAAGATAAGCGCGACGGCTATCACTAGAAGGGTTATTCCCAGAACCGGCCTGTAGGCCAGCCAGGCGATGGCGATGACGATAAGCGACCACGCGATGCCCACGAGGGAGCAGACAAGTCCGACGCCGGCGCCGATGATGTTCGCGATGAACGGAATCACCTTAGCAAGTGTCTCAATGAATCCGAATATGCCCTTCAGGCCTCCGATGACCAGGAACACTCCCAGGAACCTGAGGAGCCAGAGCCACATCTTATTTGCAGAATGCTGTCCCTCGTACATCTGGTCGGCAGAGCGTGCACCCATCTGAAGGAGATCGAAGTTCTTGCCGTTCTTGGAGGTATAAGGCACGAACGTGTCGCCGCTGACCCGGGCCATAAGGGAAACTTCGGACGGAAGCACCTTTGTGAATGTGACGCGAACGTCACCGACCTGCGGTGTGCCGGATTGGGAGCCGAAGCTGATCACATTGCTGCGGACATTCACTGCAAGGGTCGTGTCGATCCGGCATTCCTCCCTGAAGAGTTCCCGGGTGATCCTGTCGGCGTCCTTCCCGGAGAAGAGGTAAGGCTGCTCGCCGGAGATCGAAGCGATCTGGTTCTTGGACAGTCTGTAGGCCCCGAAAGTCACGTTCTCCGCCGTCTGTTTCAAATCCTCAAAGGCGATCCTGACCCTGTTCAGGTCCTGATACTCAGGGTCGTGGAAGTCCTCAGAGCTGACCGGAGAGTCCACCCATTTCTTCTCATAGGTGTAGGTCGTCGTGGTCTCCTGACCGCCTCCCACCTTGTCCTTGGTCTTGCTTTGTGATTTCTCGACCCACTGGTAGTACTCTACATTTCTGACAAACTTGACCGCCGTGACGCCGACACCGAAATCCGGGTCGATGAGAGAGTCGATCGTGGCTGTCATACCGGTAGCGTGGACGAGTTTCCCGTCGAACTGAGGGTCGATGGTGCCTATGTCTGTCATCTCAACTGTCACGTCAGCTGCCTCGTTGAGCATTCCGGTAGTCTTGACAGCCCTGCCTTCATTCCACCAGAGCAGGATCGTGCCGAGGATGAGGAGAAGGAAACCGGTGCCGATGCCCCCGAATGATTTCTTTACGCGCTGACCATAAGTGGTCTTCGTCGTTTCTGTGTAAGCCATAAGTAATTGAATAATAGTTTGTATTAATTATGTGATGGTTTACTTGATCCCAAAATCAGTGAGGTTCAGCTCCACGTGGCCTGGACTCACTGACTTTGCGAAGATACAACTTAAAACGACAAAAACAATCCTTCCGGGGGACTTTATTCTTTCTTCAGCTCCACCGCCGGATTGGTCCGGGCGGCACGGACGGCCTGCCGGAGAACCGCAAGGGCGGCGATGAGGGCGATGAAGAGACCGGCTGCGGCGAAGATCCACCAGTGGAGACCGATGCGGTACGAGTAGCCGTTCAGCCACGTGTGCATCAGATACCAAGCCACAGGCACGGCCAGCACGAACGCCACGCCTATCATCTTCATGAACTCGGCAACCAGACCCCACAGAACAGAGTTGTAATCTGCGCCATAGACCTTCTTCAAGGAGACGGTTCTCCGCTCCTGCTGCATATAGTACGAACTCATCGCCACGAGACCGAGAGCCGAAACCAGCAGGGAAAGGATGGTGAACAGGACCATAATCTGCAGCACCCTGTTCTCGGATGCGAACAGCGTCTTGATGTCATCCTCGACATAGCTGCCATCGAAAATCTTGTCAGGGTACATCTCGTCAAAGACAGCCTTGACCCTTGAGAATGCCTCCTTGTGATCAGGCGTGGTCTGCACAAGAATCGTCCACGGCCATTTATTAGCTGGATATTCATCATACTGGTAAATCAACGCAGGATGCTGTTCCTCCAGCAGGGGCTTGAGCTTGAAGTCGTAGTAGATTCCGCCTATGTGCATCGTCCCGTTGGACCTGATCGTGAATTCCGTCGCACTCTCATCTATGCCCAAGATGCTGTAGGCATATTCATTCAGCCAATAGCTGTTCGGGCTGTGATTGTCCTGTTTCTTCCTGATTCCGAGGATGTTGAAGTAAGTGCTGTCGCCCTTGACCATCTGAAACGAGGCCACACGCCCGCTTTCGGTGGACATCGTCCAGTTGTTGGTCATAAACATCGGATATCCCTCACCAAGCCCCACCGCCTCCACGCAGCTTTCTCCCTTAAGTCTGTCAATAAGCGGGGACAACTGACCTGCCGGAGCGAACTGGTTGCCGATGGTGATCTGATCCTTGGTGTTGTAACCCATAGGGGCGCTGATCATCGAGCGGATCTGAAGGAACATCGTGAACGCCGTCACAAGCATTACCACGGAGATAACGTTCTGGATGACGATGATGACCTTGCTGTAGAGAGTCTTTGTCTTGAGTCTGAGCGTTCCGCGGACGATCTCTATCGGCTCGGCCTTCTGGATGATGAGAGCCGGAACCAGGCCGGCCACGACACCGGTCACAAGCGTGAACAGGACGCAGACAAGAACGCTTGCCGGAGACACTGCCTTGAAGATGGAGATGTCATAGCTCAGCACCATAGAGGCCGCAGGGGCGATGGCCTCGCCAAGCAGGATGGCGATGAGCATAGCGACAGCGCAGATGATGGTGCTCTCGACGATCATTTTCAGGAATATTCCGCCTTTTGTCTCGCCGATAAGCCGTCTTGTGGCCATCTCCTTCGCACGGAAGCCGGAAAGCGCCGTAGTCATATTCACATAGTTCAGGATGGCGAACAGCAGCAGCAGGAAGCACACTCCGGCGAGCAGCATCACGGTCGTCTTGTTGCCCAGAATCAGACTGTCTGTGTAGTCCTCGGTGCCGTCCGACAGGAAATAGACATCCCGCAAAGGAATGATTTTCACGTCATTCTCCTCTCCGTCATAGTCTGATGAATATGTCCAGAAATTCTCCCGGCACCATTTGAGAATATCCGCGCGCCTCTCCGGAAGGTCCGCGTTCGGATAAGCCATCACGAAACAAGTGGAGGACCCGGCGTTGGACATCCGCTCGTCGTTCGCCTCGTTGGTGATGGTCGAAATCTCTCCGCGAAGGAATATGTCGCACGGCTTGATGATGGAGTTGCAGATGTCCTTGAATACTCCGGAAACAGTCAGGGTACTCACCCTCGAGTCAGCCCCATCGAATCCGATCTTCCGGCCGACAGGGTCCTTGTCCCCGAAGTGGGCCTTGGCGAATGATTCGCTGACAAGAACTCCGTCTATGGAAGCCTTCCACTGCTCGAGGTCCCCTTCCACAAGAGGGAAACTGAAAATATCGAAAAACGATGAGTCGGCGTATGAGGTGACGGCGTTCACGGTGTTGCCGTCGATCTTGTACTCCTGAAGCCCGTCGCAGGAATATGAAGCGGCCTTTTCTATCTCCGGGAAGTTGGCCTTCATATGGCGAGACATCCAGTATCCTGTCGAAAAGGTCTCTTTCTGGGCTATCACATATATCCGGTCCGCGTTTTTGTGGAATGAGTCAATGCCGAACTGGCTGCTGACGTACACTGCCAGAAGCAGGACAAACGCCATCGAGAGGCTGAGTCCCAGAAGATTGACTGCGCTGTAAAGCTTGTTGCGCTTCAAGAAATTGATAAAACTGCTCATATTCCTTTTTTTATTATCTGCAGAAAGGAACAAGCATCGGGCGTGCCAAAAAGACCAATCCCCTGACTCTGAAAAGTTTATCCTTTCTCCCCGCTCAGAAAGTGTAAAGAAATTTTACATCCGTTGTAAAGATTCTTTACACTCTTTGACACCCCACCCCATCCCCCAAGCATCACCGACCAAACCTCACTAAAACAAAGCATTTCCCATTTTCATACTTATCGTTACCTATTGTTTCTTACGGTTCTTTTCGCTATATTTGTACCACATTTGCACCTTTAGGGTGGAGTGTAAAACTTTTCCGGGCCAAAATCCGGTTGGAATCCTAAAACCTACATTCCCGTGTTAACACATAACGAGGTGACGTTTGTCGGGACAGGGACATCCATATCGAGGTAGATT
>CAVCPY010000282.1:0-6662 GCA_963604245.1 Eggerthellaceae bacterium
CCCGTCAGAAGGAAGCCGAAGGCGGCGAGATAGAATATGTGGGCGATATGAGCGGCGTGACACCGGAACAGGCGGCGGGACTCCCTTTCGACCTCTACCGCGACGGTTATACCTATTACCTTCAGAGCCACGCTCATCCTAATTCCACCTTCCGCTACACCAAGAGCAGTCTGGTCGATCTGTTTGCCTTCGATGCCGGCGCGAATATGCAGCTCATAGGCCAGCCCCTGCTGATGATTGCCGGCAGCCTTGCCGACACGTTCTATATGACCGAGCAGTGCTACAGCCGCGCTACCGGAACTCAGAACAAGGAACTGTTCCTCATCCCCGGAGCCACGCATATCAAGACGTATTATGTCCCTGAGTATGTCGACCAGGCGGTAGCCAAGCTGACGGAATTCTTCGGAAAGAATCTGTAATGTTTCCGGTCTTTGCACAGAAGACCGGGAATTTGTATATTCGTGGACTATAAGTCTATGCTCGTTTATGGAAGGACAGAAAGACATAATGGTCACCCACAGGATAGGAGAGGTTCCGCTTGACTCGGAAGAGGGATATCTCGCCCACCTCCTGTGCCTTGAGGGCACCTGCCGCTACCGCTTCAATGAACGCGACTTCGAGCTGCACGCAGAAAGCTATCCGCTTCGCCAAGGTGGAGGATGACCCGCTTCTTTCACGTGGAGAGCTGAACCCTGACGCCCGCTACAGAAACGAGAATGTCTCCCTTGCCGACCTTCGTGCCGCCAACAGTCAGCACAGGTAGAAACACACATCCCACTGTGGTCGTACACCATAACGGCGCGGGCGGGATTGCCGGTCGGGGCCGGCAATGACGGTTTTCGTCATGCCCGACCCATCCTTCATCATGCCCGACCCCTCCTTCGTCAGCCCGACCTGATCGGGCATCTTTTGCTGTGGGCAGGGAAGAGATTGCCGGTCGGGGCCGGCAATGACGGGGAGAGCAGGCCGGCAATGACGGTTTTCGTCATGCCCGACCCCTCCTTCGTCATGCCCGACCCTTCCTTTGTCATGCCCGACTTGATCGGGCATCTTGCGCTTTCCGGGGAGTTTTCCAGAAATGTTAAGTATAGTTAGAATTTTTTCTTATTTTTGCGAAACTATATTTAATATCGTGTGCTATGGACATAGAACTGATCAAACGGATTATTCTGGAAAAACAGAGGGAAGTATTAAACTATCAGGTGCAGGATAGGAATGTGACCTTCGATGAGGGGGTCTGCTATGTATTGATCGGGCCGAGGCGCGCCGGTAAGTCTTACCTGCTTTACTATGATATTCAGGAACGCGTCCGGGAGGGTAAAGCCGGGCGGGAAGATATTATCTATATTAATTTTGAGGATGAAAGGATATCGAATATAAAGGCTTCAGAACTTGGTGTGATGCTGGATGCCTATTCTCAACTCTTCGGTGAAGCCAAACCGTTGGTCTATCTGGATGAGATTCAGAATGTCGCGGGATGGGAAAAGTTCGCCAGAAGGCTTGCTGATTCTAAATACAGGGTGATGATTACCGGGAGCAACGCGAAAATGCTGAGCTCCGAAATCGCCACGACGTTGGGGGGACGTTATGTCCCTAAGGATATTTTCCCCTTTTCTTTTGAGGAGTATCTGTCGTATGAAGGTGTTTCCCTTGGCAGAAATTGGCTTTATGATTCAGTAACAGTATCCAAAGTGGTACGCGCTTTTACGAAATATCTACATTCCGGAGGGTTTGCGGAGTCTTTCAATCTTCTCGACAGCAGGGAATGGCTGAGTTCTTTGTATCAAAAGGTCATTCTGGGGGATGTCGTGGAGCGGAATGGGATAAGGAATTCGGGAGCGTTGAGGCTTCTGGTCAGAAAGTTGGCGGACAATGTGATGCAGCCGTGCTCATTACAGAGGCTCAGACATATTATTGTTTCCTCGGGAGAAAGTCTAAGCCTGCCCGCCCTTAAGGATTACCTGTCATTTATGGAGGATGCCTTTCTGATGTTCTCTCTGCCCAATCTGGTATCTCCTTTTTCTGAGCGGGAGACTATCCGTAAGCGTTACTTTATGGACAATGGGATTCTTAACCTTTTTCTGATTGATGGTGAGACCAAACTACTGGAGAACATTGTGGCGGTTTCTCTGAACACTAAGTACACAAGCACGAAGGAGGAGACGAGACTCTTCTATTACAATAAAAATATAGAGGTTGACTTTTGTGTCCCGGAAGCTAAACTTGCCATACAAGTCTCATATGGCATCGACAGTCTTGCCACGTACGATCGGGAAGTCGGAGGATTGGTGAAATTCCTTAGAGCATATCCTGAATATAGAGGTTTGATTATCACGATGTCTGATGAGAGGGATATAACAGAGGGAGACGTATCCGTCAAGGTAATGCCTGTGTGGAAATGGCTCTGCATACGATAGTTAATTGCCATCGGCATCGTTCAGAGTATCTTCCTGATACGGATTTCGTCGAGGTAAAAATCATTTCTTCCATCTGATGCTGTCCAGAAAGTCAGCCGGTCCAGTTTCTTCCAATAATTTTCCGATGACCATTCCGGACCGCAGCTAAAGTTTTTCAACGGACAGATGACTCTCGTCCACTCTCCTGACGAAAGCTCGCCGTCAAACCTTATGTCTTTGCCATAGTCGACCACGGTCCAGGAATCATAATCAAGAATCGACTGGAACGTGAAGTGTATTTCCAGGGTGGGATCGCTGTTCTTGATATAAAATTCCAATGCGTAATCATCATCGTAAAGCTTGGAGATATCCAACCCGTTCTGCAGACCCTCGTTGAAGACAAACTCACATCCTTGCCAGATTTTCCAGTTCTGAAATTTTATGCAGGCATTCCCAGAATATGGACTCTCTCCGCACTGCGTTTCCACACAGACACCGGACGTGCCTTCGGAATCCGAATAGAGGACGAAACCATTATTCCTTACAATCCGCTCCGGCGTCTTGTTTTCTTCAACTTTCACGAACCTGCCACGTCCTGCGGCAAACAGTTTCTCCGTGTTCGGGTAACGGCGGCCTGTCAGGTATAGTTCGTCGTCTATTTCTTCGAAATCAATATAGACCATCGCGGGCCCCGTCATCTCCGAATTGTCCTCGTCATTGATATATCGGCCGGTCACATCCACAAATTCACCGCCGCTGTACTTGACCATCTGGATGCTCCATCCACAATAGGTGGGACATTCCCATAAGCCGTCACCGTTGAAGTCCCCGTACACTGATTTCCGGTTGCTGCAAGGGGCGAACAGTTTGCCACTGTTCACCTCGTCTTTCTTAAAGGAACCGTCAGGCATTCCTCTGTAGAAGCAGAAGTTGTTCCTTTCGTACGAATGGTTTGAGATGCAGGTGATTATGTCAACGTAGCCGTCCCTGTCGTAGTCCTGCGCCGAATATCCCGTCAGTTGGGATGTGAAATGTTCGAAGTCTATACCGTAGTACATCTGCTTTCTGTAGCTTGACGGTTGATACAGGTCCGGAAGGTCGTATCTGCGCGCCGTCTTGTCGTAAGAAAAGGTGGCGATTATGTCTTCCGAAGAGCTGACGGAATATACTATTTCAGCCTCCCCGCTCTCAATGCCTCCGCTCCATCCTTTGAACACCGCACCTTCCGACGGGACGGCGACAAGCCTTACCTTTGTCCCATAGGCCAATGTCGCCTTGGTGTCTTCGGACGGAAACTCATCCACGACTCCCGGCCCGACAATCCTGACATTGAAACTGTAATTCTGTTTTTCAAAGACGGCACTGACCGTTTTCGGGGATGTCACCTCAATTTCAGATGGGTTCGCGTCCCCTTGAAGATCTCCCTCCCATCTGGAGAACCTCCAGCCGGAGGAAGGATCGGCAGTCAGTTCGACAACGGTTCCCGATGAGTAATCCGCCCTTGTCGAGACCACTCTTTCGGCGACCGTCCCTTCTCCCAAGACGCTTACTGTCAAGGGATATGTCTTGGCTTCTACCGGAGGCGTGGGGTCTGGTTCCTTCTGCCCGCAACTGAAAAGTAACGGTAAAGCGCAGACGATAAGGAGGGTTCGGGGTGAGTTCATATGCAATACTACCGATATTTAAACAGGTTCCTTCCTTTTCTTAGTTAAACCCAAGCAGCCGACCGGAGGTAGTGCTTGCTTGGCACTGTACGGTTGATTCCTTGGTGACGACGGTGATAGTTATAGTTATCTAAGAATGCCTTGATTCCAAGGAACAAGTCCGTGCCGGACTCCTCCGGCTGGATGTAAATGTACTCATATTTTATCGTTTTCCAAAATCTTTCTATCCAGATGTTGTCTTTGGCCCGGTCGCGGCCATCCATGCTGACCTTCATTTCAGGGTATTGAGCCGCAGGCTCAAGTTCTTTTTTTTTACTATCTTGCACAGATGAACAGTATGGACAAATATCTCCGCGAGACTCCGATGCTGGACTATCGCTCACCCTCGATCGAGGATCTGGTGCTGTCCCGACAGTGGCGTGACGGGTCCGAGTTCGAGAGAATCAGGTCAATCTACAATTATGTCAGGGATGAAATCCTCTTCGGCTACAACACCGGGGACGACATCTCCGCCTCCAAGGTCCTCTCGGACGGCTTCGGACAGTGCAACACCAAGGGGACTCTCTTCATGGCCCTGCTGCGCAGCTGCGGGATTCCCTGTCGGGTACACGGTTTCACGATAGACAAGAAACTGCAGAAGGGTGCGATGACGGGCATCGTCTATGCGGGTGCTCCCAGGGAGATTTTCCACTCCTGGGTGGAGGTTCTGCTCGAAGGCGAATGGCACGAGCTTGAGGCGTTCATTCTCGACTCAGAGTATCTTGCCGCCGTGCAGCGGAAGTTTCCCGAATGCCATGCTTTCTGCGGCTACGGCGTGGCAGTCAAGGATTTGAGGCATCCTGCTGTCGACTTCGACCACAACTCCACCTATATCCAGAGCGAGGGCATCTTGCGCGACTTCGGCATCTACCCATCCCCCGATGAACTTCTGCGTGAGCATCATCAGACGTTCTCTCCTCTCAAAGGCTTCCTCTATCGCTATCTGGGCCGTCACCTTATGAACCGCAATGTCCGCCGCCTTCGCAGGACGGCAACTTCTCCACAGAACTGATCTGTCTCGACACCGGTTTCTCAAATATGTACCTGGGCGTCACTTCAGGAAATTCGAGAGGAAGATGATGAGGATGGCCACGGGAGCGAGGTAGCGGATGGCAAAGTAGAGGGCAGGGAACCATCGGGTGTTCACGGTGCCGCCGTTCGTGAGCTCGTCGCGGACATCCTCGCGCTTCATTTTCCAGCCTACGAAGAGGACTACGAGGATGGCACCTGCGGTAAGGAGGATGTTCGAGGAGAAGGCGTCGATGACGCCGAATGCATTGAGGCTGAACGCACTGATGAGTCCCAGAACCCAGATGATGGCGAAAGCGGCTGCGCACGCGGGGCGTCTGCTGATATGCCGTTCCTCGATGAGATAGGCCACAAGTACCTCTATGAGGGAAACGGTGGAGGTCATCGCAGCGATGATCATCACGAAGAAAAAGATGGCGGAGATTATGGAGCTCAGAAGCGTGGAGGATGTCGCGCCCATACTGATGAACACGTTAGGAAGGGTCTGGAAGATGAGGCCCGGACCGGAGCTCGGCTCGATGCCGGAGGCGAATACGGCCGGCATTATGGCGAAGCCGGCGAGTATGGCGAACATCAGGTCGGCGACAGCTGTTCCTGCGCCGGTGGAGAGGAGGTTCTCACTTCGCTTCACGTAGGAGGAGTAGGTCAGGATGATGCCCATCCCGAGGGAGAGGGAGTAGAAACTCTGGCCCAGGGCGAAGGCAAAGGTCTTCGGCGTGAGCTTGGAGAAGTCCGGTTTGAGGAGGTATTCCACGCCCTTTTCTGAGCCCGGCATATTCAGGGAGTAAATCATTATCAATACTATGAGCACGAAAAGAGCGGGGATGGATAGTTTGCTGAATTTCTCGATACCGCTCTTGACGCCGAAAGCGACGATGGCTGCGGAGATTCCTAGGAAGACAGTGTTATAAATCAAGACCTTCCAGCCGGAGGGGATAAATTCTCCGAAGTGGAGGCCGAAAGATTTCACGAGGTATTCGCAGGCCCAGCCTCCGACTACGCTGTAGTAGGAGACGATGATGGTCGGAGCGAGTATAGAGATGATTCCGAGGACTTTCCAGCCGGTGCCGGGAGCAAGAGCTTTCACTGCTCCGATGGCATTGGCGCGGCTGCGGCGGCCAATCACGGACTCTGCGAGGAAAATCGGCAGGGATAGCAGGAAAGAACAGAGGATGTAGACGAGCACGAATGCGGCGCCACCGTATTCGCCCACCATATAAGGGAATCTCCAGATGTTTCCGAGGCCGATTGCCGATCCGGCAAAAGCCATAATGACGGCTGCGCGGCCGCCAAAATTTTCTCTTGTCTCCATAGGTAATACTGACTAACTGCGTAAAGGTAGGTTTTTTCCGGGAAAGAGACAAGCCGGGAGAAAAAATGTTTATATAGCGCACACCTCCCCTCTTTACAAACCGGCATTTTGACTGACATTGCCGGCCCCGACTTTCCTGTCATTGCCGGCCCCGACTTTCCTGTCATTGCCGGCCCCGACTTTCCTGTCATTGCCGGCCCCGACTTTCCTGTCATTGCCGGC
>CAVCPY010000283.1:0-4802 GCA_963604245.1 Eggerthellaceae bacterium
ACCCCGGCTGCGGAGCGCGTACTTCAGTTTGAAGCGAAACATGCCTCTATTGTGGACGTTCTACGACCATCCCGAGACGGGGCTTCCGAACACGAACAACGCCCTGGAGGGGCTGTTTTCCGACCTCAAGACCAAGGTTAGAGTGCATGCGGGAATCAGTCGGGAAAACCGCAAGAAGCTCCTCGACGAGCACATTCTACGAAACTATTGAGTGGGTGCACCGCCGCCGGAATATACGACCTCCGGCGGCTAAAGATCGGGCGCTGCGGGGGGCTCTGGAAAATGGCCCTCCTCGCGCCCGACTTTTGCCCTTCTATCCTACTTTTTGTCCACCCGGCAAAAATAGCTGTCAAATCATCCTACTTTTTGTCCAGGTAACCAATACTTTATATCTCATCCAAACAGTGTCGCCCATACGCTCTACCGATTGCAGCTGGAGCAAGGTGGCAGGACGGTTAGGTTCGTCGATGCCGTCGAATACGGCTGCCATACCTTTACGACCGTCAATGCCGGGACCTATCATCAGACTTACCTCGTCAAGAAGTCCGGCGGCAAGGAAGGCTCCGTTGATGTGTCCTCCGCCGACGACGGCGATGCGTTCCACGCCAAACTCCGTATTCAGTATGTCTACGGCCTTCACCAAGTCTATGCGATTCTTCCCGACTGCTATCCAAGAGATGCCCTGAGCATCGAGCGTGTCGAAGTATTCCTTCGGACAATCCTCGCAAGCGATGACGAGCTGCGGCCGACCGTATTGTGCATTTGGCCAACGCAGTTTGCCGTGCGTATCAACGGCCACATCATAGCCGCGACTGCTTCCGGCAGCCTTATGAAAGGCGGTATGGCCGATAGGTTCGGGCGATGCAGCTACGAAAGGCTCGGGCAGGGCAAAGTGTATCTGCTTGGTTACCCGTCCCTCTATGGTCGTGGGGCATTCGAGTTGCTCCAACGCATCGTAATAAGCATTGGAAGGGTCAATCTGTTCGGTCATGTCACAATCGATGCGACCGTCCACCGATGCCATCATATGGCAGATAATGTGGGGTTTCATATTCTTTGCTGATCTCTTGACAGTTCCTTTACTGTTCCAACTGCAGACCGTGCAGCCAGTTGTTGGTAGACTTCTCAGTTTCCTTGCGGTCGTTCTGTGCCGTGTGTCCATAAATGGCAAAACCTTTCAGCACATTGGCACCTTTGCAGGCCGACTGCAACTTGCTCGCCGTGCTGCCCAGTCCGCTGCCCTCGTGGGTGCAGAACGGAATAATGGTCTTGCCTTGCCAGTTGTGCTTTTCAAGGAAGGTATAGACGGGCATCGGCATATCTCCCCACCAGTTGGGATAGCCGACGAAGATCACATCATAATCCTCCGTCCTCACGTCGCCTGTCACCGCAGGACGTGACTTGTCGCCCAGCTCTTTCTTGGCAAGAGCCACGCAATCGTCGTAGTTGTCGGGATAGGCCACGACGGGTTCTATCTGAAAAAGGTCGCCGCCAGTTTCCTTTGCTATCATCTCGGCAACAATCTGCGTGTTGCCCTTCGTGATGTTTCCCACACTGTAGTTCTCACCCGTCCGCGAGAAATACGCTACCAATACTTTCTTGTTCTCTTTCATGTTGCTCTGTTCTTTTGATGTCTTGCCCTGCGCACAAGCGATAAGGCTCATCGATGATACTGCCAGCAGGACAAGGGCGTAAATAATCTTTCTCATAATTGTTATGGATTCCTAACGTTATACTTTGGGTCTCAATGCGGTGCAAAATTATCATCGTTCCGCCAAAGATTCCGTAGATATACTACGGAAAGAATTATACATATTACGGCTTTCTTGTGGAGCGTTGCCTGTTTGCCAAGTTGGCGGAACGCGTTGCAGTTAAAGGCTTGTCTCGGGAGATTCTTACATTGTGCCGTTCTTTTTACAGATACTATCCACAGATGTCTTGTCTTCTCGGAATTCAGTCACAGAAGTCCGAGCAAAATGGTGATTCGCTGAATCACCAATTCATATCATCACCTGAATCCATCATCTCAAAACTTTCTTTCACGCATCTCAGGATACTGCTTGCAATTGACGACCCTGTTGTCCGGGCGGCGGAATTCTTTTACAGGGGGGGGGAATGCTATGCTCCGAGTTTTGCGGAGGCGAACATATCGCCGGACTTCTCACCGGCGGCGATGGTCCTCGGGTCTCCGATCTGGACAGCCTTGCTGTAGGCACGGGTGATGCCGCCAGCTATGACCGCAGACATCTGATTTCATACTTTTACGTGCGGGTTTCGGTATTGGCCGTGGAGTTTGGTCCTGCCGTTTCCGTACTGTATGGCGAACTTGGGGCAATGATGCAGGCAGCGGAAACACAGCGCGCATTCCTTTTTTACCCAGACCGGCTTATTATCATAAATTTCAATCGCTTGCACAGGGCATTTCCTTGCACATAGTCCACATCCGATGCACTGCCCCTCCACATGGAAATTCTTCGTCTTACGCTCGGAGTTCAAAAGCGGGTCGGTGAAAATTCTGAACGCATAAGGCAGGCGTGGCGAGGTATGGTTGCCTGAGACTCTGCGTTGAATCTGCTCAATTGCATAATCGATATACTTTTCGGCTTCTTCGTTTATTCCGGAGACTTTGGCGGCATCCGTCAAATCGAAAATAGGAGTCCAAGTGTCCGGCATCCGGACTCCGAAAGATGCAGAAAGGCGTATTCCTCGGCGTTTTAAAATTCGACTTGCATCCTCACCGCAGCAGCCCGGCGTTGTGCCGTAAGTTGCCACAAGAAACGTGTATTCTGCGCCGACAAGCGTCAGCCTCTCCAGAAACCGCCTCGTAAGGAACGGCAGTTCCCACCAATGAGTGGGAGTGACGATGCCGAATAGCTTCCCATCCGTAAGCGTGATGCCGGGATTCAGTCCCTCTATTGATTCTGACCGGTCTCCAAGCGCCTCGGCAATGCGCTGCGCAACATATTTGCTGTTGCCAGTTCCGGAAAAATATACAATCATAGCATCACCTGTGATGCAAATTCAATACCTCATTATCGATTTTACTTCGCGAGTAACTACTCAGGTGCCCCTGACCTGACTATAAACCGAGACCGGCGTCGAGAACTACGCCACCGTCGCCTACGTCATACAGACGGCGGTCAAGAACGGGCAGAACCCTTTCGAGGTCCTTCGGGTCATTGCAACCCTTGCCGGAGCGTGGTACCATCGTTTGAATCATCTTTATCGTGAGCTTATGGCCGCTTGGCTATGGCTTGGGCACCTGAGTGGTTACGAAAAAGTTAGGTGTGTGTCAAAACGGCCACTCCACAGTGGCTTGCATATGATAAAGCTACGAGTATCTGATGAATTTTAGAATTTTATTGTAAATTTGCAGTAAACTTCGAATATGGATAGGATTATGGATGTAATTGTCAAGAGAGACATCTATCTTGAACGGTTGATCGTACGGCGCGATAACGGTCAGATAAAAGCAATAACAGGACCCAGAAGATGCGGCAAGTCCTTCTTGTTGGACCCGATTTATAGGAATTATCTTCTGGAGCAGGGAGTGCCGGAAGACCATATCATCAGCATTTCATTTGATGCAGAAGATGACTCGACGCCCTCAAAGCTGCTTGACCGCGAGAAACTCAAGGAGTATCTCTATTCCAGAATCACAAGCGAGGAGGAAGCATATTACATCTTTCTGGATGAAATACAGGAAGTCGAAGGATTTGAAAGGATTGTGAACGGGCTCAACAAGCGCCCCAATGTGGATGTGTACATCACCGGCAGCAACTCCAAATTCCTTTCCCGAGAAATAAACACCATCTTCCGCGGAAGGACGGATGAGGTCAACCTGCTTCCATTTACATTCAAGGAATTCTGCCAGGGAAGAGAAGAATCGGAAAACGAACTCTGGAGGGAGTATTATACCTATGGTGGTCTCCCCGCTCTGAGGAAGATGAAGACGGTCCAGCAGAAGACGACATACCTTCAGACGCTCTGGAAGAAAACATATATGGATGATGTCGTTGATAGACACAATGTCGAGAACAGGGATGCATTGGAGGCAATCGCCGATGCTTTAAGTTCTTCGGTAGGGTCACTGACCAATACGACACGCATCACTAATACTCTGGCAAGTGTCCGGAAGATAAAAATAACTGATGACACTGTTTCAAAGTATATAGGCTACTTGGAAGAAGCTTTCCTCTTCAGCGAAGCTCGCCGTTACAATATCAAGGGTAATAAGTATTACGAGAATATCAAGAAATTCTACTCCGTGGATGTCGGGCTCAGGAATGCCCGTTTGAATTACAGACAACTTGAACCGACGCACCTCATGGAGAATGTGATTTACAATGAACTGATACACCGCGGCTATGCCGTGGATGTCGGAGTGGTGGAACATCGTGTCATGAAGGACGGCAAATCCGAATACAAGCAGTATGAGGTGGACTTCATAGCATCCGATGGAAATGAAAAATACTACATCCAATCCGCTTATGAAATTCCGGACGATGACAAGCGGGAGCAGGAGTTGAATTCGCTTCTGCGCATAGAGGACTCATTCCAGAAAATCGTAATCGTCAAAGATGACATAATGCCCTATCGGGACAATCACGGAATCTATTTCGTTGGACTGTTTCAATTTCTGAAAGGCAAAAGTCTCATATAAACAAAGGTGTGTGTCAAAATCACCACTGCATGTTGATGAAGAGCCTTGAAACCTGCATCGCCAAGGGGCAGAAGATCATAACGGGCGTCAAGTGCGGCCAGGGCGAGGCCCTCAAAGCCATCAGGTCCATCGACCTCTC
>CAVCPY010000284.1:0-3304 GCA_963604245.1 Eggerthellaceae bacterium
GGACCATCGCCGCCGAGGACTACGACATCAAGGCCGACTACGAGGCGGTACACGGAGCGGTCAGCGCAGGAGCGCCGAAGGTGTTCTTCAAGTACTTCTACGTCAACACCGCCACCGGCGAGAAGTCCGGCGACATGTTCGCCTCCGCAAAGCTCGGAGCATAACACTCCCCTTTCTGTAAAAGAATTCCGCCGCCCGGACAACTGTTTCGGACGGCGGTTTTAGTGATGTTTTTTATTGGATTGACTACTGTTCTTTATTGTCCTCGAGCTGACGCAGAAGGAAATCCTCGAGAGTTTTCTTGTCCGGGAGTTGAAGCTGGTATGTAGATACGAAAAGTTGATTGTCCATTCCGGCAAGCGCATACTCCACCATCTGCTCACCTTTCTGTGTGCACAGCAGAAGGCCGACAGGCGGATTGTCCCCCGGGCGCATCTCATTCTTTTTCCAGTATGACACATAGGAATTCAACTGGCCGAGATTCTCGTGCGAGAAAGCCTCGTTCTTGAGTTCCACTATAAGACTGAAGTGCCCGTAACGGCTGTAGAACACAAGATCGGGGAAATAATACTCGTCATCGATGATGATTCTCTTCTGCCTGGCCTCAAAGCACAGCCCGTTGCCGCACTCGAGGAGAAATTCCTGAAGATGGGCAATCAATGCGTTCTCAAGGTCGGTTTCAGTCACAACATCTTTAGCCCTGAGCCCGAGAAACTCAAGCGCATATGGGTCTCTGACCATAAGGGGTGCGGAGTTTTCCTCTCCTGCAGCAAGAGCAAGGCATTTTTCCGGGTTCTTGCTCAGCCCGACTCTTATATGCAGGTTACTTGCAACCTGGCGACGCAATTCACGGACGGACCAGGTTCCGCGCATACACTGCTGCTCGTAGAAATAGCGGACAAGGGGGTCGTCAATTGCAAGCAGTATCCTGAGATGCGTGAAAGAAAGTTTTGAGATGATGGATTCAGGTGATGATATGAATTGGTGATTCAGCGAATCACCATTTTGCTCGGACTTCTGTGACTGAATTCCGAGAAGACAAGACATCTGTGGATAGTATCTGTAAAAAGAACGGCACAATGTAAGAATCTCCCGAGACAAGCCTTTAACTGCAACGCGTTCCGCCAACTTGGCAAACAATCTATCTCCGTATTCAGCCCGCTCCCTTCCCTTCAATTCGAACTCCGCAACATAATACCCGATAATCCAGTTGCGCATCGTCTGCATCCTGTTAATAGCCTTTACCGCCCCGGCTTGAGCAACTGAATGCGTCAGCTTGACAACATTCACAAGGTCGTCAAACGACACGTCATTTCTAGAGTCCCAATCTTCAACGGGCAGAGAGCTGCCGTTGTATTGATAGATGGCCTTGTCCTTTTCTCTCATAATATCCGTCCCTCTTACATTGTTTTGCAAATTTAATAAAAATCTGGCCTGTACAGGCAACTCTCCCCAAGAAAGAGTTGAACACCTTACATAAGACCTCCGTTCAGTCGTTTTCCCGTTTCTACATCATCGCATAACTGAACACTCTACCGTCCAAGTGGCTGAAATTTTCAAAGAGCTGTCAGCGCTTCTGAAATAACCCGGAAAAACTTTAGCAAATTCTGCCGAAAATTTGTCCCCTGCGAAATTACGGGGACAGACGGGGGACAATCGTGAAATGTCAAAATTTACAAAGTGTTTGATTATAAGCGATTAACCGATTTTCTTATATTCTGCATCGGAAAATAGCCGAATATCGAAATCCATAGAAATAAAGCAGAAAAGCACTAAATATCAGCCTCTTATCTCCGAGGCAATTGTTTAACATTTTATGGTATTTTAATGCTTTTCTACGCTTTTTTGTCTTGATTTGTACCGCATTTGTACCTTGTGCGGTACAAGATTTCACGCCTCACCGACCACTCAGCCGAAGAACTCGACAGGTTGGACAACGTTGAACAACCTTGAACAAAGATGGACAGCAAAAATCGTAGACGAAGCCCAAGTGACTCGCTATGGACACACAACGAAGAACCTACCGCAAAATCTGCCAGCACTGCGGCAAAGAATTCATCGCCGGAACATCCACGACCGCCTACTGCTCGCACCGATGCTCCTCGCTTGCAGACAAACAGCGAAAGCGGAACGAAAGACTGAAGACGACCACCCGGGAAGTCAGAGAACTCCAGCGCCAAGCCCTGCTTGACAAAAACTACCTCACCATCTCCGATGCGGCCAGACTGATGCAGGTATCCCGCACCACCCTCTACCGCATCATAAAGATCAACACCATTCCGCTCAAGCGCTTCACCGACCGGACCGTCCGGATTGCCAGAGAAGACCTCGACAAAGTCTCGGCCCGTACCCTCGCCGATGCCCAGGATCAGAAAAACATCATCCTCGACAACTACCTCTCCAAAGAAGACGTTATGGACAAGTACGGCATCCGCCCGAGCTGGTTCTACCACGAAGCCAAACGCAAAGGGATACTCCCCTTAGTCATCGGCGGCAAAAACTTCTACCCCAAAGACCGCATCGAAGAATACTTCAAAGACAAAGACTTCTCCGACCCGCAGCAATGGTACACCTTCGACCAGCTCCGGCAGCAGACCGGGATGCTCACCGAATCCATCAGCGACTTCTGCAAGGATCACAAAATCACCAGAGAGCGCAGAAACGGCATAACCTACGTCTCCAGACGCCAATGGGACAACGCCCGAGGCACAAACATCGACAGGAGCAAATACATCACGATGCAGGAAATCACCGACACCTACGGCCTGTCCCGCAACCACCTCTACACAATTTTCAAAGAGAATGGAATCGGGCGTGTAAAATTTGGTAATTTTGTATATTTCAACAGAGAAGAAGTAACCACCCTTCTCGCAAACAGAAAAGAAAATGGGCGCAGTTAAAGTAACACTTCGCAGACGGGAATACGCCAGCGGCAAAATCTCCCTCTACCTCGACTTCTACCCTGCAATACGCAACCCGCGCACGATGCAGATGACACGCCGCGAATACCTCGGCATCTACATAATGAAAAGCCCGCGCACAGCAGCGGACCGCAGGGTCAATGCAGCCAAACTCAAACAAGCCGAAGCCATCCGCGCCCAGCGGGAACTCTCCCTCATCAACGAACAATACGGATTTCTCGACAAAGGCAAGGGAATGATGAGCGTCCTTGAATACTACTACTCCATCCTGCCCGGCCACGACAAGAAATGGCGCATAGTCTATGAACATTTCAACATCTTCGTCAAAGGCAAATGCAGCTTCGACGAACTCACAGTCGATTTCTGCAACAAATTCCGCGACT
>CAVCPY010000285.1:0-2973 GCA_963604245.1 Eggerthellaceae bacterium
TAATCTTACCTTTGCAGTACCTCATCGCAACCACTTCTGAGGTGGTACATTTGATCGCGCTACAGGCGGTACATTACAATCCGCTACAAGAGGTACATTTATTCCGCTATTGGCACCTCATGCCTATAAATAAGCAAGTTGCCATCCTATGACACTTCGCGTTATCTACAATTATATTCTCATTTCCATAGGCCTACGGAAGATTCTCCCTGCCGAGATCATTAATCGCAAGGAGGTGAGGGAGAGTGGCGAGGCGCTGTGTACCACGCAGAAAAGAAATATTGTCTTTGCCGATGCGATGTCCCGGTATGCCAGACAAGGAATGATAGACCGACTTGGACGGGCGGCCGATTTGGTCTATTTGACATATGGGTTAAAGTTGCTGATCTATGAACTCTATCGTTCTCCGGAGAAGCAAGCGGAGCTTCGGGTGCGGAACAGAGAGGAGATTGTCACGGCACATCCAGAGTTCAGTGGGGAGCAAATAATGTCTGCCCTGGGCAGAATCAGTGCTGGCGTTGGAAGCAGTGGCCACCAGACCGGCGGTGCGGTTGACCTATCGCTGTGCGATGAGCATGGCAACCCTCTCGATATGGGCACCCGGTATCTTGAGCATAATGAAAAGACCGTAACGGAATGTCAGAGCATCACGAAAGAGCAGCGTAATAATAGGAAAATTTTGCTTGCTGCGATGCGCGATGCCGGATTTGTCAATTATCCCGGTGAGTGGTGGTACTTCTGTTACGGAGATAGGATGTGGGCTGCATACAAGCACAGGAGATATGCGATATATGGCGAGGTTAGCAAGTTTAATGAAGAAAAAACTTCCATCAGTTGATAGAACTGATGGAAGTGAGGGAATGATGGAAATGGTGTGGGCTATTTGGCGTAGTAGCCGCCGGTTCTCTTTGATCCCTTGTGTTCAATTAATTTCTTATTTATCAAGGCTAACAAATGACGGCCAATTGTTGCATCGCCTTTACCAGAAGCCGTGACTATGTCCTTCCTCTGAATACCGGGATTTGCCTTGATAATATCCAACGTTGCTTGCTCTGATGGAGTCAATCGCTCATTTAATCGCTCATTTAATCGCTCATTTTGTGAGCTATTATCTTGGAGGGTCAAATATGGTGCAAGAGGCTCCTTGAACCGGATGGTCAGGCAGACAAAGTAAGTAACTAAATCATACTCCGGTTCCGGAAGTCCTGCTTCCTTGCAGTATGTGAATATATTGAGTATGCCACGACCCCAACCTTCGGCCTTGCCGCCTTTGAAAAGTGCCCCGGCAATCTTCTCGTTGATGGGCAATGAGTGAGGACGACGGCGGAACTCATCCGGATTTGTCCCTATGGGAAAGGCTCCGGGATTCATGAATTCAATTCGGTCGTCGAAAATGGCCACGCTGGGAGTCATCGCCTCGGACCACCACGTCCGATGGGCCAGCAGGTTCAGGCTGGCTTCTCTTATCACCTTGACAGGGACAGTCAGCTCGTTCTTGCTTTCAAAATCATCCTGGTCGCCGGAGAGGAACATGTGCTTGCGGCAGAAATCTTCGATTGCCTGAAGCTGCTGGAAAAGGTTGGCCTCCACGACGGCCTGGTCGCGGAACTTGTCCATAATCATACCCTCAAAACGTGCCAGACGGACGCGGCAGTGTGAGAAAAAGCGGACAGGATCCTTGCCGAACAAAACAACAGCAGCGTTGGTAAGACCATCATCTGGCGTCAGTACATTGAATGGCCGCAGACGGTCGATAGTCGAAGTAGCCTCGGCGGCTTCAACGGGGATGCGACAGGTTTTGATACCTCCATTGATGGCATTGGTTACGGTCTTTTCATCAATATCATTTATTGAGGCTCTCGGACACGGAGTCAACTCCCAGCTAAATATCTTAGGATCACTGAGGCGGATGCGCTCGTCAAACATTTCACGGGGCATAGGCTTCGTGGTGTTCTCTACCTTGTACCAGGGGCGGCCGTCGTATGTGTACGGCGCAGCGAATGGCACTGGAGCCGGGAACCAAATGGCGATAACATAGTAGCCGGGCTTTCCCGGGATGTCAATGTATTGCGCCGACAGGTCTATTGCCGGAGAGAACTTGTACATTTCCCAAGCAATCTCCTGTCTGGTCTTGTCCACCACCTGCTGTCCGAGAATCTTCAATGAGGTGGGGTGAATGCCGAAAAAGAGCCACCCACCCTCGGTGTTGAGGAAAGCACAGCCTGATTGCATTCCCGCTATGAGTTCGCCGGTTGTTTTCTTGACTTCCAAGACACGGCTTTCGTCACGGTGAATGATAGTCTCTATGTCGTTTATCGTCAGTTCTTTCATCTCAATTCTCGGTTTGACTTGCAAATTTAACGATTTTCGGGGATTATCTTGGCGAAGAAGACAATACTGGATTATACCTTCGACGTAGAGGTTGACGATGGCCCGTTTGCCGTCGTAGGATTCGAGGAAAGCCAGGTCTTGGGCGTTGTCGTGGAACAGATTTTCAGTGAGGGCAGCTGCACAGAGGGTTCCGGTGAGGATGGTGAAGTCGGCTTCAAGGTCTGGGTCGCCGTCGGTGTAGTCGGTGCGGATCTTGTGGCTGGGGAGCCAGAGTTTGGCGGCAGCGTAGAGGTTGTCGGCCAGGTTGTCACCAGCGGTCTGGCCACGGGAGGTGCTGCACTACTGCTGCAGCGATTTCGCGGGTGTAGCTCCATTCGTGGTATCGGCCGTCCGGGGAGCATTTGCCGGGGGTATTGGAGCCGTGTCCGTTGTCGATTAGGTTTTCATGGCTGTGATGTTGATTTTTCGTAATAACCTTGTTTGATGCGGTGGAGGATGCCGGATTTGCACCAGGTGCTGATGTAGCGTTCGCCGTCAAGGAAGATGCCTGCGAGTCGGCGAAGAAACTGTACGGATACTTCGTCCTTCTGAGTAACGACATAAAAGACCCGATAACGGCGCTGCAGATATACCGCTCGAAAG